>CATLHC010000017.1 GCA_949948775.1 uncultured Oscillospiraceae bacterium
ATCAGCAGCGCCAGTACGATGATGGGCGGCAAAATTTGATAGGGCAGGGTGGTGATGTTGTTGAAGCCGGCCTCGATGAGAGAGCCGATGGAGCACTGGGGCAGCACGATGCCCACGCCCACGAAGCTCAAAAACGCCTCAGTGAAAATGGCGGTGGGGATGGAGAACATCACCTGGGTGATGATGGGCCCGATGGTGTTGGGCAGAATTTCCTTGAAGATGATGTGGAAGCTGCCCGCGCCCAGGGTGCGGCTGGCCAGCACGTACTCATGCTCCTTGAGCTTGAGCATCTCGGCGCGGCTGATCTTGCTCATGCCGATCCACTCGGTGAGGAGCAGGGCCACGATGACCAGCACCATGCCCTTTGGCATGAAGATGGCCAGCACGGACACAATGACCAGCCGGGGCACCGAGTTGCCGATTTCCACGATGCGCTGCATGATATTATCGACCATCCCGCCGAAGAAGCCGGAGATCAGGCCATAGCTCATGCCGATGATCATGTCGATGATGATGGTGACAAAGGCGATGATGAGGGAGACGCGGGCGCCGTCCCAGGTGCGGGTCCACAGGTCCCGGCCCATGTCGTCGGTGCCGAACAGGAAGGTATGGTCCGCGAACAGCTCGGCGTTTCTGCCGCTGCCCTGGATGACGCCGGAAATCTGCGGCCCAATGCCCCGGGCCACAATCTGTTTGCCCTCCTGGCTGGTGACGGACACAATGGTGTCATAATTGTAAGCGTTCATGATGGGCCCAAAGGCGGCGAAGAACATGATGAGCAGGACAATGACCAGCCCCACCACAGCCCGCCTGTTGCGGAAAAAGCTGATGGCGACGCCCTTCCAGTAGCCCTGGGAGGCGAAGTTCTGGTCGGTGGTGATATCCCGGTCAGGGAGGAACTGGAAATCCTCCTTGACGGGCACGTATGGCGTGTTGTTCATGCTCAGCCCTCCTTTGCGGAAACCCGGATGCGGGGATCGAGAAGGCCGTAGAGCAAATCTACCACCAGCATGATCCCGATATACAGCGCGGAGTAGAGGATGCCCAGGGCCAGCACGTAGTTATAGTCCACGCCCTCGCCGGTGATGGCGTCCACCATCAGCTTGCCGATACCGTTGATGCCGTAAATCTTCTCAACGACCAGCGCACCGGTGAGCAGGTCCACGATGAGGGGGGCCAGCACCGTGACAATGGGCACCAGGGCGTTGCGCAGGACGTGCTTGCGCACCAGCGTGCCGCCGTACAGCCCCTTGCTCTCCGCCAGGCGCACATAATCGCTGTCCATGACCTCCACCATCTCGTTGCGGGTGAACCGGGCCACCGTGGACATGGTGAACAGGCTCAAAGACAGGGACGGGAGTATGGAGGAGAACAGGAATCGGTTGGCGTCGAAAAAGTAGGGAAAGTAGGGAATTTTAAAGGAAAAGAAGTATTGCAGGAAAATCAGGAACACGTAGGACGGCACGCACACCCCGATGATGGAGAACACGGTGCAGAAGCCGTCCAGGAACTTCCCCCGGTTTAGGGCCGCCACGATGCCCAGCAGAAGTCCCACCGCCGTGCCCACCAGGATGGCCAGCCCGCCGATGCGGAAGGAGTTGGAGATGGCGTTGGACAGCACCGTATTGATGGGCGCGCCGTAGTAGAGGGAGGTGCCGTTGCCGAAATCCCCGTGGAGGAGATTGGCCATGTACCGTCCGAACTGGACCAGGATGGGGTCGTCCAGCCCCATCTCCGCCCGCTTGGCGGCGATGGCCTCCGCGCTCATGCGCTCCGAGGGGAAGGGGTTACCGGGCATGATGCGCACCAGCACGAAGAGCAGGAACACGATGAGCAGCAGGGTGAACAGGGCCATCCCCACTCGTTTCAATGTGTATTTTACCATAAGCATTACCCCCAGTGGATAGCCAAAAAACCTCAAAACAAGTATTCATTTGTTTGGAAGTTTTTTGGCTACGTTTTATCTGAGCGGAAGGGAAAAGGGCGGGGGAGCGGCTCTCGAAAAAGGGCCGCTCCCCACAAAACGCCTGTGTTGTGTGTCAGCCGATGCTGGCGGATTTGTAAACGCGGTTCAGGGCCACGGGGTGGAACTCGATGCCGGTGACGCCGTCGGCGATGAGGTTGGCGTTGGACTTGGTGTACAGGGGGGCGATGACGGCCTCCTTCATCACCAGTTCCTCGCCCTCATACAGAGCGGCCCAGCGGGCGTCATAGTCGGTGACGTAGGCACCCACGGTGCAGTCGCTGATGATCTGATCGTACTCAGCGTTGGACCAGAAGCCGTAGTTGTTGGCGTTGTTGGTCACCCACATGCCCATGTAGGTCATGGGGTCGGCGTAGTCGGGACCCCAGCGAGTCAGGGCCACGTCGTAGTTGTCGTTCTGCATCTTGTCCAGACGCTCGGCCTTGGTCATGGGCTGGAGGTTCAGGGTCACGCCGGGGAGGTTCTCCTCCACCTGGCTCTTGATGGCCTGGGCCACGTTGGCGACCTCGTCGCCCTCATTGTTGCCGTAGATCATGGTGAACTCGAAGCTGTCAACGCCCAGCTCGGACTTGGCGGTCTCCAGGTACTCCTGGGCCTTGGCCACGTCGTAGCCGCAGTAGTCGGCAAACTTCTTCTGGTCGGCGGAGAAGTCCTCGCCGGTGGTGGCGCTGGCGGCGAACTGAGGCGGTACGGCGGTGTAGGTGGCCAGGGAGCCGTCCATCACGTAGTTGTCCACCACGCTCTCACGGTCGATGGCGTTGGAGATGGCCAGGCGCAGGTTGGCGTTGGCCAGCATGCCGCCCTGGGCGTTCTTGTCGGTCTGGCTGAAGGTGAGGTACCACATATAACCGGCGCCGGTAACCTTCAGCTTGTTGGACAGGTCGGCGTCCTCCTCAGCGGCGGCCACCTGGCTGCCGTTGATGGTGACCAGGTCCAGGGTGTTGCTGCGGAAGGCGGTCAGGGCGTTGTCGGAGGAGCCTACCACCTGATAGCTGATACCGGCCAGCTTCACGCGGCCGGCGTCCCAGTAGGTGTCGTTCTTCTTCAGGGACAGGCTGGCGGTGCCAGGGGTGTAGTTCTCCAGCACGAAGGCGCCGTTGGACAGGTAGGTGTCGGCGCTGGTGCCGTAAGTGCCGGCGGCCAGGCCGGTGTAGAAGGCCTCGTTAATGGGATAAAAGGCGGGGAAGTACATCAGGGAGGGGAAATAGGACACGGGGGCGGTCAGCTCCACCACCAGGGTCTTGTCGTCCTGGGCAGTGATGCCCAGGGTGTCGGCGTCGGCCTCGCCGGCCATGATGGCGTCGGCGTTCTTCACGTTGCCCACGCCGTCACCGAACATGTAGCCGTACTCCTCGTTGGTCTCCACGCCCAGGCGCCAGGCGAACACAAAGTCGTTGGCGGTGACGGGGTCGCCGTTGGCCCACTTGGCGTCGCGCAGGTGGAAGGTGTAGGTCAGGCCGTCCTCGGAGATGTCCCAGTCCTCGGCAATGGCGGGAATGGCCGCGCCGTCGGCATCCATCTGGGTCAGGCCGTCGATGCAGTCGGCGATGACCTCGAAGGAGTCGCCGTCGGTGGCCAGATTGGTGTCCAGGGACATGACGTTGGTGCTCAGCATGACGTTCAGATACTTGCCGCCGTCAGAGCTGGGGTTGGAACCCTCGGAGCTGGGAGCGGCCCCTCCGTTGGAGGCGGCGGGGTTGTCATTGCTGCCGCAGGCCGTCAGCCCGAAGAGCATCAGGGCCGCCAGCAGCATAGAGATGGTCTTTTTCATTCCAAAATCTCATCCTTTCCATTTTTATCACATTAAGGCACTAGAACAGCATCGTGCTAAAGTGATGCAAGTATCATATCACATTCCTGCATTTTGGGCAACTAAAAAAACGCAAAATATCGGAAAAATCCGAGCTGTCCTCCGACGTTTTTTCGTTGATTTGACGGAAAGCAATCCGTGAGCGGCAAAAAGCCCTTGCAAAACCAACGAATGGCGGCAAAAAGGCGCCTGCCATTGTGATGTGGCAGGCGCCTTTTTCTCTGCAGAATTCTCAGGGATGGACCTCTCCCGCTTATTCGGCGGAAGTCTCCGGAATCTCGGGATAGTCCTTGCCGAACCAGGTGCACACCAGGCCGTAGGGCGGCTTGGGCGTGACCAGGCAGACCACCACCATGATGACGGTGGACAGGGCGGTGGCCATCAGCACGGGGTTCACACCCAGGCACAGGGCGGTGGCCAGGGCGTTGCCCGCCTTGGAACCCATGTCCAGAGCCAGGTAGAGCACGATGCCGCTGACCAGCCCGGCGATGGCGCCCTCCTTATTGGCACGCTTCCAGAACAGGCCCAGCAGCACGGTGTGGAAGAAGGCCACGGTCATGCCGCCGGTGGCGTAGGTGATGAGGGAGGCCAGCAGAGCCGGGGGATTGCAGGCGAAGAGGAACACCACCAGGGCGACGACGACGATTCCGGCGGTGTTCAGCTTCTTCAGCTTGTCCTCCTCGATCTTCGGGTTGATGATGTTCTTGTAGAGGTCGCCTACCAGGGTGCCCGCCAGGGAGACGATCATGCCGCCCACGGAGGACTGCACGGCGCCGCACACGCCCGCCAGCACCAGGCCCGCCGCCCAGGGGGGCATGACGGAGACCGCCAGGCTGGGGATGCCCAGGTCGGGAGTGGCCAGGGAGCCCTCGGGGAAGAGATACTTCACGGTAAAGCACAGGCCGTTGAGGCACAGCAGCCAGGCCGCTACCACGATGGCGCCCACCTTGATGGCGTTGTGCAGGGTCTTGGTGTCCTTATAGGTCAGGGTGGACATGGTGACGTGGGGCATGGTGAAGGTGGTATAGCCCCACAGGAAGGCGAAGGAAATGGCGGTGCCGATGCCCTTGGGCACGAACCAGTCGGGATTGGTCTGCATCAGCTCCTGAATGGTGGCGGTATAGCCGGGGGTGGCGTTGACGCCCATGATGAAGAGCACGATGACCGAGATGGTCATGACGATGCCCTGGATCACGATGGCGGAGGCCACGCCCTTGACGCCGCCGGTGAGGGCCGCCACCACCACCAGCAGGGTGAAAATAGCCAGGCCGATGCGGTAGTCGGCGCCGGTGAGGATCTGGAAGATGCGCCCGCCGCCGGTGATGGTGGACACGGCGAAGGCGCCCAGGAAGAACAGCACCACCAGGCAGCTCAGCGCGCCGAAGACCCTGGAGCTCTCATAGCGGTTCATAAACAGCTCCACAAAGGTGTTGGACTTGGTGCGGCGGGCCACGATGCCCACCCGCTTGCCGATGAGGCCCAGCACCATGAAGTTGGTGCACAGGGAGAAGAAGCAGCACACCATCCAGATGGCGCCGAAGGTGTAGGTGTAGCCGGGCACGCCCATGAACACGCCCGCGCCGGCCACGCCGGCGGACACCATCATGGCGGTGACCAGCACGCCGCTGGAGCGGCCGCCGGTGTAGAACTTGCTCATGAAATCGCCGCTGCCCGCGCCCTTCTTCATGGCCTGGCGGCTGAAAAAGCTGTAGAAGAACTGGAACAGGGTATAGATGGCAAAGACAACGATAATGGTTGTTTTCGCGGCGCTTGTCAGGTTTTCCATATCTCTCTAGCCTCCTTGCCTTATTTCTTGAGGGAGCCGCGGGGCGTCACGTCCATGTCCTTATAGACAAAAGTGACGATGAGCTCCTGGGCCACCACCATGCCGATGATGATGACGATTTCCAGGAAGATCCACAGCGGCATGCCCAGGACGTAAGTGTAGCTGCCGGGGTCGGCCCCCAGGGTAAAGAGGTTGACGATCATCAGCAGGACGAAGATGCTGTATGTCAGCATCGTGATCCAGAACTCCTTGGCCGTCTGGGTAAAGCGCTCGTCAGGTACGATGGAGGAGGGATCATAGTCCCTGCTCATGGGGTCGATCTGGTTTTTTTCCATGAAAATAGTTCTCCTCTCTGTTTGGTTCCGCTGTCCGGCGGGAAGGTCCGGTCCGTTCACAAAGCGTCCGGACGCCTCACTCTTTCAGCAGGAAGTCGGGGGACATCTCCTGCCAGCGGTCCATCCGGGCCTTCAGCTCGGCCTTGCTCTCCGGATCCTCCTTCATGGCGATCAGCTCCCAGGGCATCTCCTCCAGCGCCTGGATGACCTCGTTGATCTTCTGATAGGGGATGGCGATGATGTGCCGCCCGGCGGGGTAGGTCTTACGGCGCTTCATGCCGTGGTGCATGCCGGTGATGCAGGAATTCACCTTGCCGCTGACATAGGGGTAGCTGTACATCCAGGCGCAGCTGAGCACGCTGGAGCACTTGGTCTCCCACAAGTCGCCGGAGATGTAGCTGGTGGCCCGCATCAGGATTTCGGCCTGCTCGGTCTCGGCCACGCAGACCACCAGATCGGGGTCGAAGTCGCAGATGGCGATGGGGCAGAACACCACGAAGTTGATGGAGCCGGGGACGATGGTGGTCATCACGTTGTACAGCCGGGCGTTGGGAGCCTGGCTTTTGAACACGCCGAAGTCATAGCCCGCCTGGCCGCTGGCGCCCAGGCCCGGCTTGGGGATCATGCCCAGCACCATCTTGCCGAAGCAGTTGTCGTCCTCCTTGGTGATGAAAAACTTCTTGCCGGAGGTCTGGGCCTCCTTCACAAACTCGCAGAACGAAAGCGTCTTGTCGACGTGCTCCACTCCCTCCGGCCGGGAGTAGCAGTATTTCAGCGCAACCGCCGGATACTCCATGCCCAGCTTGGCAAACAGGTCCTTCGCTTTCTGACTCAGCATAGCTTTTCTCCTCTCTTTACTTCTGAAATGGGTCTGATCAATCGACTGACTCCCGCATCTTCCCGCCGACAGCCGGTCTAGGGTAATTTTATCAACAAGGCAGCGCGAAAAAAATGGTGTGATTTTATGCTTTTTGATGAAATACTCCCCTCTCCCCAAACGGGAAGTCCACAAAACCTCCATGAAATGAGTATAAAATATGAAGTCTATTCTTAAATAACTCCATCTTCAAAAAACCGCCGGCCGGTTCAATTGTTTTTTCCGGCGGTTCGTGTTAAAATGAATCAAAATTGATCTGATTTTGTATCATCGTTTCCGGGGAAGGGGGGGTCGTTATGCGGTGTACGCTATCCGATCAGGAGTTCACGTTTTTTTCTCAAATGGTCTACCGGATCAACAGCTCTTCCTCTTATGAGGAGGCCGCCAACACGCTGCTCAGGCAGGTGCAGTATATCATCCCCTTCACCAAGGGGATCGTCTTCCAAATCTGCGAGACGGCCCCGGGCCAGCCTCCGGCCTATCAGCATCCCGTCGCCCTGAACCCTCCCGGACTGGTCTATGAGGAGGATATTTTTATGAAGGGAGGCTACCGCTCGGACTGGCTGATGTATACTCCCTCGCCCTGGAGCAGCACCTTCCGCCAGACCGACATCCGGGATGAGAGCACCTTCCGGGACACCTCGCTCTATCAGGACGTATACAAGCCCCAGAACATCTATTATGGACTCCACTCCATCCTGGTCCATCAGGATCGCAAGCTGGCTCAGATCGGCCTGTTCCGTCCCGAGGACCAGACGGACTTTGACGAGCGGGACGTGTTCATTTTCAGCGCCCTGTCCCCCCATCTGGAGCAAAAGCTCTATTCCCTGCTGGAGCGCCCGCCCATCTGCGACAACTGCCCCAGCCTGGAGGGGCGCCCCCTTCAGGACAACGAGTTCCAATTCCACATGATGAGTACCTACGGCCTGACCAAGCGGGAGATTGAGGTCTGCCTCCTGCTCTGCCAGGGGATGAGCAACCAGGAAATCATTGTCAGTCTGTTTATCAGCAAATCCACCCTGGACAAACACCTTTATAATATTTATCGAAAGACCTCGGTAAAAAACCGGGTCCAGCTGGTCCGCCTGTTCGACCAGGAGAGCGCCCGTTTCGGCGCTCCGCCCCGGGGGTCCCCCGGCGCAGGCCGCCCATAGCAGAAAAAGGCAGAGCCGCTCACAGAGCGGCTCTGTATCATTTAAATGAGCTGATCTGCGGCGCTGCTTCTGCGGAGCGGTTTCTTCTTCCCCTTTTGCCCGCTTTGTGCTATGATTTATTCATGTAAAGGAGGCGAAACTATGCTGTCCCGTCAACGACTGTTCTGGCGGCTCCGGCCCTACGACCTGCCTGGCTCCGACCGGGCCTTTCTGCAAGCCTGCCGGGACAACTGTGCCTATCACATCCGCCGCTGCCCCGGCTACGCCAAGATCTGCAAGCACTTGGGCTTCTCCCCGGCGCAGCTCAAGACCATAGCGGACCTGGCTAAAATCCCCGTGCTCCCCACCCTCTTCTTCAAGCGGAGGACCCTGTTCTCCATGTCCCCGCAGCGCATGGCCATGAAGGTCACCTCCTCGGGCACCAGCGGGAAGTACAGCCGCATCGGGTTTGACTGGGGCTGCATTCTGGCGGAGGCCCCCATGGTCATCAACCTGGGGTTCCGGCACCATCTGGTGTCACCAAAGCCCGCTCACTGCGTCATCCTGGGCTACAAGCCCCACAAGTCCAACCACACCGGGGTCACCCGCACCATGTTCGGCCTGACCCACTTCTCCCCGCCCCTGAGCCGCACTTACGCCCTGCACATGGTGGACGGGTCCTATGTCCCGGACCTGGACCGCGTGGCCAGGGCTTTGAAAAGGTTCGAGCGCTCCCACTTCCCCACCCGGGTCATCGGGTTTCCCTCCTATCTGTGGTTCGGCCTGAAGCGGATGGAGGAGCTGGGGCTGCGGGTGAAGCTTCCCAAGGACTCCCGCATCATCCTGGCGGGGGGCTGGAAGCAGCACTCCGACCAGGAGGTGGACAAGAGCACCCTTTACGCCCTGGTGGAAAAGACCCTGGGCATCCCCGAGAAAAACATCAACGAGCTGTTCGGCGCGGTGGAGCACCCGGTGTTTTACAACACCTGTGAGCGCCACCACTTCCACATACCCGCCTATGGACGGATCATCATCCGGGACCCGGACACTCTGGAGCCTCTCCCCATGGGGAAGGTGGGACTCATCAACCTGATCTCGCCCCTGATGTGCGCCACGCCGACCCTCAGCGTCATGACCGACGACCTGGGGTACCTGACGCCGGGGGAGAAGTGCGGCTGCGGTATCAAGACCCCGTACCTCACCATTCTGGGCCGGGTGGGGATGAGCGGCATCCAGACCTGCGCCGCCGGGGCGTCCGAGCTTTTGGGAAAGGGGGAAGCGTTTTGATCTTTGCCAATGGAAAGCTCCTGCCCGACTCGGCGCGGAAAACGATTCTGGACGGTTTGGAAGCCCATCTGAACGCCGTCCGTATGGCCCCTCCCCTGGAGGCGGAGGTGGTGATCGCCGCCGTGGACGCGCTGGGGAAACGGCTGCAGTCCGGGGAGTTTGCCCCGCTGCTGTCCCAATTTCTCCCCGCCGGGGTGACGCTGGACCAGCTGCTCCCCCTGCTGAGCCGGGAGGCGCTGGAGGCCAAGCTGTCCGCCGAGCTGGGGCCGGAGCCGTTTGCCTCCAGGGAATTCGCCAAAACCACCGCCCGGACCCTGCCCCTGGGCGTGCTGTTTCACATCGCGCCGGGCAATATGCCGGGCCTGCCGGTGTACACCGCGCTGGAGGGGCTGCTGACGGGCAACATCAACCTGGTCAAGCTGCCCCACGGGGACAAGGGCCTGTCCCTGGCGGCCTTCGGGGCGCTGACGGAGCAGGAGCCCCGGCTGGCCCCCTACCTTTACGCCTTTGACCTGCCCTCCGCGCAGCGGGAGGACCTGGAAGCCTTAGCGGCGCTGGCCGACGGGCTGGTGGTGTGGGGCGGCGACGGAGCCATCGCATCCGCCCGGACCCTGGCCGGACCCGGCTGCAAGCTCATCGAGTGGGGCCACCGGCTCAGCTTCGCCTACGTCTCCGGCTATGAGGACGAGGAGGCGGAGCTGTCCGCCCTGGCTTGCCACATCGTGGAGACGGGCCAGCGGCTGTGCTCCTCCTGTCAAGTGATTTTCTTGGACAGCTCGGATTGGGAGGCGGGTGCCGCCTTCTGCAGAAAGCTCCTGTCCCATCTGGAGCGGGCGGCGGCCAAGCGCCCCGGCCCCGGAAGGGGGGCCATGGCCTCTCTCAGCGGCCACACCGCCCTTTTGGAGCGCATCGTGGATGGGCGCGCGGAGGGCGAAGCTCTGTTCCAAGGCCGGGGCTGCGCGGTGATTCTCCGGCCAGACCGGGAGCTGGAGCTGTCCCCCATGGAGGGCAACGTGCTGGTGAAGCTGCTCCCCCAGCAGGAGCTTCTGCCCGTCCTGCGCCGCCAGAAGGGGCGGCTTCAAACTGCGGGCCTGATCTGCGCTCCAGGTCAGCGAGAGGCACTGACCGGGCGCTTGCTCCGGGCGGGGCTGACCCGCGTCACCCGGGCGGGATCCATGTCCGCCTCCTTCCCCGGCGAGGCCCACGACGGGGAATATCCCCTGCGCCGCTATCTCCGGGCGGCCGACGTGGAGCGGTAAGCGCCGCATGAGGAAACGCCATAGAGGGACGTCCCTCTATGGCGTTCTTTTATTGCCGCGCCCATCCCCCAGCGAACCTGCCGCACTGCGTCCCGGCAGGCCCGTCTCCAGCTCCTCGTCGGTGAGGAACTCGGTCATCACATGCCGGTACCGCTTGGGCATATGGGTGGACTGGCACTTGGGATTCAGCCGCCCCTCGATGGCGATGGTCTGATAATAGTTCCGCCACATGGCCCGGAAGGCCCGCTCCTGCGCCCCGGCGGGTCCCATGCGGAAATCCTCCGCAGGCAGGAGCTTCCACCGCCCCCGGTCGGAGAGGAACACCTCGTGGTGGGTCCGGTCGTAGAGCGCCAGCCGCTCTCCGGAGTAACGGGCGGCGAAATGGGAGGCCAGCAGGGGCAGCACCCGGTTTTTCGGCTCGATCTCCCCCACCAGCGCGCCGTCCAGGTCGGAGAAGCGGACAAACCCCTTCAAATGGTCCCACTCGGTCCACATTTTGGTCAGCGCCAGGTTCACACGGGCCATCACCGGGTTGCTCAGGTCCAGCCGCACCCGGTCCCCCTCCGCCAGCCCCCGGCGGATCAGCACCAGCAGGTCCAGCTCCTTCTGGGGCAGGCAGGTCAAAAAGCCGCGGGCGATGAGCTTTTGGAAGGCGGGAGACACCCGCTTGGCCAAGGCGGTGTAAAGCCGTTTGGCTTTCCCTCGGTCCGTGGCCGGCTCCCGCGTCTCCCAGAGCGCGGCCCCGCCGTCCGGGAGCAGAAACTCCACCGGCTCAATTCCGCACTCCAATGCGTCCCAGACGCAAGTCAGAAACCCGGCGAAGGTGCCGTCGTATCGGTACGCCGTCATATCAGCCCGCCCCCTGCTCAAACAGGGACAGCTGCTGCCAGCTCTCCCCACTGCCCAGCAACCCCTGCTCCAGCCCGGTCAGGCGGCGGTACACGCTGTCGGGACTGCACCGCAGCCCCGGCAGCATCCGCCCCCCGCAGGTGATGAAATACTGGGCCCGCTTCATGACCACGCCCAGCCGCTTCAGCCCCTCGAAGGAGAGGGGGCCGTACCGCCGCGCAGCCACGATCCGCTCCGCCCCCCGCATGCCGATGCCCGGCACCCGCAGGATGGCCTCGTAGTCCGCCCGGTTCACCTCCACCGGGAAAAACTCCGGGTGGCGCAGGGCCCAGTCGCTTTTGGGGTCCAGGGCGGCGTCAAAATTGGGGTGGCTGTCGTCCAAAATCTCCTGGGCGGTAAAACCGTAGAACCGCAGCAGCCAGTCCGCCTGATACAGCCGGTGCTCCCGCAGAAGGGGCGGCTTGAAGTGCGCGGGCGCGGGCAGGTTTTTGTGGTCGGACACGGGCATATAGGCGGAATAGAACACCCGCTTCAGACGGTACTTTTTGTAAAGCCCCTCGGTCAGCGTCAAAATGTGCCGGTCGCTCTCCGGCGTGGCGCCCACGATCATCTGGGTGGACTGCCCCGCCGGGGCGAACCGGGGCGCGTGGCGGTACAGCTTCAGCTCCGCCTTGGACTGGGCCGCCCCGTCCCGGATCTGGGCCATGGGCTTGAAAATGGAGGCCCTGCTCTTGTCGGGGGCCAGCAGACGCAGGGAGGACTCCGAGGGCAGCTCGATGTTGACGCTCAGCCGGTCGGCCAGCAGGCCCAGCTCGTAGGTGAGGCCGGGGTCCGCCCCCGGGATGGCTTTGGCGTGGATGTAGCCGTTGAATGCGTATTCTGTGCGCAGTAGGCGCAGGGTCTCGATCATCCGCTCGGTGGTGTAGTCGGGGCTTTTCAGCACCGCCGAGGACAGAAACAGCCCCTCGATGTAGTTGCGGCGGTAAAACTGGATGGCCAGCTCCGCCAGCTCCCGAGGGGTGAAGGCGGTGCGGGGCACGTCGTTGGACCGGCGGTTGACGCAGTAGGCGCAGTCGTAGCAGCAGCAGTTGGTGTACAGCACCTTCAGCAGCGACACGCACCGCCCGTCGGCGGAGAAGGTGTGGCAGCAGCCGGAATTGGAGGCGGTGCCGATGGTTCCCGCCCTGCCGCCCCGGGTCACCCCGCTGGAGGTGCAGGCGGCGTCATACTTGGCCGCGTCGGCCAAGATCGTCAGCTTTTCCATGACATCCATCGTGCTCCCCCCCCGGCAGGCAGACCGGCGCCCCGCCTCCCCCTGTGCGGCGCACGCGGGGGAAAGCCGCGCCAATAATCAAACATTTGTACTCTTATTATAGTACGCCTGCTCCATTTGTCAAGCTTTATTTTTTGAGAAGCAGTCCATCCACGCCCAGCTTTCCCCAATCACCGTATGGAGGACCTGCCGCGCCCGAGGGCAGGGGCGATAAAAAAGCTTCCCATCTCGGACGGAGAGCCGCACGAAGATAACCTCCTATCCGCCGCCATTGCGCTGCCGTCCACAAGGCTGCTTTCAATACGGAGCGGAATAATCTTACAGAATGTTCTCTGGAAAAGATTGCTTTGATTTCAGAATTTCCCTACCATTCCTGTACTTTGAATATGATTTTCACCTATCGGACCTAATGCTTTGGGGTGTATTCAATCGCGTCGTCCAAAAGGCTGGCCTGCTGATTCTGGACTCGTTCCATATAGCGCAGCACCTGACAGGAGTGGAGAATTCCTGTTTTCTCAGCGCTGGCATCCAGGCTGATGCCCACCAGCTCTTTGATCTTGTTGAGTTTATATAGGACCGTATTGCGGTGCATATGGAGAAATTTAGCCGTTTGGGTGACGTTGCAGTCATTCACCACATAATAAAACAGAAAATCCCGCAAATCGGTGTTGTTTTGCATATCGTACCGGGTAAGATTCAAAATTTCAGGATAGGCAAAGTATACCAACCGGTCATGACCGAACTCCTCCATCAAATGGGAGGCGCACAGATGGATGGTATAATAACCAAGATAACGGTTCAGGCGGGCGCAGCGCTTGTCCGCCTCCAGCCGCAGTTTTGGAATCATATCCAGCACCTCCCGGGACTGGATATATTCGGTGCGTATTCCTTTTTCCAGTGTACATGCGTTGCTGAGGATGGCAAAGCCGTTGTGGGCCTGCAGCAATTCCTCCAAGGCCTCCAGCCCGCACTCCTTTTCATCTACACGGGCTGATTTACTGAAAGAGAGGAGCACAACAATCTTACCGTCGTAAACGGTGACATTGCTGGAGGAAAAAATGGCGTTAACCTTTGGGAACAGCTCGGATAAGGGCGCTGCACTGTCCTCAAAAGAGATGATTAGAAAGCGAATCCATGGACCGGTGGCAATGGGCAATTTTAGCATATCCGCCATCAGATGGCGGGGATTCTGTCTGTAATAGACATACATGCGGTCAATAAAAAGCCGGAAGGGGTCGTCCCTCAATACATCAAGGGATTTGTCGCTGGCGCGCAGACAGGCAGTCAGGCGCTTTGAAAGCAGATGGGAGAAAGACTCCGCCCAGCCGTCTGGGTCCGCTCCGGCGATAAGAAGGTGGCCAAGGGTGCGGTCCTGGTCACGGAGAGGGCACATGCGGTAAGAGATCTGGTAAATGTTAGCAGCCCCGGTGGGAACGCCGCTGGCCAGCAACTGGCCAAAAAGCTTGTTGATTTGGGCGGGGGAGAGCCGCTGATGGGTGTCCGGTTGAGTGATATCGCGCATTCGGTCCGTAGCTTGGCCGGAGGCAACAATATTGAAGCAGGAGTCAATGAGGAAAAAAGAACAGTCTGTCAATGAAGCGGCACATTGGAGCAAGTGGAATAGATAATCCTTCCCGGGGAGCACGGCGGAGAGGGCGTTTTCCCACTCCGCCAGGCGGGCCAGGTTTTCCGAGAGACGGTTATGGAGCGCTGGCAGCGGCATGTTGCAGCTGATCACATTCGCTTTTGCAGGCAGAGAGACGCCGTTGGGCAGCGGGCCGGAACAGAATACAGTGACGATTTTCTCCGGATCCGCATCGCACAATAGGGCGGCGATTTGCTCCCCGTCCCCCACATAGATGATGTCGGAACGGATGGGTCTGCCCGCCTCCGGAAGCATTAGACCGGAAAGCCGTTCGACTCCCTTTGTGGAAAGAGAGCGGGAAAGTATGACAGTGTCCATGCCACAGCAAAGCGAGTCAAAATATATCATGCACAAGCCCTCCGCTTCAAAGCATTTGCTGTACCAATGTTATTATACACTATTTTCGGGCTGGCGCGACAATTATTTTTTGTGGGTATCGACAAAAATATCGACTTCCACTGTGCACGTGAACAAATTTGAACGGCATTGGCATGTTTTTGATTTTGGGACGAAAGAAACAGGCCCCGATTTATGCGGAAAGCCGGAGGGGCTGGATAGATTTGTGTGGGCATCCATTGTGGAAAAAACGCCTCAAATGATATGATGCCCATGGGAACAGAACTTGTTCTTCTTCGTTTTAAAAAGGAAATCTGTCCAAAAGAAGGAGGAACTGAGATGAGTGAGATGGGAAAAGACCTGAAGCAAAAAGCAGTCGATTTGCTCTGCCTGGGCTCCTGGCATATTTACAGCCGAATGTCTCTGGATGAGAACGTGAAATTCATTCAGGGCGCTATGGAACGGGGAATCAACCATTTTGACATTGGCGACTATTGGGATCATGACCTGCTGAATACGCGGCGCTTTAAAGAGGTGGCGGATATTCTGGGCCTGAGGCGGGAGAGCTATCGTCTGGGGCTGAAGGTGTTCACCAATTCCACCGAGAGCCGGGAATTAGTGGTCAAACGGATGCTGGATCTGCTGGGCATGGAATACGCCGATTACATCCTCTTCTCCCGCCCCAATCCCCAGGAGACCATGCAGGAAGCGGTAGAGGCCATGAACGAGTTGGTGGAGCAGGGTTTGACCAAGGAACTGGATTTCTCGCTGTGGGACGCGCCTTTGCTCAAGCAGGCCTACGACCTGCTGCAGTCACAGAACATGCACCTGCCGCGCTTCGTGCAGTTCCAGTACAACATCTGCCGCAGGGATGTGGTGGAGTCCAAGGCGTATCAGGCCCTGTTCCGGGACACTGGAATGAAGCTCCAGGCGGCCTTTACGCTGGAGGGAGGAATTCTGGGCGGCCATGTGACCCGCCGCCGCTTTGAGCCGGAGGAGAGGGCTCAGGGCATCTGGTTCCCTGCGGAGGAGCGCAATATGGCCCGGGACTCCGGCGGCATCCGCCGTGAGATCGTGAGAAAGGTGCCGCGGCTCATTGAGGTGGCCCAATCTGTAGGCCTGTCTCCGGCTCAGCTGGCCATGGCTTTCCCTGCCACCAACCCCAATATTGAAAACGTCCTATTTGGGGCGACCAAGCTTTGGCAGCTGGATGAGGCCATCGGCGCCATGGAGTTTGCCCTGACCAGGCCGGATGAGGTTCGGGCGCTGACGCAGGAGTTCTATACCGCCGGCGCCGAGGCGCCGCATCTGTTTGACTTCAACGGCGGTCATCTCCATTGAGAGGGGAGGGAGCACATGATGAAGCGGCTGGAGGGGAAATGCGCCGTCGTCACCGGCGCGGGCGCCGGACTGGGCCGAGGAATCGCGCTGCGCCTGGCTTCTGAGGGCGCGCGGGTACTCGCGGCGGACCTGAAGCTGGAGGCCGCCCAAGAGACTGCCGCGGATATTCGTGCGGATGGAGGCTGCGCCGAGGCGTTTGCGTGCGATGTGACGCGGGAGGACGACGTGGCGGCCATGGCGCAGTTCGGAATGACCGCCTATGGGAAGCTGGACCTGCTGTGCAACAACGTAGGGGCCTCCTTTGAGGCCCGGAATGTTTTGCGAATCACCGAATTGACCCAGGAACAATGGAATTTTTTGCTCGACATCCCGAAACGGTCCGCTGGGTCCTGATTTCAGGCGGCTTTCGCAGAAAAAGAACCGCGCTGCTGCATAGAAACATAAAATTGATTTGGGAGAGGAGCATATATATGTCAAATACTGTTATGATTGCCGCGCTGGTAGTTGGCTTGATTGCGGCCTTGGTCATCAGCACAAAATTTAACATTAACGCGGGCATTTTGGGCCTTCTTGTGGCCTGGATCGTGGGCGGCTGGATGGGAAAGCTGAGCGTGACGACGCTGGTGGGGTATTGGCCCACTTCCGTTATGTTCATCGCCATCACCACCACCCTGTTTTTCGGCGTCGCTCGGGAAAACGGCACGTTGACCTTATTTGCCAATAAGGTCATGTACGCCACCCGAAAATTTCCCTGGTTTATACCCATCGCCCTCTATCTCACCGCGTGGGTTGTGGGCGCCGCCGGGGCCGGCGCTATGGCGGCCCAAATTGCCCTGTCGGCCATTGGGTTTGCCATTGCCGGCCAGACTGGAATGCACCCGCTGCTGGTGATTCTGGCCGTCTTTCTGGGCGGTGGCGGTGGCGGCGGCATGTTCTGGAGCTCTGAGGGCGCCAACCGGATTGCCTTTTACGGCCAGGCCGGCGTGGCCGAAGACGCCGTTACCTACAGCGCCATGGCCTACAGCCTGTATTCCTTTATCATTTTTACACTCATTTTCCTGATGGGTTATGTGGTATTTAAGGGCTGGAAAATCGATACGGCAAATTTGAATATGGAGAAGCCGGCTCCCTACGATGATAAGCAGAAACCCACCCTGGTGCTCATCGCTGTCTGCCTGGGGCTGGTGATTGGCAGCGCCGTGTGGAAATGCTTCTGGCCCAGCGACCTGTCTAAGTATCTGGCGGGACAGCTGAGCATCCAGATGGTCTGTTTGGCGGGATTTGTGGTGGCCTTTTTCCTGAAGCTGGCCGACGCGAAGGCGGTGATGAAGCGAATTCCTTGGGACTTAATCTTGAATATCGGCGGAATGTGTGTGATGATTAAGGTGCTGATCAACTGCGGCATTACCGATATGGTAGCGGCCGTTTTCGCCGGAGACATTCCCAAGTTCATCATCCCCGTGCTTTTCTTTATCATGGCGGGCGTCATCACGCTCTTTTCCAATTTCACGGTTATCTATCCGCTTCTTATGCCGCTGGTTCCCGTGGTGGCCGCCGCTGCAGGCTGCAATTCCGTGACATTATTTACGGCCATGTGCCTGGGTTCCTTTACTCCCGGCATCTCGCCGTTTTCCACCGGCGGCGCCTGCTGTCTGTCCGGCTGTCCCGACGAGAAAACCCGCCAGGAGCTGGTGCCGAAAGTGTTTATTATGAGCCTTGTAATCATCGCTGTCATCTGTGCGCTGCTGCTGACTCCTATCATCAGTTTCCTGCCCGACTGTTTGTGAGAGAGCGGCGGCCACACAGGATGACGGGGCCGGACGCTTTAGCGTCCGGCCCACCGGAAAGGAGGAATTGATTTGCCGTCGAAATACACGCCGCTGCCTTACGCGCCGGAGATCGATAGTATTGACCCGTGTGTTGGGCGCATCCAGCGGCTGCGGGAACGGTCTCTAAACGAGCCGATCCACATCTGCGCCCATCGGAGCAGGATTGCCACCGCAAGCTGGAAAGAGACCGAGGGCCTGCCGCTGCACATCCGCCGGGCGCGCTTGTTTGAAAAGCTTTGCGATGAGATGCCTTTGAAAATTTTTGAGGAGGAACTGATTGTAGGGTCCCAAACTCCCTACCTGCGGGGAGTGGGCCTGCAGCTGGATTATAACCCTAAGCCTGGCTTTGAGCTGATGGCGGGAGACCGCCGTATGCGCGCGGAACAAAGCACCGGTGAGCTGACGGAAGGCGACCTGGAGCAGATTGGGGCGGACGCCCGGTATTGGGGCGGGCGAAGCCCCGGCGAACAGATGCTGGAGGCAATCCATGAACGGTACGGCGAGACATATGACGACGCCATTTATTGCTGTGCCCGCTCCTATGCCAGCTTTACCAATTATGCGGCCCAGGCAGACTATGGTAAGGTGCTGGAAAAGGGAATACGGGGAATCGTGGAGGAGATCGACGCGCAAATTGCCGCGCTCAGCTTCCATGACGCGGACAGCGGGCAAAGGCTGACCTTCCTCAAGGCCATGCGCATTTCCTGCCTTGCGTTTATTCGCCTTGGACGCCGCTACGGCGCGCTGGCGGAGGAAATGGCCCGGGAGGAGGCCGGCTCCGAACGGAGGCGGGAGCTTTTGCAAATCGCCAAAGTGTGTGAAAGGGTCCCCGAGTTTCCCGCGGAAACCTATTGGGAAGCCCTCCAATGCATTCGCTTTATCCACCTGGGCCTTTATCTTGAGGATGGGAACGGTGCCGGCGCCTCCCTGTGCCGGATGGATCAGAACCTGAATCCAATTTATCAAAAGGAATTGGCGGCCGGAACACTGACCCGGGCCAAAGCCATGGAGCTGCTGGCGGCTTTTTGGATCAAAATAGCTGCGACCGACCGGCTCCCGCCCGGATATGTGAAAACCATGGGCGCAGGTTACGTCCAGTCCCGCGCGATCTTGGGCGGCGTAAAACGGGATGGCGGCGATGCCTGCAATGAGCAGACCTATATGATCCTCCATGTGGGAGGAAAAATGAGGTTGGACTTCCCGCTGTTTCTGCGCTGGCATCCGGAGATCAACCGCGCTTTTATGCACAAAGGCGTGTGGACCAATACGCAAATGGGATCGGAGCCGGCTTTTCACAACGATGTCAACATCATCAGGGGTCTGGTGGAGGACGGCGCCTCGCTGGAGGATGCTCGGGACTACACGCTGCAGGGCTGCACCCACCCCTACCCTTATGGGACGGTGTACGGCACGCCTATTTTCCTCAACGGGGCCAAGGTGCTGGAGCTGACCATGTACGACGGGTTTGATCCAAAGCTGGGAAAACAGACCGGCCCTCACACCGGCGATCCCAGGGGGTTTAGGGACCTGAAGGACTGGATAGCGGCATATACCGCACAATGGGCGCACCTCTACTCGGTGGTCATCAATGCTGTTAACCTCGGCCAGAGCGTGGAGATGCAGGTGTTCAGCCAACCGTTTGTCTCTGCGTTGACCGCCGATTGTATTAAAAACGGAAAAGGGGTGCATGAGGGAGGATGCCGTTATAACCAGTTTATTGGAGACATCATGAACAAAGTCTATGCCGATGTGCCCGATTCGCTCATGGCGATTGAGTTTTTGGTGTATGAGAAAAAGCTGGTTACGATGGATGAGCTGCTGAACGCCTGCGCAAGTAATTTCTCCGGTGAGCGGGGCGGGGAAATTCGAGAGTTGGCCCAAAAAGCCCCCAAATATGGAAATAATTTGGGCCGTCCGGAGGAAATTTATCAGATGGTCAATGAAGAGGTCACCCAATTCTGCCTGAGACAGCGGAATTGGTTCGGACTGCCCAAACGAGATGGGCGGCCCGGCGGATCCATCCATATGGCACAGGGCATGGATGTGGGCGCGCTGCCCAGCGGCCGGCCGGCGGGAGCTCCTCTTTCCGACGGCGGGATATCGCCCTGTACGGGCTGCGACACCCAGGGCCCCACCTGCGTCATGGCGTCTGTGGGCAAGGCAACGGATCATTTCCGCCGTACCCGGTCCGCGGTGCTCAATCAGAAAATCCCCCAGAGCATGTTGAAAACCCCGGAAGAGAGGGAAAAGTTCGTGGCGCTTTTGGAGGCGTATTTTGAGGGCTACAATGGATACCAGGTGCAGTGGAATATCCAGGATCGAGCCACGTTTGAGGACGCCATGAAACACCCCTCAAAGCATCAGGACCTGATTGTCCGGGTGGGTGGCTTCAGTGCTTATTACATCGAACTCAGCGATAAACTTCAGCGGCAGATTATAGACCGTACGGAGCAGCGGTTGTAAGCTGTCTCAACGTTTTTCCCCCAGCGCGGATCTTCGTCCCCTTGGCACAAAACGGCCCTGCCCGGTCCGGCGAATTTGTCCGGACCGGGCAGGGCGTTTTCGTTCAGGCGAGGTAACAGCCCCCGCCGATGAATTCCCGCATAAGGGAGGTCTTGGGGATGTTGTCCGCGGGGATGGGCAGGAAGTAATTCAGGAACTTCAGCAGCCGCTTGGCCTCAATGTACTCCTCGCTGTCCCGGGGCACGCCGAACAGCAGCGGCTGGACATAGGGCTTCAGCAGCGCCGTCTCATAGATCAGGGCCGAGTTGAAGATCATGTCCGCGCTGTCCTGGAAGGGAAAGATGTTGTTCTCCTCCCCACGGCGGACGTTGGGCCACATCTTGATGGTGGCCTGGGCGCTGTAGCCCCGGGTGCGGGCGTCCCGCTCGATGCGGCGCAGCAGGCGGGCGTCGGTGGTGGGGATGCGGTTGTGGTCGTCGATGTTCAGCGTGGTCAGGCAGCTGATGTAGATCTTGTACTTGCTCTCCTTGGGCAAGGCGTGGGTGAACTGGTCGTTGAGGCAGTGGATGCCCTCGATGACAAGCACGTCCTCCGCGCCCAGGGTGAGGAAATTGCCGTTATACTCCCGTGCGCCCTTTTTGAAGTTGTAGCTGGGCATCTCCACCGTCTCGCCGTTCAGCAGACGCATCATGTCCGTATTGAACTGTTCCACGTCCATGGCGCCCAGGCCCTCGAAGTCGTAGTTGCCGTTCTCGTCCCGGGGGGTCCTGTCCCGGTTCACGAAATAGTTGTCGGTGGCGATGGCGTGGGGGCGCAGGCCGCAGGCGCGCAGCTGGGTGGACAGGCGGTGGGAGAAGGTGGTTTTGCCCGAGGAGGAGGGCCCCGCGATCATGACGAAGCGGACCTCCTTCCGGGCGGCGATCTCGGCGGCGATGTCGCCGATCTTCTTCTCCATCATGGCCTCGTAGGTCAGGATCAGCGGCACGGTGCCGCCCTGGGAGACAATGGTGTTCAGCGCCGCCACGTTGGAGACGTTCAGCGATTCGGCCCGCAGCGTGGAATCGTACAGCGCCCGGTAGACCTTCATGGAGGGCTTGAACTGACCCAGCTCGTCGGGATTCTTCAGGGTGGGCAGGCGCAGCACAAAGCCGTCCTCAAACAGCTCCAGGCCGAAGCAGCGGATATAGCCGGTGTCCGGCACCATGTAACCGTAGAAGTAGTCCACAAAGCCGTCCAGCGAGTAGACGTTGACGTGGGAGTTCACCCGGAAGCTGAGCAGCTCGGCCTTGTGGACCAGCCCTTCTTTGCGGAACAGCTCCATGGCGTCGTCGGTGTTGATGGACTTCTTTTCAATGGGCAGCGCCTGGGCGGACAGCTCCCGCATCCGCGCCTCCACCCGGTCCAGCAGGGGCTGATTCAGGGTAAAACCGCCCTGGGCGCGGATAAAGAGGGCGCGGCTGAGGGAGTACTCCACCGAGATGCGCTCCACATTTTCCCTGCCCGCCACGTCGTAAAAGGCCTTCAGCATCAGGAATACCGCGCTGCGTTCATAGGTCTGGATGCCGGGCACGTCCCGGGCAGTGACCATTTTCAGCGAACAGTCCCGGTCCAGCACCTTGTGCAGCTCGCACAGCTTCCCGTCCCGGTTCACCAGCAGGATGTCGCAGGGGAACCGGCTCTGAAAGTCCGCCGAAATGGCGCGGTAGGGCGTCCCCTGGGCATAGGCGTACTCCGCGCCGTCCACGGTGACCTGAAACATTTTACTCTCTTCCATGGGATGGCCTCCTTTGTATGTATGATCGTCCCGCCGGGGGAGCGGCTGCGTCTCCCTCGTGTCTCTATTCCTATCATACGATAGTTTGCGCAAAAATACAATCTTTTTCGCGCCCTGGAAGCCTCCGATCCCCCGCCCTCAGCCGCCGATCTTGACCGGCACGCCGTGGCCGGCCACGATCTCCTTGAATGCCTCCATATCCGCGTCGCTGGGCGGCTCCAGGTTCAAACTCCGGGGACGCCCCAGGCTCTCGTTTTTGCTCTCCCCCAGCCGATGGTAGGGCAGCAGGTTCACGCTGACGTCCCCGCCCAGGGACGCGGCGAACCGGCCCACGGCGTGGAGGTTCTCAATGCTGTCGTTCATCCCCGGGATGGTGGGCATGCGCAGAATTACGGGTACGCCCAGCTCCCTGTGGATGTGGCGGATATTTTCCAGAATGTACTCGTTGGGCACTCCCACCAGCCTCTCGTGGGCCTTGGAGTCCATGTGCTTCACGTCCAGCAGCGCGATATCCACGTGGGGAAATACCCGGTCCACCACCTCCCGCTTGGCAAAGGCGCTGCTTTCAATGGCGGTGTGGATTCCCTCGGCGTGGGCGGCGGCGAACAGGTTGGCGCTGAATTCGGGGTGGGACAGCGCCTCTCCCCCCGAGATGGTCATGCCGCCCCCCGAGCCGTCGAAAAACAGTTTATCCCCCTTGACCTGGTCGATGACCTCTCGGACGGTCTTTTCCGTCCCCGCGATCTCACGGGCCGAGGCCGGGCACGCGCCCACGCAGGCGCCGCAGTTGACGCACTTGTCCCGGTCGGTGACGGCCACGTATTTTCCCTCATAAGGGCCGATGGAGATGGCCCCCTTGGGACACAGCGGGACGCATCTGCCGCAGCCGGTACACTTGGAGGAATAGGTCATCAGCTCCGGATAAGCCGCGTTGGACTCCGGGTTGGCGCACCACAGGCACCGCAGCGGGCAGCCCTTCACAAACACCGTGTCCCGGATGCCGGGGCCGTCGTGGATGCAGTAGGTCTGGATGTTGAACACCGGGGCATGGGCACTGTAGTCGATTTCAAATTTCATTTTTCTCGCTCCATTTCAGTGTTGATTTGCGTCCCGCACGGGCCGTCACTGCAGCTCCTTCTGCATCACGTTCTCATAATACCGCATGATCTGGCAGGAGATCAGCAAACGCTGGCGCAGCCGGGGGTCGTCCATCTCCATGCAGGTCAGCTTCTTGATTAGGTTCACCTTGTTGTTAACGGTATTTCGGTGCATATACAGGTCTGTGGCCGTCTTGTTCACATTCCCGTCGTTGAGCAGAAAATAGAACAGCACGTCCCGCAGGTTGGCGTTGTGCGCCCGGTCGTATCGGGTCAGCGCCGTCACCGCCGGGTGGGCCAGATAGAGGATATCCTCATTCTGCTCCGCCTCCAGGTACCGCTGGACGCACAGGTCGATGAGGCTGTATATGATATAGTCCTCCGTAAAAAAGATCCGCTCCGCTTTGTCCTGGCACAGCAGGCAGGCCAGTTCGTTGGTACGCTTGCTCAGCAGATACATGGACGCGATGGCCTCGGCGTGCCGGGTGCCGTTGCCGATCATCATAAAGCCGTCGTACCGCTTTAAAAGGGCCGTGAGCTTCTCCGTCTGCTCCGGTCCGCCCAGAGAGGGCCGGAAATCCCGCTCCTTATGGCTGTACAGCAGGATAATGTCCTTTTGATAGACCGCCATATTGGTGCTGGGGAAAAAGCCCCGCAGGCGGCTGAGCAGATAGTTGTACGGCACCCGGATGTTGTCGTTTTTGAAAGAGATGACCACCACCCGCAGAAAGTTCTGCACCGGGCGGGGCAGTGTGGACAGGGCGGAGCGAATCTCCATGCGGTTGATCAGCCGCCGCTCCATCACATCCTCCCAAAACCGCTGGAAGGTTCTGATCTCCGGGTCCATGCGGCTCGTATCCCGGGAGAGCAGCTGCCGGCGCAGGCACTGCATCACGCAGGCGCACAGGCTCTGCAGATCCGTATCCGCCCCCTCGCCGCCCTCCAGCAGCAAAATGCCCAGCACCTCGCCCTCCCAGGCACTCCGGCAGGCGAAGACGGCGGTCCCCGTCTCCTTCACCGTGAGCGTGCCCCAGCTCTCCTGAGGCGCGCCGGGCGGGAACAGCTTTTTCATAACATCCTGTGGCAGAACGCCGGCTTCGGAGAGCTGCCCGGCCAAATAGGAGGACTCCTCCAGCCCGGCGGAGTCCATGACCCGCCCCTGCCAGTTCAGCAGCGCCGCGCCGCACGCCCCGGACCGGGCGGCCATGCGCAGCGCCTCGTGGATTCCCGCGTCCTGGTCCAGCAGGTCCTGGCAGTTCTTCTTCCACAGCTCCGCCCGGCGGATGTTCCGGGCCGTCAGGTTGTACAGCCGGGGCAGCGGACAGGACAGCAGCGCCAGGGCGCAGCCCTCCGGCGCGGCGGGGCGCATTCCCTTCTCCGCCCCGGCCAGCAGCACAAGGCAGCCGGGAGCGGCCTGGATTCCGCTCAGCCGCTCCAGCCACGTCGCTTCCCCCAGATAGATCCGGTCCGGCAGCAGCTCAGTTTGTGTATCCAGCAGTTCCAAGCTGTCCGGGCAATGATCCCTGTCCGGAGGGATTGCGGTGTGGACAGTGACCGACCTCAACCGTCCAAGCAGATAGCGCAGACTCAGCACGGTACACTCCTCCATTCTTCCAAATGCGCGGGAGACAGCGTGTTCTCGGTGCGCTCCCATAAGCATTATACATTACTTTTTGCTCTTTTGCACATATTGCAATCAAAAATTCCCGCCTTTTTCGTAAAAATGTTCACCCTGCACATCGAGCTTCACTTTTTTTGTGCCGCGTAAACAGAAAATGACGACTTTCACTTTTTTCCTTGCGAACCGAGGACAAATATGCTATTTTCAAGCCAAGATCAGCGGCTGTCCGCCGCCTGTGCGCACCGTGGGGGACGGGGCGCCGGGGGCGCGGGCGGCGGCTGGCCCTTGTCGGACCAAAGGCCATCACGTGATTCAGAGAGAGGAGTTTTTGAATGGAAGTCCAAGTTCTGCTGTGGGTTGTTCTGGCGGCTGTGGCCGTCTCCATCGCCCTGAGCTACTTCTGCAAAGTCAACATCGGCATACCGGCACTGATCTTCGCGTACATCATCGGCGTGTTCATCCAGGGGATGAAGGTCAAAGAGGTAGTGGCCCAGTGGCCCACCAGCGTGGTGTTCCAGCTGATGACCATCACCATGTTCTTCTCCTTTGCCATCTTCAACGGCACGCTCCCCAAGGTGGCGGACAACATCATCTACCGGTTCCGCAACAACGCCAAGGTCATCCCCTTCGCCCTGCTGCTCATCGGCACCGTCATCGGCGCCCTGGGCGCGCCTCCCCCGGCCTGCAACACGATCCTGGCTGTGCTCACCTTCACCATCGCCATCCCCGCAGGCCTGAGCCCCTGGCTGTGCGCCGTCATCGTCTGCTTCGGCGGCTCCATCGGCACCTTCTTCCCCTGGGCGGTCCAGGGCTCGGTGGTCAAGACACGCACCGACGAGATGCTGGCGGAGACCGCGCTGGCCGGCCAGGGCGAGCTTACCGCCTATAAGACCTGCCTGCACTGGATTCTCTTCACCCTCATCATCTTCCTGATCTTCTTCTTTGTCACCAAGGCGTTCAAGATCGGCAAGGTGGACGTGAAGAAGCCCGAGCCCTTCACCAAAGAGCAAAAGACCAACCTGTGGATCATCATCGTGGTGGCCGTCCTGGTCATCGCCCCCAACCTGCTCAAGCTCTTCATCAAGGGCAACGCCACCCTCAACCTGCTGGCCTCCGCTCTGGACATCCAGATGCTGGCCATCATCGGCACCCTGCTGTGCACCATCCTGAAGCTGGGCAGTGAGCGGGACGCCATCGTCAAGGGCGTGCCCTGGAACACCATCATGATGGTGGGCGGCGTGTGCACCCTGATGGGCGTGGCCTCCGCCGCCGGTGTCACCCAGTACATCGGCGACCAGCTGGCCGCCAGCTCTTTCTCCCCCTCCGTCATCGGCGCCATCCTGGCTCTGATCGGCGCGTTCCTCAGCCTGTTCTCCGGCGCCATCAACGCCGTGTTCCCCATGCTGGGCGCCATCGCCGTGCCCTATGCCGTCAGCGCCGGCATCAGCCCCATCCCCCTGCTGGTGGCCATCGCCGTGGGCGCCTCCGCCACCGCCATCTCCCCCTTCTCCACCGGCGGCGCCATTATGATCGCCAACGTGCCCGACCAGAAGGTGGCCGACGGCCTGTTCATCAAGACCATCGTGCTGGCCATCGTGGGCGCGGCCGTGGCGGCTCTCATGGCCGTGACCGGCATTTTCTCCATCTGATTCAGCCGCTGAGCGGCGGGCCGCCCGCAAAACGCCGGACGGCCCGTCCGCGTGAGGCCAGGCCTTCGCGAGAAAGGAGAATTCTCTATGGGTGAAAAGCTTTTGATCGCCACCGGCGACATCGGTCCCAACCGGGAGAACCCGGACGAGATGTTTAACGGCGTCCGGGCGTCTCTCCAGGAGGCGGATCTGCTGTTCGGCCAGCTGGAACCCTGCATCGCCCACACCGGAACCCCGGCCGCCCAGTGCCGTCTGCCCATGCGCTGCCGTCCGGAGAGCGCCGCCGCCATCCGCCGGGCGGGCTACGACGTGATCTCCTTTGCCACCAACCACTGCATGGACTGGGGCCGCCCCGCCTTCTTCGAGACGCTGGAGCTGCTCCAGGCCCAGGGAATCCGGACCATCGGAGCCGGAGCGGATATTTTCGCCGCCCGCCGTCCCGCCGTTGTGGATCTGGACGGCACAAAAATCGGCTTTCTGGGCTACAACAGTATTCTGCCCCAGGATTACTGGGCCAATGAGGAACGGCCCGGCTGCGCCCCCCTGCGTGGCATCACCGCCGCCGTCCCCCGGGAACACGACCAGCCGGAGACCCCGGTGCGGCTGTTCTCCTGGCCCCACCCCGACGACCTGGACGCCATGCTGGACGACATCGCCCGGCTGCGCCCCCAGGTGGACGTGCTCATTGTCTCGTTCCACTGGGGCATTCACTTCGTCCCCGCCGTGCTGGCCCAGTATCAGCGGTACGCCGCCCACTTCGCCATCGACGCCGGGGCCGACCTGATCCTGGGCCACCACACCCATATTCTCAAGCCTATGGAGGTCTACAAGGGCAGGGCCATCGTCTACTCCATGGCCAACTTCGCCCTGGAGGAGCCCGGCCGGTTTTTCGAGGGCAAGGGCGAGCTGACCCAGTCCAAATCCCACCAGGATATTGCCGCGCTGAACCCCGATATGAAAAAAAGCAGGCGGCAGATGCCGGTGGACTCGTACAAAACCCTGTATGTCAAATGTGTCATTGACGAAAAGCGGATCAAGCGGGTCTCTTTCGTCCCGGTGCAGCTGGATGAGGGCGCCGTCCCCCATACGTTGAACCCGGAGGATCCCCGCTTTGGGGAAATCGTGGACTATATGCGCCGAATCACCGCGGATCAAAAGCTGGATACCCAGTATACCGTGGACGGCGGCGAGGTGTACCTCATCCGCGACTGAGCCGCGGCGCCATGGCCCCTGCACAACCGTTACATTTTTAGAAGGAGGCAGACATCAATGAAGCGCAGAAAGACCATCATATCCAGCGCGGCCCTTGCCCTGTGTATGTCCCTCACCTTTGCCCTGTCCTTCTGTACCGCCTGGGCCAGCCCGGCGCCCGCCCAAGAGGCTGAGGCGGTCCCCACTATGAATACCAAGACCATCAACGGCAGCAGCAATCTGGCCTGGCAGCCCAAGGGCCTGTTCATTAAGCCGGATGCGGACCGCATTTTGGTGGACTACTGCACCTACATGCTGAAGACCCCGCTCCAGACGAAGGACGGCGTGTCCTTTATCCTGCTGGACGATTTGACCGCGCTGTACTCCCCTGACTTTAAGGTGGAGAACAAGGACGGCAGCATCACCATCACCCACGCCGGGGTTTCCGCCCAGATCGAGGTGGGCAGCACCGAGGCCACCTTCTACACTGGCAAGGGCACTTTGATCGCCGCCCCTTTCCAGGATGGCGACGATGTGTATGTCCCTCTTATGGACCTGATGATTAAGGGCTTCGGCAAAACCAGGAGTGAGCTGAACGGCTATTACGGTCTGGGCAACAGCGCTGATTTTACCGTGACCCGAGACGATGTGTACAATCTGAAGATGTTCTTCCGGGGCAAGGATGTGGGCAAAAGCTACTGGGCCTATTGGAATGAGGACACGCAAAGCCTGGAACCCGTGGTGGTGTACATTCCCTCCACCTACGACGCCAAGAAGCCGAATAAGATGATCGTTCAGCTCCACGGCGCCAGCGGCAACGCCATGCGTATCCCTGACAGTGACGATGGCGTTCTGATGATGCGGGAAGCCGAAAAGCGGGGCTATATCGTCATGTGGCCCAACACCTACGGCGCCCAGTGCAACTTCGGCATGTGGGTTCAGCCCGCGGGCCAGCTCCCCATTACCGATCAGACCGACCCACAAAATCCCGCCGGTCACTCTGAGGCCAAATTGGCCGACATCAAGCTGTCCGGTGAGAACGTCCAGAAGGCCATGGATTTTGTGGAGAGCAAGTGGAGCATCGACGAGAAAAAGGTGTACATCATGGGCATCTCCATGGGCGGCTGCGGCACCTGGTATCAGGCTGCCGCCTATGGTGACCGCTTCGCTGCGGCCAGCCCCTCCGGCGCCTTTGTGGAGCCTGCGTATTTCGACTGGAGTACCGTCAAAATCCCCACCTTGTACGTGGGTGGCACCGAGGACCGCAACGGCTTTGACCTGATGCGCAACGCCTATGACATCGCCAAGAGCCAAAAGGCCAACATCGTCCAGTTTATCACAGTGGGCGGAGCCCCCCACGGCGGCGAGTGGCCGGTGGTACTGGAGGAGACCTTTGAGTTCTTCGAGCGCTACTCGAAAAAGTAACGGGGCACAGCCCTGTGGATAGAATGGCAAAAGGAGATATCGCTTATGTATGAACGGATTGAACGCATCAAAAAGCGGGTGGTTGTAGACCACTATCCCATCTGCATTGAAAAGTACCGCATCACCGCCGACGTGCTGGAGCACTCCAAGCACGACCCCGCCGTGATCCAGCGGGGCAAAATGCTCCGTGCTTACGCCGAACGCATGCCCATCGCCATCGCCGACGACGAGCTGATCGTGGGACTGGGCGCCTCCAAGCCCATGGGGCTGGAGATCGACCCCAACTACGGCATCTGGACCCAGGACGAGATCGACAGTCTGGTGGAGGACGGCTATCTCATGAGCGAGGAGGACCAGCGCGACCTCCAGGAGCTGAATAAGTACCATGACCCCGCCACTCAGATCGGCATGCAGGGCGACCTCTTCTACGAGCCGGAGAACGAGCGCATTCTGAAGCTGCTCAAGGCCGGCCTGGTCCTGCCCCCCTGGAAGGAGAAGTCCGAGGGCGGCGGCGTGGGCGGCGGCTACGCCCAGAGTGGCCTGGGCCTGGGGCCCAGCCTGGTGCTGCTGCTGGTGGACTACACCAAAATCCTCCACAACGGCACCAACGCCCTTATTGAACAGGCCCGCGCCTGCCAGAGAGAGCTGCGCTTTACCGACGGGGAGAGCATCGACAAGTTCCGCACCTACCAGGCCATGATCATGGCCTTTGAGGCCATGAATACCTTGGCCGGGCGGTACTCCAAGCTGGCCGCAGAGATGGCGGAAAAGGAGAGCGACCCCGCGCGCCGGGCGGAGCTGGAGTCCATCAGCGCCATCTGCGCCAAGGTGCCCATGGAGCCCGCCTCCACCTTCCGGGAGGCCATCCAGTGCTTCTGGTTCCAATTCCTGATGCTCTCCCCCAGCACCACCCTGCCCGGCGGCCGCTTTGACCAGTACATGTACCCCTACTACAAGGCCGACCTGGACGCGGGGCGCATCACCCGGGAGCAGGCCCTGGAGCTGCTGTGCTGCATGCGCCTGAAGGACATGGAGCTCAACCGCACCTCCGGCAAGAATAACCGGAAAAAGAACGCCGGCTTCGCCAAATGGCATAACTTTATCATCGGCGGCGTGAAGCCCGACGGCAGCGACGCCACCAACGACCTGAGCTACCTGCTGCTGGACGCCGCGCTCATCACCCGCACCCCCCACCACACCATCACCCTGCGGGTGGCTCCCTCCACCCCCAAGGACCTGATTTTGAAGGGCGTCCAGTGCCAGGCCGAGGGGCTGAGCATGCCCGCCTTTGTCAGCGACCAGAGCTACATTCATTTCTTCACCATGCACGGCGTCTCTCTGGAGGACGCCCGGGACTACGCCATCACCGGCTGCCTGGACGCCAACCTGGCGGGCAAGAGCCGCACCGGCCCGGTACCCATGACCATCATGACCGTCATCTTCGACCTGTTCCGCCACAATGGCGTCAACACCAAGAACGGTGAGCTGGCAGGCATCCAGACCGGCGACTTCACCCAGTTCCAGAGCTTTGAGGAGATGTTCGCCGCCTGGGAAAAGCAGTTCAAATACTGCCTGAGCGTGGTGGGCGAGCGCAACAACGTGGAGCTGAAGGTCACCCAGGAGGTCCTGGTGGATCCTCTGCGCTCCGCCCTGATGTACAAGGGCATCGAGAGCGGACGGGATATCTGGGCCCGCCACGACATCCCCTTCGACAACACCGCCTCCATCTGCACCATCGGCATGGTCAATGTGGGCGATTCCTTCGCCGCCATCAAAAAGCTGTGCTTCGACGAGAAGAAGTACACCCTCAAAGAGCTGTACGACGCACTGGAAGCCAACTGGGACGGCTTTGAGGAGATGCGGCAGGACTTCAAGAACGCCCCCAAGTTCGGCAACAACGACCCCTATGTGGACGAGATCGTGGCCCGCTGCTACAAGCTGTTCACCGACTTCGTGCCGACGCTGCCCACCATCACCGGCGGCACCACCGTGCCCTGCGGCATCTCCATCACCAGCCATCAGCCAGGCGGCCTGCTCACCGGCGCCACACCCGACGGCCGCCGCGCGGGCGAGATCCTGGCCGACGGCACCATGAGTCCCATGCAGGGCGTGGACACCTGCGGCCCCATGGCCGTCATGCAGTCCGCCATGAAGGTGGATCAGGATCCCTTCCAGGCCACGCTGCTGAACATGAAGTTCTCCCCCAACACCCTCAAGACCGATGAGGACAAGGCCAAGCTGGCCTCCCTCATCAGCACCTATCTCAACAACGGCGGGAAGCACGTGCAGTTCAACGTGGTCACCACCGAAACCATGATCGCCGCTCGGGAAAAGCCTGCCGAACACCGGGACCTGCTGGTGCGCATCGCTGGGTACAGCGCCTACTTTGTCCAGCTCAACGACGCCATGCAGCAGGAGGTCATCACCCGCACCGAGCACAGCCTGTAATCCTTTGCCAAGGCGGTCAAAGCGCCTCTGCCCCAAAGGGCAGAGGCGCTTTTGTGTCCGAATGTGCAGCCGTCAATGGAAATAGGCCCCGCAGGTGGAGCACTCGCCGCCCCCCATCCGCTGGATCATCGCGTAGGCCATGGACTTCTCGGCCGCCGCCAGAGACGGATACCCCATGGCGGCCACGGAGTTCTCCTGGATGACCCGGACCAAATCCACGCCCTGCTCCTCCAGCCTCCGCGTGTGCTCCAGCAGAGCGGCCAGCGTGGCCTCGGAATAAGTCTTCCACTCCCCAATCTGGTAGGTCTCGATGGAGGTGTCCCCCGCCTCCTCGTCCCGGGCCAGCAGGGGCCGCCCGCCCAGGGCGATGGCGGGAAATTCCCGCCGCAGCCGCTCCGTCTGGGGCAGGAAATGCCCCCACAGCGCGGCGATCAACTCCTCCTGCTCCCGGCTGAGCTGGGGCAGCTCCCCCTTAAACCGGGCAAAGCCCGCCGGGTCCGTGCGTTCCATCATCCGGATATACTTCTCCCGCACCAGACTGCGGCCCGCCGCCTGAGCGGATTCCAGATCCTCCAGATAGCACCGGACCGCCTCAGAAGACCAGGCCCGAAACTGCGCCCCGCGCATGGCCCGGAAAACAGCCGGATTTTCCTGGCAGTCGGTCCGCTCCTCCCCGTTCACCTGGCGGAACATGGGCCACTCCAGTTCCATGATCCGCTCGATCAATTCCTTTTGCTCCATATGCGATTCTCCACTCCTTCTTGATGCCACACGGCAGATATGATACGTCTATTATATAGGATAACCGGTCCTGCGGCACATATTTTTTGCAAATCCGGCAGATCTGTGCACATCTTACATCCGGGAACGCGCAGCTTGTGCGGCGAGCACAACCCACCGGCGCGCCGGCAGGGGTGATGACGCCGGCCGTCCAAAAATCATTTCATGACAAATTCGCGGCATTTCATTACGGCGGGATTGCCAGCGTTCCTCTAATCTGCTAAGCTATCAAAGAAGCGTGGTGATCAGCATCATTAAATTCGCTATTTGTGACGACGAACCGCTGGTGGTTCAAGAGCTCGGAGGCTGTCTGTCAAGCTATATGGAGGAAAAGCAAATCACCTCTTATGCCGTCAGCAGCTTTTCCAGCGGCCGCTCCCTGTTGGAGCACGGCGGCTTTGACGTAATTTTCCTTGACATCCAAATGGAGCGGCCCAACGGGATGGAAACCGCCAGGCTGCTGCGCCGGCGGGGAGAGCGCGGCCTGCTGATTTTTGTAACGGCCCTGCGGGAATATGTGTTCGACGCCTTTGAGGTGGAGGCATACGATTACTTGGTCAAGCCCCTGGACGGCGCCCATTTCAGACGGACGATGGACCGGGCCCTCAAGCTGCTGGAGCAGAGAGCCGCGAAGGTCCTGGTGATCCGGCGCGGAACCGGCTGTGAGGCCGTTCCGCTGTCTGACATCGTGTACTGCGAGGTGCTGGGCCGGAAAGTCCATATCCACAAAAGGGATGGGACGGTGATCGACTACTACGACAGGCTGGAGGACTTGGAGCGGCGCGTGGACCGTCGCTTTTTCAAGTGCCATAGGAGCTACCTGGTCAACCTCGACTATGTCCGCGGGTGTCAATCCGGGCAGGTCACGCTGCCCCAGAGCGGGACGGTTCCCGTTTCCCGCCTGCGGGAGCGGGAGCTGACACAGGCCTTCCTGCGCCGCCTGAAAGAGAGGGGGTTCTGATATGGACTATTTCAGCCTGTTTCTGGACGGCCTCTGCCTTGGGGGACAGTGCGTGACGCATCTTCTCTTTGTCAGCCGTCTTTCCGGGAAAAGGTTAAAGCCGCGGCATTTCCTCGCATATTTTTTCCTGCTTTGCGTGATTTGTCTGGTATCCGTCGGGCTTGACCTCAGCGGGGCGCTCTCGGTGGGCGCGGGTGTGCTGGCGCTATACGGCATAAGCCGAGCCGCATTGGGAAACCGGCGGCCCGTGTCCTGGCTGGCGGCGGTCCTGGCCTTCTACATTTCCCAGCTTTCCCTCGGCGTCCTCAATTCCGTGGAGACGGCGGTCTTCCCCCGCTTCATTGGAAATCCGCTGCTGTATCCGCTGCTTCTGGCGGCGCAGGTTTTCTTTTTCACGCTGTGTGCCTGCTGCTGCCGCGCTGTGCTCAAGCTCCTGTCTTGGACGCGGGACGGCCAAACTCCCTATATCGGGCTACTGCTGTTTCCCGGCCTGTTCTTCTTTGCCGCGCAGCTGTATATCCTCCATACCGCCTACAGCTTTTTCGCCTTCCCCCGCCCGCCGGAGGAGTTCGGAACGCACGGTGCGCTGCTGCTTCTGCAGGTTATGGGGCTGGCGGCAATGCTCTGCACCCTGTACTCCTACCGCCGGCTCTGTCAGGGGTTTCAGGCCCAGGCCGCGCTGCAGTCGCTGACGCAGGCGGCCCAGGCGCAGAAGGTCTATATCGCCGAGGCGCGGACGCGCTATGAACGGACGAGGGCCTTCCGCCACGACATCAAAAACCACCTGTCCGTATTAGACGGCCTGCTCAGCGGCGGAAGGCCGGCCGAGGGCAGGGCCTATCTGGAAAAGCTGAGGGCCGCTTCGGACGCGCTGTCCTTCCCCTATCAGACCGGCAATCCAGTGGTGGATATCCTGCTGGGCGAAAAGCTGGGGCTGGCCAAGGAAATTGCGGCGGAGGTATCCCTGCTCCTGCCCAGCCCCTGCGCGATTGACGATTTTGACCTGTGCGTGATCCTCGCCAACGCCCTGGACAACGCCATCACCGCCTGCCGCTCCGGCCCGGCCCCCCGCTCCATCCGCGTCGCCGGAACACGGCAGGGGGATTTCTATATGCTGAGCGTTGAGAATACCTGTTCTGAGGGACCTCCGCATCCGGAGGGGATCGGCCTTTCCAACATCCGGTCGGCGGCGGAAAAGTATCACGGGGCGGTGCTGACGGAAAAGGACGGACGGCGATTTTCCTTGGACGTCCTGCTGAACATCTCGCCCTGTTATTCCGAGAGGCGCGAAAGCGAAGACGGCGGGCGGGCAAACAGCTTTGGCCGTGAGCGTATCTGCGGCTGCCCAAACGGTATTCCAGAATCCGTGAAGGAGGAATGATCTATGACACCTATTTCCAGCGTGAGCACCGGCGCCGCCCAGGCTCTGACGCCTGCCAAGCAGGCGCTCGGGACGCCCGGGGCCCGGCCGCCCGAGGAGAAATCGCCGGGCCACCCCCCGAGACCCGCTATGGACCGATACGTCCCGGAGGAACCGAGGGAGCCGTCCGGCCGCTATTGGCTGGGCAGGGATGAGGATGGCCGGCCTAAGATCTGCTTTGACGGCCCGGAACGGGCGGCGGACGCCCCCGACCCGGAGGACCCCAATCAGAGCGCGGGCGCGAAGAGGTGGGAGAAGACGGGTCAAAGGGAAGGGACCTGCACCGGCAATACCGACAAAGTCGACCGCGAGATCGAAAAGCTGAAAAGGAAGCGGGAGGAGCTGGAGCGGCGGCTCCATACCGAAACCGACGAGGCCAGGCGCAAAGAGCTGGAACGGCAGCTGGCGCAGGTTGCGCGGGAGCTGGACCAAAAGGACAACGACGCGTACCGGCGCCGACACAGCGCCTTCACATAGTGACGGCCGCCCGCATCGTCAGATGCGGGCGGCTCATTTAAGCGGAAATAATAGCTAACAATGCGTTTGGGTTCGCCCATATCTGTCCCTTCCCTGATGATTTAACCGGAGAAACCACGAATTTACAGTTTGTTTATTGTTTCTCGGGCATTTTTCAGACTTGTTTCAGTTTCCTGTGGTAAAGTCCTGCTATGGAAAGGACGTGATGCTATGCCGCAATACCGGCACGAGTGGAAGCACGAGATCACCCCGTCCGACCGCCTGCTGCTCCGGGCACGGCTGAGCGCCGTGTGCCGGCCGGACGGCCACGCCATGGACGGGCGCTATCAGATCAGGAGCCTATATTTTGACAATTGGGCCGACACGGCCCTCCGGGAGAAGATCGACGGGGTCAACCGGCGGGAGAAGTTCCGCATTCGATACTACAATTTTGACCCCTCCCTCATCCACCTGGAGAAAAAGAGCAAACAAAACGGGTTGGGCGCCAAGGCCATGGCGGAGCTGTCCGCCGCAGAGGTCCAGGCCATCGTGGACGGGGATCTGGATTGGATGCCGGGCAGCGGCAGGCCGCTGGTGCGGGAGCTGCACCACAAAATGCGCGTGCAGGGCCTGCGGCCCAAGACGATTGTGGACTACACCCGGGAGCCCTTTGTCTACGAACCGGGGAACGTGCGGGTGACGCTGGACTACGACATCCGCACGGGGTTGCGGTGTACCGACCTTTTAAACCCGGACTGCGTCACCATCCCGGTGGGAGAGCCAGTCACCATTTTGGAGGTGAAGTGGGACAATTTCCTGCCCGACGTCATCCGGGACGCGGTGCAGCTGGAGGGGCGGCGGGCCGCTGCCTTCTCCAAATACGCGCAGTGCCGCATCTACGGTTAAGGAGGAAAATTTATGACATTCCAAGACATTTTCAAATCCAGCTTTCTGGAAAACGTCGCCAGCGTCAGCATTTTGGACATGGCGCTGGCCCTGACCCTGGCCTTCGGCATCGGGCTGTTCATCTTCCTGGTATATAAAAAGACCTTCTCCGGCGTGATGTACTCCTCCAGCTTCGGCGTGACCCTGGTGGCCCTCACCATGATTACCACCATGGTGATCCTGGCCGTCACCAGCAATGTGGTGCTGTCCCTGGGCATGGTGGGCGCGCTGTCCATCGTCCGTTTCCGCACCGCCATCAAGGAGCCGCTGGACATCGCTTTTCTGTTCTGGTCCATCGCCGTGGGCATCGTGCTGGCGGCGGGGATGATCCCCCTGGCCGTCATCGGCAGCGTAGTCATCGGCGTGATCCTGCTGGTGTTCGTCAACAAGAAATCCTTTGAAACCCCCTATATCCTGGTGCTTCAATGCGCGGATCAGGCGTCCGAGCTCCAGGCCGGGGCGTTCCTGGAACGCAACACCAAGCGCTGCCTAGTCAAGAGCAAAACGGTGCGGCAGGGGCTTATTGAGCTGAATTTGGAGGTCCGGCTGAACAATGCCGACACCGACTTCGTCAACGCCCTGTGCGCCTTGGAGGGCGTGCGCAGCGCCGTGCTGGTCAGCTACAACGGCGACTACATGGGGTAGGGCCATGTCAACCCATAAGCATATCGACCGCGTCTGTGCCGCCGCCATCGTGCTCTCTCTGCTTCTGACCCTTCTTTTTATGAATGGGGAGGCCCTGGGTATACAGCCCGCCTCCAAGGCTATGGGGTACGAGTCGAAGCTGTTCGACACGTCAAGGGTACATACCGTTGAGATCGTCATGGACGATTGGGACGGCTTCCTGGAGACCTGCGAAAACGAGGAATACACCGCTTGCGCGGTGGTCATTGACAACGAGGCATATAAAAACGTGGGGCTGCGGGCAAAGGGAAACACCTCTTTGTCCTCCGTGTCGCAGATGGGCAGCGACCGCTACAGCTTCAAGCTGGAGTTTGACCGGTACGACAGCGGAAAAACCTATTACGGCCTGGATAAGCTGTGCCTGAACAATCTGATTCAGGACAATACCATGATGAAGGACTACCTTACCTACCGGCTGATGGGGGAGTTTGATGTGGCCGCTCCGCTGTGCAGCTATGTCTACATCACCGTCAACGGCGAGGACTGGGGGCTGTACTTGGCGGTGGAGGGGGTGGAGGACGGCTTCCTCCAGCGCAATTATGGCCGGGACCACGGCGAACTCTACAAACCGGACAGCATGGGCTTCGGCGGCGGGCGGGGCAATGGGCGGAACTTCGACATGGACGAGTTCATAAACCGTGACGACACGGAGCAGGACGACGGCCCGCCCGGCAATACGCGGCTTCCGGAGCGGCAGGGGATGATGCCGGAGGGCGTTGACTCGTCCGCCTCCGGCGGGCAGGTCCCGGGCGGCGGCTTCGGCGGGGTGTTTGGGGGCATGGGCTCCGACGACGTGAAGCTGCAATACTCCGATGATGACCCGGACAGCTACCCCAACATTTTCAGCGGCGCCAAAACCGATGTGACCGACGCCGATCAGGCCCGGCTCATCCGGGCGCTGAAGGCGCTGGGCGAGGGCGACGTGGAAAACGCCCTGGATCTCGACCAGGTGCTGCGCTATTTCGTGGTCCACAACTTCGTGGTCAACGGCGACAGCTATACCGGGTCCATGGTGCATAATTACTATCTCTATGAGGAGGACGGGCTGCTGTCCATGCTCCCCTGGGACTACAACCTGGCCTTCGGTACCTTCCAAGGCGGCGACGCGTCCGGCGCGGTCAACGACCCCATCGACACGCCCCTGTCCGTCTCAGGCAGCGGTGAGCGGCCGATGGCCGACTGGATCTTCTCCAGCGGGGAATACACCCAGCTGTACCACCAGTACTTCCGGCAGTTTCTCGACGGCGCGGACTGCGCCGCCCTCATAGAACAGGCATACGCCCTCATCGCTCCCTACGTGGAAATAGACCCCACAAAATTCTGCACCCGCGAGGAATTCGAGGCGGGCGTGTCGGCGCTCAAGACCTTCTGCCAGCTCCGCGCCGAGAGCGTGTCCGGCCAGCTGGCCGGAACCATTCCCTCCACGGATGAGGGGCAGTCCGCGGACCCCTCCGGCCTGGTGGACGCCGACCGTCTTACCCTGTCCGATATGGGGGCGATGGGCGGCGGGGGCGGTCCCGGCGGGGGAGGCGGTTTTCCCCAAGGCTCCTTCAACGGCCCCGGCGAAGAGATCAGCGCTCAGCCGGATGACGGCGGCAGAGACCGCCGACCGCCTGAGGGCATGGGAATGCCGGACGGTTTCCCGGGAGAAGACGGGGACGCGCCCCAGGGCGGAAGCTTTCCCAACGAGCCGTCCGCAGTTCCCAATGCGTCTGTCCCGGTGCTGACGGGGATCTCCGTTCTGATCCTCTTGGCGGGGCTGCTGGCCGCGTTCCGATTGAAACGGCGCCGCCATGGGAACGCACACGGCGGCGCCGGCTCGTCAACAGCCCCATATTAACACAATACGGATTGTTCTAAACTGTGCCGCGCCAGACTTTCAAGAAACGTACCATTCCGTCGTAAAATTCTACCCGAACTGGCTGGCGTAGAGCTTGTAATAAAACCCCTTTTGGACCATCAATTCCTCATGGGTGCCCTGCTCCACCACGTCGCCGTGGTCCACCACCAGGATGTGGTCGGCGTTCTGGATGGTGGACAGCCGGTGGGCGATGACAAAGCAGGTCTTGCCCGCCATCAGGGAGCGGATGGCCTTTTGCACCTGCCGCTCGGTGTTGGTGTCCACGTTGGAGGTGGCTTCGTCCAAAATGAGCATGTTGGTGTCGTACAGCATGGCCCGGGCGATGGTGAGCAGCTGCTTCTGGCCCTTGGAGATATTGCCGCCGTCCTCGCTGATCACCGTGTTGTATCCCTGGGGAAGCCGCATAATATAGCTGTGGATGCGGGCCGCCTTGGCGGCGCGGACCACCTCGTCCATGGAGGCGTTCTCTTTGCCATAGGCGATGTTGTCGAAGATGGTCCCCCGGAACACCCAGGTCTCCTGGAGCACCATGGCGTAGTTGCGGCGCAGCGAGTCCATGGTATAGGCCCGGTTTTCCGCGCCGTCCACGTAGATACACCCCCGGTCCGGGTCGTAGAACCGCATGAGCAGGTTGATGATGGTGGTCTTGCCCGCCCCGGTGGGTCCCACGATGGCCACGGTCCGGCCCGGCTTGGCCTCAAAGTTCAGGCTGTGGAGGATGGTCCTGTCCGGTTCATAGCCGAAGCTGACGCCCTCGGCCCGCACATGGCCCCGGCAGCTTTCCAGCTCCGCCGCGCCGTAAATGTCCTTGACCTCCTCTGGCTCGTCCAGCAATCGGAATACCCGCTCGGAGGCGGCCAGGGCGGAGAAAATCTCGTTGATGATGTTGGAGATCTCGTTGATGGGCCCGGAGAACTTCCGGGAATAGAGCACAAAGGAGGAAATCTGCTTCAGTCCCACCACCCCCAGCATGTAGAGGATGGAACCCCCCGTGCCGATGGCGGCCAGGCCGAAGTTGGAGATCATGCCCACGGTGGGCCCCATGGTCATGCCCAGGCCGTCTGCGTCCCGGTACGCCTCGGCGGCGGCGCGGTTGATGCGGCTGAAATCCCCGCACACCCGGTCCTCCTGGGCGTAGGCCAGGATGGTGCGCTGGCCGGTGAACATCTCCTCCGCAAAGCCGTTCATGGCGCCGTAAGCCGCGCTGCGCTTGGCGTAGAGGGGCCGCGTTTTTTTGCCCATGTACCGGGTAAACAAAATAGAGGCCGGGATGGTGGCCGCCATGCACAGCACCAGGGGCGGGGAGATGACGCACATCATCACAAAGCTCCCCGCCACCGTCACGGTGCTGGTGACGATCTGGATCACGTCGGTGGATAGGCTGGTGCACACCACGTCCACGTCGTAGCTCACCCGGCTGATGATGTCGCCGGCCTGATTGCGGTCAAAGTAGCCCACCGGCAGGGCCATCAGCTTGTTGAACACATCCCGGCGCATGTTCCGGGCCACCCGGCGGCCCACCCGCATCATGCCGACGCTCACCAGGAAGTTCATGACGCTGCTCCCCGCGTAGCAGATCAGCATCAGCACGGCGCAGCGCCCCACCAGGTCTATATCCACCTGTCCGGGTCCCAGCTTATAGCCCGCCTCCACCGCGCCGATGGCCTCCCCGGCGAATTGGGGCCCCAGCAGGTTGCCGATATTGCTCAAAAAGGTGCACACAAGAAACAGCAGTACCCACCAGCGGTATTTCATTAAATATTGCAGGATGCGCCGCAGCGCGCCCCTCGCGTCCCGAGGCTTAGCCCGACCGCCCCGGTCTCCCGGTCCCGGCATTTGCGTTTCCCCCTCTCTACGCCATCTCGCCCATCTGAATTTTGTAGGTTTCCAGATAGGCGGGGCAGGTTTTCAGCAGTTCCTCGTGGGTGCCGTAGCCCACGCACCGCCCGTTGTCCATCACCAGGATATGGGTCATGCCCATGATGGAGCTGACCCGCTGGGCGATCATGATCAAGGTGGACTCCCCGTGGTGCTCCCGGATGGCCCGGCGCATGGCCGCGTCGGTCTGGTAGTCCAGGGCGGAGGAGCTGTCGTCCAGGACAAGGATCTCCGGGTTTGCCGCCAGGGCCCGGGCCACCAGCAGCCGCTGCCGCTGTCCGCCGGATAGGTTGGCCCCCTTGATGGCCGCCTGGTGTTCCGGCCCGTCCTCCAGGCTGTCGATGTACTCCGCCGCCATGGCGTCCTCGATGGCGGCACGAAAGGCGGCGTCATCCAAATCCCGACCGAAGCGGACATTTTCCCGCAGGGTGTCCTGAAATACCATGTCGTTCTGGAAGCACGTGCCGAACCGCCGGCGCAGCGCATCCTTGTCATAGGTGCGCACGTCTCTGCCGTCCACAAACACGCCGCCCTCCCGGACGTCGTAAAACCGCATGAGCAGCGAGATGATGGTGCTCTTGCCGCAGCCGGTGGGGCCGATGATCCCCAGGCTCTCCCCCCGCTTCAGGGCAAAGCTGACGTCCGCCAGGGCCATCTCCCGCTCCTCCCCGGCAAAGCCGGTGGAATCGCCGGAGTCCTCCCCATAGCTGAAGCTGACGTGCTCAAAACGGATCAACTCGTCCCCCGCCGGAGTCAGCCCCTCGTCCGGCCCCAGCGCGCGCTGGTCGGTCCGGGTCCGAAGCACCTCGTCAATGCGCTCGGCGCTGGCCCCCGCGCGGCTCAGCGTCATAAAAATTCGGGACAGGCCCATGAGTCCCATGTTGATCATGTTGAAGTAGGTGAGAAAGGCCAGGATCACCCCCGGCTCCATCATACCGCCGTTTACCCGCCCCGCGCCGATCAGCACCACCAGGGTCAGGCCCCCGTTGACGCACAGCTGCATAAAGGGAGACGGAATGGCCATGACGGTGCCCGCGGCGATGTCGCTGTCCATCATATCCTCGTTGGCTTGGGCAAAGCGGCGCTTCTCGTACTCCGTCTTGGACAGGGCCTTCACAACCCGGATGCCGGTGATGTTCTCCCGCATGACCCGCACCACCGCGTCCAGCCGCCGCTGCACCCGGTTGTACATGGGCAGGCCCCTGGCGGTGACCATAAATACCACCAGGATCAGCACCGGCAGCATGGCCACCAGAATCATGGCCAGCGAGGCGTCCATGATCAGGGTGACAATCACCCCGCCGATGAGCAGCATGGGGGCCCGGACGCACAGGGTCTGGAGCTGCTGTACGGCGGACTGGACGTTGTAGCTGTCGCTGGTCATCCGGCTGATGAGGGAGGGTAGGCCGAAGGCGTCGAACTGGCTGCCCGACAGGTTGACCGTCCTGCCAAACAGCTCCTGGCGGATGTCGTAGCTCACCCGGTGGGCGGTCTCGATGCCCCGGCGGTTGGCCAGCACGTTGAGCTGGCGGCACACAAAGGCGGCCGCGAACATCATCAGTCCCCACAAAAGAGCCAGACGCAGATCTCCCAGCGGGGCCACCTTATCGATGATATGCTCCAGAATATAGGGCAGCAGCAGCTCGCTGAGCGTTCCCAGAAGCTTGATGGCGATACATATGGCAACCGCCCTTTTGTAGCGACCCATGGCCCGAAACAGCATTCGCATGATGATCTACCTTCTGTTCTGAAAAATCTAAACTTCCATGGTGCCTAACGAAATATAGAATAACATGCCGGCGGCAACTTGTCAAGGCACCAAAATATTTCTCTTGACATTTTATTGCGTGCGCGGTAAGATGATTGCAAGGCACCTAATAAATTGAACGGAGGAATTTTGCGATATGAATGAAGCAGGGAAAGGCGGCCAGACACAGGTCTGCCCCCAGTGCGATCGTCACTGTCCGGCGGACACCCTCCAGTGCGGCAGGGGCTGTAAATACTTCGGCGTAACAGGCGACAGCCGCGATGGCTGTGACCACGACCATAGCGGCCATCACGGCCGCATCTGCCGCGGCCCCCGCCAGGACCGGGACGACCTGGCCGGCAAATTCGAGCGGTGCGGGCGGCTTCTCTCCCATTTGCTGGGTAAGCGGCGGGGGCAGGGGCGCATCCTGCGAACCTTGTGCCAGCGGGGCGAGATGCCGCAGAAAGAGCTTCAGGACCTGCTGGGCATCCAGGCCGGGTCGATGAGCGAGATCGCAGCCAAATTGGAGGACAAGGGGCTTATCGTCCGCGTGCGCAGCGGAGAGGACCGCCGAAAGGTGTACCTGTCCATTACGGAACAGGGCCGGGCCCGGGTGGCCAAAACGAGCGAAGAACACATCCTGAGGCGCCGGGCGGAGCTGTTTTCCGCCCTCACGCCCGAGGAGCGGGGGACCCTGGAGGGCCTGCTGGACAAGCTGTCGGCCGACTGGGACAAGCGCTTGGAAGACGAGGGCCGCACAGACCTGCGCCGATGCCGGTGAAGAAAAACAACTGCAGGATGTGCCGCCGTAAAGACAGTTAAGAGATTTTTTAAGAGACAGCGGCATGAAACTGTACTCCGAGCGGATGATGTTGACCGCGCGGATACCCACAGCTTGGGGATGTGGGAAGCAATGATTGAAATCCAAAGGGGAATATGCTACTATGAAAAGGACCAAAAATTAGGCAAGGAGACTTGGCCCAGGAAAAGATTTGTTCACGCAAATGCCAACGATATGCTGTTGTCTGCCGTCGGCGGCCTGGCCTCCGGCGGTGTGGAGGGTTAGACGGTTCCTGAGCGCCTGGTGTGGCCAAGACCCTGGGAAGGAGAAGGAAAATGAACATCAAATTTGGAACAGGGGGCTGGCGGGCCATCATCGGGGACGGTTTTACCAAAGCCAACATCCAGCGGTTGGCCGCCGCCCTGGCCCGGAAGATGAAAGACGAGGGAACGGCCCAGCGGGGCTTCCTCATCGGCTACGACCGGCGGTTTTTGTCCAAAGAGGCGGCCCACTGGGCCGCCGAGGTAATGGCCGGGGCGGAGGTGCCCTGCATGGTGGTGGAGCGGGAGGCCCCCACCCCCCTCATTATGTTCGCCGTGAAGTATTACGAGCTGTCCTACGGCATGGCGGTGACCGCCAGCCATAACCCGGCGCTCTATAACGGGGTGAAGGTGTTCACCAGGGGCGGCCGGGACGCCGATGAGGACGTGACGGCCAGCGTTGAGCAGTACATCGTGGCCCTGCCCGACAGCCCCTATCCGGTGGTGCCCTATGAGGAGGGGGTGCGCACCGGGCAGATTCAGATCATCGACCCCATGAACGCCTACAGCGACTCCATCATTCGGTCGGG
>CATLHC010000018.1 GCA_949948775.1 uncultured Oscillospiraceae bacterium
GGATGTTGTTCTTGGTGTAGGCCATCATCTCGTCGGCCACGTCGGTGTCGCGGATGGTGGACTCGGCATCCTGGATGTTCTCGGTCATGACGGACAGGTTGTTGATGGTGTGGTCCAGACGGTTCTGGGTGGCGCCCAGAGTACCACGCAGGTCGGACACCTGGTTGATGGCGGCCTTGATGGCGTCCACGGCGGCGGCGGCGCTGTCCTGATCGGAGATCTTCACATCGCCCAAGCCCAGCGAATCCACGTGCATATCGCCGATAGACACCACCAGCTGGTTGTAGTCGTCTGCGGTATCGCCGATCTGGAGGGTCAGGCCCTTCTGGGCCTCCTTCGCCTCGGTGACGGTGGTCTGGTCAACGCGCATCTTGAAGTTGGCGGCCAGCTTCTCCAGGGTGTTAAAGGCGCAAGAACTTCCGCCGCTGATGGCGTCCTTATCGTACGCAGTTGTACGCTGCACGGTCAGGCCCTTGGGGAAGCCCTCGCTGCCGTCGCTCACGCCGATCTTGAACTCAACGTTCTGCACGTTTCCGTCCTTGTCCAGAATCTTGAAGTTGACGGTGGAGCCCAGCGCCTTGCTGATCTTGCTCAGGGCGGTGTTCAGATCGTCGCCCTCGTCGATCTTCACATAGCCGCTGGTAGCGGCAGTCGCTTCGATGCCGGTCTTGAACTTGCTGTCAACGCCCACGGCCAGGGTGAGGGTGCGGGTGCCGATGGCAATCTTGGTGCCGTCCACGATGTCGGTTTCCTTGATGTTGAAGATGGTGTCGGCCTTGTTGGCGTTGGCCTTGGCCACGCCGTCCGTGGAGACATAGGTGCCCGGCTTGATGGAGGCGGACATGGAGAAGCCGTTCTCGCCCTCCTTGGCGCCCTCAAGGGTGATCTTGAAGTCCTCATCGCCGTTGCTCTTTTCGATGCCGATGCTCACATCGAAATTGGCCCGGGCCTCATCGGCGGTCTCCGGGAGCCTGAGCTGCTCGAACTTCAGTATGCCGTCGCTGGCCTCCACAGACCACTTCATGCCGTTGATATCCACAACAGCGTTGTTGTCCGCAATGCTGCTGGCAATGATTTTTGCAATCGAGGCGCTCACCTTTCCAGCGCTGGAAGAAATCGTCAGGCCAGCTTTGCCGGTGGAAAGCTTGACGCCGTTTACAGTAACCGAGATGGTGTCTTTAATGGTCACCTCACTCGCCTGGTTGACAGTCGAGGCGCCTGTCACAGTTACAGCCGTATTGGTGCCGATGTTGACAACCTGTGCCTTAAGCACACCGCCGGTGCCCACTGTAACCTCGAGCTTGATGCCGGCAGCGCTGCCAGTACCGGAAACCGTAAAGGTTTCGCCAACCTGATAGACCCCCGATGCGGCAGCCTTAACTTTAATTATAGCGCTATCGGTGCCACCGCTAGCCGTTGCCATGGAGACAACAATAGCATGGGTTGCCTTAACCGTATAGGAGGGACTCTGCTCAAACTTCATGGTGGTCAGGTCGATCTCAAACTTGGCGCTCGCGGCGGAAGCGCCGGCGCCGTCCAAGATGGTCTTGTTGCCGGCCACATCATAGGCTTTCTCGTTCTCGCCGATGACGCTCTGGATAATGCGGTCCATGCCGGATATTTCCACCGTTTCAGTCTTAGAGCTGCCCTCCACGGCCGCGCTCACGGCCATGGAGCCGTCCAGCAGCTTGATGCCGTTGAAGTTGGCGCTGTCGGCGATGCGGTTGATCTCGCTCTTCAGCTGGTCAACTTCCTTCTGGAGCTGGTTGCGGTCGGTGGTGTTGTCGTAGGTGCCGTTGGCGGACTGGGTGGCCAGCTCCACCATACGGTTGAGCATATCGTGAACCTCAGTCAAGGCTCCCTCGGCGGTCTGCACCAGGCTGATGCCGTCCTTCGCGTTCTTCTGGGCGGTTTCCAGGCCGGTGATCTGGGCGCGCATCTTCTCGCTGATGGCCAGACCGGCGGCGTCGTCGCCCGCGCGGTTGATCTTGTAGCCCGAGGAGAGCTTTTCCAGGTTGGACTTCATCGCGGACACGTTGTTCGTGTAGTTGCGATAGGCGTTCATGGCCATTATGTTGTGCTGGATCCTCATTTTTCTTGATTCCTTTCAATTTAAATTTTGGGTATTCGCGATCCATCGCGCCTTCACGAATTTTCCATGCTCCAACGCGATGGAGTTTGCTCCGCCCTGCCTTGTTTCCGTGGCCTTTGGAAAGCCAGCGCGGCGCTGTATTTCAACCGGCTCGTCAGCCGGAAGAAACCGGAATTGGGGAACCTTTTACTTTTTCTTCCTTCGGGTCGAGCAAGCCCTTGGGCCGCTCCTCGCCGTTCCGCTCCAGCACTTCGCCCCGGAGGATGGTCATATCCTTGGGCGCCTGCACGGAAACTTTAATGGTGGAATTTGTAAACACCTGAACGACAATATCGTCGCCGATGGTCAGATACTCGCCGTCCTTGAGCTGCAAAAATAACATGGCGGAGACTCCTTTCACCGCACAGCCCCATCCTTTGGGCAAGCTTTCATCGTCATAATATTTTGGACGCCCCAGGGGGCTTTGGCCGCGATTTTTCAAAGACGGCCTCTCGTTTCCCACTCGACGGCTTCGGAAACGCTGAGCGAAGCGGGAAATTGCAAGTTTTCTGTTTCGCTCAACGCTCCAGCCGGAAGCATGGGCTTTCACCGGCGTCCCGACCGGTATAGCGGAGGAATTGATTTATTAAGCGGCTTTCCGCTTTTGCGTATTTCGATATTGGGCCAGCCCCTGGGCCTTGATATTTTTCGCGGCGTTGACCTCCCGGTCGTGGACCGCGCCGCATTTGGGACAGACCCAGCGTTTCTTTTTATAGGGAATCTCACTGTCCTGCACAAATCCGCACTCGAAGCAGGTGCGCGTGGTGGGAGCGTAGCGGTCAACTACGATCATCGCTTTACCCCGCTGCGCCAGCTTGTAGCGCAGGCACTCCCGGAACATTCCGAACCCGGAGTCCAGGGGGCCGCCGTGGGGGAGCCGCCGGGCCATTTCGTCCAGGGCATCGGGCCGCACACACACGGCGTCCCAGCCGTTGGCTATCCGGCTGGACTGCTTGTGGATGAAGTCGCGCCGCTGGTTGGCAACGTGTTCGTGGAGCAAACGGTATTTTTGGACCGCTTCCTGATAATTTTTAGACCCTGGCTGCATCCGATTGAGATGCTTTTGGAGCTTTGCCAGCTTCTCCTGGGACTGCCTCAGCCAGTGGGGGGCGTCGGCCAGCTCGCCGCTGTCCGCCACATAGAAGTGGCTCATGGAATATTTCAGCCCGATTGTGGACTCCGGAGCGGGGATGACGGCCTCCGGTTCTTTCACCGTGTACTCATAGAGAATGCAGGCGAAGTATTTGCCGGTCTTGGTTTTCTCCACCGTGACCCGTTTCAGCCGCCAGCCGTTCCGGGGCCGGCGGGGGAACTTGGCCCGGACAATCCCGGCCTTGGTCATGCGGATGCCGTCCTTGGTGATGTAGATGGTGGGGCCGGATTCAAACACATGGTTGCAGGCGGTAAAGGAGTCCCGGTCAGTTTTCTTTTTCTTAAAGTTGGGATAGCCAAAATGCTCGGGGCTTTTGAAAAACACCCGGAACGCCTGGGACAGCTTGTTGTGTTCCTGGATCAGCGCCTGGTTGTCTACCTCGGTCAAAAACGGCGCTTCCTTCTTGTATTTGGCCGGGGTGGGGATGAAGTGCTTGTCGGTTTCCAAGTAAAACCGCTGCTGGTCGGCCAGCATATGGTTCCAGATGTAGCGGCAGCAGCCGAAGGTTTTCTCAAACAGTTCGACCTGGGCCTCATCGGGGTAAAGACGGGCCTTGATGGTGGTATATTGGATTTTCAAGCCATCTTTGCAGGCTCCTTTTGGCTTTCGAGGCATCCTGGCCCACCTTCTTTTCCATCCGGCTTATCTGTTCGCTCCCATGTTGGGGAGCGGTCTTATGGAGCCTGAATTCGAAAAAGTATACTTTTACAAAACCAATAAGCCTCAAGAGATTTTTTCGATTTCACTCTTAATTTTCAAGTTTTTGCGCCGAATAATAGGATGTAAGAAAAATGGAGCGGCACTTTGTAAAAGTATACTTTTACGAAGTGCCGCAAACGTTTATCTCTAAGGATTTTTCAACGCGAACCGCTTTGGCGTAGAAGGTTCCCTCCGGCATGTCACACGCTCTGGCCGCCTGTTGGAGCGTCATCTTTTTGTTTCTCCAGTCCTTATGTACCTGATGGAAGTTATCAGGCAGCGGCTGGGATGGCCTGCCGAATCTCACGCCCCGGGCTTTTGCCGCCGCGATACCCTCTGCCTGCCGCTGACGGATATTCTCGCGCTCATTCTGCGCCACATAACTGAGAAGCTGGAGCACAATGTCCGCAATCAGCGTCCCGGTCAGGTCTCGGTGGATGCTGGTATCCAACAGGGGCATGTCAAGCACACGAATATCTGCCTGTTTCTCTTTGGTGATGATCCTCCATTGCTCCAGAATCTCCTCATAATTGCGCCCAAGCCGGTCGATGCTCTTGACAATCAGAAGGTCGCCCGGTTTTAGCTTTTTCATCATCCGCTGGTAAGCCGGACGGTTGAAGTCCTTGCCGGACTGCTTGTCCAAAAACAGATTTTTATGGGAAATATCAAAGATGGCCAGGGCCGCAAGCTGACGGTCCTCGCTTTGGTCGCGGGCAGATACCCGCACATAGCCGTAAGTCGTTCCTTTCATAGGGCGGCCTCCTTAAAATAGTATCAGCTACCCTATTCTACATGAAATCCTTGTGTTCCCCAAAATGAACGACCCTACCCAATCTGAACAACTTGCTGTCAGTTGTTCGGATTGGGTAGGGTCGTTCTTTGCCTGCAGCCCTTATATTTCAAGGAATACAGGTTTTTCGGTTTCGGATATCATATGTCATTGGAATCGAACCTCTGCCGACAACACCTGGGATCACATAGATTTTTGGACGCTCCTACGCATGATATCAAGCCAGACTCTATCCTAACCTGTCAGCGTGCCGGAATTGTTATTGAAGAACCGCTTTTCAGCTTAAACCTTCCCACCAGACTCTTCATAAGCTGTGACTGACTGGACAGTTCTTCGCTGGCCGCCGCGCTCTCCTCCGCGGTTGCCGAGTTTGTCTGTACAACATTGGAGATCTGGTCAATTCCCACGGTGAGCTGAGCGATGGAATCCGCCTGATCGCTGCTGGCCTCCGAAATCTGTTGGATAATGCCGGCCATTTCGTTCACGTCATTGACCGCTTGAATCAAAGACTGCTCCGTATCGTCCGCAATCTGCGTTCCGTTTTTGATTGCCTGCAAAGAATTCTCAATCAAAACAGCGATATTTTCAGAGGCCTCCGTGCTTTTGTTCGCCAGATTGCGGACCTCATCGGCTACTACGGCAAACCCTTTTCCGGCAGCGCCTGCGCGGGCGGCTTCTACGGCGGCGTTTAGGGCGAGAATATTGGTTTGGAAAGCAATATCTCCAATAATTTTCATGATTTTGCCGATCTCGCTGGAGCAGTTGCTGATCTCCCCCATCGCCCGTGTCATCTGCTTCATTTTTTCTTTGCTCACATCCATCTTCACGCTGACACCGCCTGCCGCTTCACTGGCCTGCCGCGCACTGTCTGCGTTCTGATTCACCTTGTTGGAGATTCCATCGATGGTGGCGGCGAGTTCCTGCACAGAGCTGGCCTGCTCAGTCGCCCCCTGGGCAAGCGCCTGGGCGCCATTGGACACCTGATCCGCCCCGCTGGCGACCTGGGAGGAGCTTTGACTGATTTGCAGCATTGTGTCGTTGAGCTTGTCCGCAATGCCCCGGAACGAGACAAGCAGCGGATAGAAGCAGCCTGTATACGCTTCCTCGCAGGTGGAATCCACCGTAAAATCTCCCTCGGCCATTTTCGCAAGGAATTGGTTCTCATCCTCAATGATCATCTGAAGCTTATGGATCAATCTGCCCACCTGAGCGGCGAGGACACCCAATTCGTCCTTCGAGGTATAAGAGATCTCTACATCCAGATCCCCTTCTGCCATTTTGATGGCGGCATTCTCAATTTCGGAGATAGGAGTTTTGATCAGGCGGATAATCACAAATGAGAAGAAGACGCCCACGAGGATGATGGCAATAATAACCGCTGTCATGGTCAAGGTGGCATTTTTGTAAAGGGAGGCGCTTTCTGCCGCCGCATCATCACTGCCTTTTGTATTGTAGGCGATAATATCATTGAAGGCGCTGTTTAAAGAATTATAAAGCGTTACACATTCGCCTTCCAGAATTGCGCGGGCATCCTCAATACGGCCCTGTTGGGCCAGCATCATCATTTTTTCATCCGCCTCATTGTACTGAATCCAAAGGTTCATCGCATTATTATAGAAGTCGCTTTCCTCTTCATCAATTAAATCGCCATATACGGCCAGGAGAGCGGCCATATCTGCTTTTTCATTTTGGAGGTATTGAAGGCTGGATTCCTCCACGTCATCAGAAATTGCGGTGAGATACCCTAATTCATTCAGGCGAACATTCGATATGGTGGCGCTCAATTCCCTTGCCACATCGACACTGGGAAGCCAGCTTGTTGCAATGTCGCTTGTCATTTCGTTCATCTTACCCATGAGCAAAAATGACATCCCGCTGATAATGAACATTCCAAGCAGCGCAACTCCGATGAGGATATAGAGCTTTAGTCTGATTTTTAAATTTTTAATGTAGTGAATCATATTTGCAATCTCCCCTTATATTTCATTATCCGCAGTTGAACGCCCCAAAAATTATAGGTTGCAACTGCTACTTAAGAAATATATCGGAAAATTTTCTTCGTTTGATAAGTTAATTGGTGAGAATATTATGGATGCGTTCTTTCGTATGGTTGTAAAGCCGCATCCCTTTTGTCAATGTAAAGATACTGTAGACAACACCTGTGTTTAACGATAGTTATACGTGGGTGTTGTTGCTTCTTGTTTAGGAACCTCACCACGACATCAGGGGAGGTTCCGCTGCACGTTCCCCGCCCAAAGGGAGTCTCGTTTGAAACGGCCATCATTGAACGGCGCCGGCGGCGGGAGAGCAGCGTGGAGGAAGCGCTGATTGAGATGTATCTGGCAGGAGTACCGTAGGCGGGTGGAGGACATCACAAAGGCGCTGTGGGGCGGCAAGGTGCCGCCCGCCGCGATCAGTAAGCTGAATAAAAGAGGCTTCAATTAAATGTAGCATCTATGGGTTCTTAACAAGGACACAGGATTTATCGGCTCTCAATTTCGCCCGCCAATTGAAAGCCCTTTTTCGCCACGATCACCGCGATGATCTCATTGATCACAGCCGCAGCGGCAATGGTCCCCTGCACCACGCCCACAAGCTCCGGCCTCGCGGCCAGGGTGGAGCAGGCGATGCCCGTAAAGACCAGGGAGACGCCGGAATGAGGCAGCAGCGTCAGGCCCAGATATTTCTGCACGGTGTCCGGCATTCTCATGGCCCTGGCGCCCAGCCGCGCCCCAAAATATTTCCCCGCCCCTCTGGCCGCGATATACAGGAAGGTATACAGCCCCGCCCCCAGGATCAGGTGATAATTCAGCGGCGCGCCCAGATCCACAATGGCGGCCAGCAAGCTGACGGCCAGGATGGGGTGAAAGTCCTCCGTGATCTCCCTCAGCCGCTCCTCCCCCACCATGTTCGTGAAGGCCGCGGAGAAGGACACCCCCATCAGCATATAATTCAGCGTGACGCCGGACAAAACCTTCACGTTGATCAGCCAGCCCATCCCCGCCGTCAGCGTGATGCCGGCGAGCAAAACGGCCAGGGTATGCCCCCGTCCCCGCGCTCTGTTCAGCAGCCACCCGGCGGGAAGACCCGTAATCAGCCCGATCGCCACCGGCAAAAGGATCATCACGGGGATCATGTATAGCGGGACGGCCCCGCCCGACACAAAGCTGGATATGATGGAGTTGACGGTGAAAAATACGATAATCGCCACCACGTCGTCCAGCACCGCCATGGGCAGCAAGGTGTCCGTGACCGGGCCCTTTGCGTGAAATTCGTTCACAATGGACAGCGCCGGGGCCGGCGCGGTGGCCAAGGCGATCCCCCCAAAGACAAAGGCGAGATAGACGGGGAGGCCCGCGAAGAAAAACACCGCCCCGAACACAAGCGACACAAAGAAAAAGGTGCCCAGGGACTGGGTCAGGGTGGTGACGATCAGCCCCTTGCCATAGCATTTGAGCTTGCTCCACACAAGCTCCGTCCCCAGCATCAGCCCAAAGGCGCACTGCATCCACATGATGACGGTCTTGTACCACCCTGCGTCCAGGACGGCTTGGGACATGAGGCCAGCGGCGTGGGGCCCCAGAAGCATTCCCACCACCAGCCACCCCAGAATAGAGGGCAGCCTGAGCTTTGAGATCAGCCTGCCGGCCAGCGCCGCCAGCGCCAGCACGGCCAGCCATTGAAGCAATTGTATCATTTTTTGTTCCTCCTTTGATGATCGCCTGGAAGCCCTACAGACAGGGCGCAGGCGTCTTTTTGCCCGCGGTGGCGTCATGTCAACCGTCCGAGCGAGCAAGCAGGCCGCCCCGGATCACGGGGCGGCCATTTCTCATCGCCATGGAAAATGGAAAAATGGAGGCTTGCCCGCCTGACAAGCGGCGGTCCTTGCTTTCGTTAGAGGACTATGCCGTACAGTGCTCCCGCACAAACGCCGCCATCTCGTCGATACAGTCCTCGCACTGGGGGTAGACGCCGGTGTTGTCGAAGTAGGCGTGGCCAAAGCCCTTATAGAGCACCATTTTTGTCTCCACCCCGGCTCGGTGCAGCTTCACGCCGTAGCCCAAGGTCTCAAGCTTTAAAAAGTCATGCTCCCCCACGCTTAAAAAGGTGGGCGGATTGTCGGCCGGGTCCCGGGTATAGGGGTTCAGATAGTCGCTGTTTACATCCCCGGTACCCAGGATGGGCTCCAGCCCCTCCGTCATGCCGGCAAACATCCCAATCATCTTGGTCAGGCCCCGCTTTTGGCTGGGCGCCATCTCAAACTGCTCCATGCCGGGCTGATAGAACTCGTCCTTCACCCCCGCCATGTTCAGCGTGGGATAGAGGAGCATCTGCCCCTTCACCAGCCCGCCAACCTCCTCCCGGTCCCGGGTGGTGCAGTACTGGGCCAGGTTGCCCCCGGCGCTGTCCCCCGCCACAAAAATGTGCCCCCCATCGCCGCCGAAGGTTTCGGCGTTTTCCCCGATCCACTGCAGTACCCGGTAGCAGTCCTGGTGCCCGGTGGGGTAGGGATGCTCCGGGGCCAGCCGGTAGTCCACCGACACGGCGCACAGCCCGGTCTTGGCCACAAACAGCTTGACGGACTCCTCCACCACGTCCGGCGAGCCCCCGAAGAACCCGCCGCCATGGATGTAGTAGAGAACGGCCTTCCCGGCGTCCTCCCGGTTCGCCTTATAGATGCGGATGGGGATCTCATATCCGTCCTCCGCCGGGACGGTGCGCCGCTCAATCTGGATGGGCTCCTCCACGCAGGGGACGCTTTTAATGCCGTTGAACATCTTGCGCAGGTTGGCGATCCCCTTGGCCGAGGTGTCCATCTTCATCAGGAAGGAGGGCATCCAAGCCATCATCCTCAGCGCTTTTTTCTGATCCCGGTACAGCCTGGGGTCCATGGCACCCCGCTCGTCGCAGTCCGGCAGGTACTTCACCAGCACGGGGGCCCCGTGGTAGTCCTCCTCCTTTTGCCGCTGCTTCAGGGCCTGCACCAGCTTGTCATCGTATTGTTTACCCATTGTGATGCTCCTTTCCATAACGGCGGGTCCGTTCATCCTGGATCACGCCGTCATAGTTCACGAAGCCGAAATCGTAGGTGTGGCCCTGGGAATCCCGGTAGCACTCCATGTCGAACGCCACATCCTCCCGCTGGCGCTCCACGGTGTCCATATCCGCCGGGATCTGCACCGGCAGCAGGCCCTCCGGCGTAAACGCGCCGGCCAGCACGTCTACCACCGCCCGGGGCGTCACGCCGTATTCCACCAGCAGCGCGTCGGTGGAGGGCTCCAGCTCCGCCATGACCATGGGGTTTTTCAAAGTGACCACCGTCACCACCGGTTTGTCGCCCATCCGCTGTTTTGTCTCCAGCACGAGATCCAAATCCGCTTCATTGGCGGCGCTGTTCCGCTTGCCCCGGTAGCCTCGGTCGGCGTCCGCCTCCAGCGGGTCGCCCCCGGCGAGGCTGTGTTCCCGGGCGTTCACCGCGCAATAAGGCCGGTATTGCAGCGTCACCGGCACATAGCCGTTCCCGCCGGCCTTTCGATCCTCCGGGTCGTAGCCTGAGGAGATGGGGGACTCCACAAAGCAGACCGCCGCGTCCGCCTCCTCCGGCGTGTCCACCAGAGTGAACCGCGCCGCCAGCGCGCCCTTCCCGGTGGGAACCACGGTGGAACCGGGGACGGGATGGCTCATGAAATCCAGATGGGACTTGATAAAGCGGTCCGGCACATAGAGCTTCATCCCTTCCCGCAGGGGCAGGGTATGGTCCCTGTTCTTCAGCATGGTGACGGAGCGCAGCTGGGAGCGGTAGCCCTTCTCCACAAATTCCGGGCAGCCCACCGTCCGGAGGGAGGTCTCCAAATCCAGGTAGGGATTTTCAAACAGGCCGGTGCGGAAGATGTTCAGCAGCAGCCGGTAAGCCGAGCGGCGCATCCGCGCCTGGGCGGCCTCCTCTCCATAGGTCTCACAGAGCATGTCCTCTATGGACAGCCGCCGCGCCAGATCCTTTGCCCGCTCCTCGCTGGAAAGCCGCCAGTCCTCGTAGGGCGCCAGCTCTCCTGTGCGGAGGAAATCCTTAAAGGCATAGCCGTCCACGGTGAGTATGGGGACCGGGCTGTCCTTGGCGATGCCCAGCGTCCGGTCGTCTCCGTTGTCGAGGATGGTGTAGCCGTTCGCCTCGATCCGCTTCCATTTCTGTTCCATTGGCAGCGTCTCCTTATCATGATTTGGCTTGGGAGAGGCGTGAAACGGCCCGCCCCGCACAAAAATTACGTCAATCCCGCGTTTTGGGGAGCCCTCCGGCAGAGGACGGCCCGCAGCGCCTCAAAAATCGCCAAAGAGAGCAGGACGCCCACCGTCACGTCGCTGGAAAAATGGGCGCCCATAAACACCCGGCTGATCCCCACCAGCACGCACCAGATGTACACGAAGGCATGCAGGGCCTTTTCCCTGCCCCGCAGCGCGGGGATCATGGGCGGCAACAGCATCAGCAGGATCACACCCGCGGAGTTCATGGAGTGCCCCGAGGGGAAGGAGGCGTAGATGTTATTGAAGCCGCCCCGTGGGACGATCTGATACCAGCGGGTGAACTGGTTCACGGGGTCGGTCATCTCCCGGAAGCGCATCCGCCCCCAGACGGTTTTCAGGCTGTTCATGATGAGAATTACCAAAATGAAGTACAGCAGTGCCACCGCCGCGTAGCGCAGAACCATGCTTCGGCTCTCCGCGGGGACGCGCCGGGCGATCCAGATCCCAACCGCCGCCATCAGCAGGGCGGGCGGGATCATCCAGAGCTTGGAGATCTCCCCCACCACCTCCAGCACCCGGGCCCAGCCGGGTTTTTTCGCGATGGCCAGAGAAATCTGCAAATCCGCAAAGGTGAAGATCAGCAGCAGGGCCAGTCCCACCGCAAATACAATTCGTCTTTCCTTTTTTTCCATGCCTACTTCCTCCCGCTCAATGCCATACGCTTGACCGGCCGTCATCTCCGCCTGCCGCGCCGCTCCTCCCGCTCCTTCACCATCTGGGGAAGATTCTATTCAGCTTGCACAAATCCATTATACAAATCGCGGCCCATTCCAGTAAGGGAAAGCTATTCCCGGTTTTTCACCCTTTATTGCCCAATTTTCCGGCCTCGGTCGGGAAGGGATGACCGGCAGTGCAAGATTTCATAGTAAAAAGAGCAGGAATTAAGGTTATCTCAATTTCTGCTCTTTTATTTATCTGCCAATGCGAATCAACCACACATCCTGCGGCGCCAGGCTGGCCCTGATGTGAAGCTCGCCGTCCGCCGCCTCCATCCGCTCACTGTGATATTGGGGGCAGGCCAGCCGCTCCAGGGCCAGGCACGCACTTTTGGGGATGCCGTCCTGGGTGAACAGGCCGAAGCCGCCTTGAAACGGCTCTCGGGCGGGCGGAATCTCGTCCAGCCGGTCGTTGAGGGCAAAATACCCCATTGCCCCCAGAGTCCCGTTGTTTTCCAGGATATTTTTGAACAGATAGGCGGATTTATAGCAGGTGTCGTTGCACAAATCCCTCTGCCAGATGTTGTTGCTCCACTCCTCCAGGATCAGCGGCAGATCCGCCAGCCCCTCCGCCCGCAGGACACTTCGGATCTGCCGTGTCATGTGGGCCAGGTAGTCCTCGTCCCCGCTCACCGCAAAGGGAAAGCTCTCGTTGTTGCCCACCAGTTTCATCCCGTCCTCCTCTTCCTCCACCACGGTGGCAAAGGCGCGGAAGGACAGGATATCTGGCATACAGTCCCACTGGCGGCACATATCCAGAAACCAGGGCCAGACTGCGGCGAAGGACGTGCTGCCCGGCCCCACAATCAGGGCGTTTGGCAGGGCGTCCCGGATAGCGTGGTAGGAGGCGGAATAAACCTGGGCATACTCCTCCCGACCGCAGAGGCCCATGTCGATAAAATCCGGGGACAGCCAGGGCGAAAACAGCCATAGCGCCACCGTCCGGCTGCCATAGCGTTCCACAAAGTGCGCCATGAGCCTCTTAATCAGCTCCCGCCAGTGGGAGATCTCTTTTGGCTGGGAGACCAGGCTGCCCCGCATGGAGCGGGCCTGAGCGTCCTTGGCCAGCAGACTGGGCATAAACCCCAGCCCCAGCATGGCCCTTGCGCCCAGGGAGAGGATGAAATCAAGCCCCTCGTCCAGATAGGCATAGTTCATCACAGCGTTCCCATTCATGTCCAGGCGCAGCAGGCACATATCGTCGTCCAGCACTACCTTGACCCGAAAGAACTCAAAAGCCCACCTTCTCCTGGAGCCGGCGCAGCTGGCCCTGTATCCCGGCGTCGGTGAGGCTTCTGGCGTAGCCCACGTTCAGCAGGCGCTTCCAGTGGGCCGGAAGCGGGCTTGACCGCCCCGCCGCGTCCACCGCCAGCTCGCATTCCCGCGCCGACGCGGGGTACGCCGCCGCCATCCAGGGACGGGCCGCCGTCCAGAAAATACCGACTCAGGTCCTCCAGAATTACCGCGGCCCCGCTCCCGGCGTAGGCCGTGCCGGAGCCCTCCTTTTGTAAAACATCTGGAACGTCCGGGCCAGATCCTGCCGCAGCGCGTGAAAGGCCGGCTGCTTGTCCTCTGCATAAAAGAAGGAACGGCAGTTGATCCTGTGCGTCAACAGCTCAGGGGCCACATTGTTGATAAACTGCGGCGATATCGTGAAGGAAAGGGCCAGGGAATCGCCATCCAGCTCAAAATCCTGCGCCTCAAAGCTGTTGATGACGAAAATATCCGCCTCCCGCTTTTTGATGTGCCCACAATAGAACGCCCCAGGCACAGAGCGCCCGTGAAGATTATACCAGAGGAGAATCGGTCTGCGCAAGCCGGAATCCCCTGAGGCCGTCCCCGTCTTCTGCCGCTATAAACCCATGTCACTCTGCATCGCGCCCGGCTGACTTACGTCGGGACAATAAAGCGGAAAACGGTGTGCGTGTGCTAGGCCCTCAGCGCCTCCGCCGGAGGGATGCGGATCAGCCTATGGCTGGCAAGGCCGCCCAGTGCCAGAATCAGGCCGGCAGCCGCTGCCAAAGACAGCAGGGCCTGGGCGGGGGAGAACAGCAGGGGGTATCCCAGCGCGGCGGCGAGGAGCAGACTCGCGGCCAGTAAGACCAGATACAGCGCCGCCGCCAACGCCGCCAGCAGAAGATTTTCCAGGCGGAGCATCTCCGCGATCTGTCCGCGCCCGTAGCCCAGCGCGGAGAGCAGCCCCACCTCCCGATAGCGTGCGGCCTGCATCTTGAACAGCAGCACCGCCGCTAGAAACACGCCTACGGCCAGCACCAGGGCGGAGATGTCAAGAAACAGCCGGTTGAGCCGCTGGAAGGTGCTTTGCAGGGCGGACACTTCCCCGGCTGCGGTTTTCGCCTCGATGCCACGCAGCCGCAGATTGTTGCTTACCGGCACAATATCCTCAAACCGGCCCACGTCAAAGCTGATGGAGTAATTCTGTTGACCATCGGGAAGCTGTTGATACAGCCGCCGCTCCACATCGGCGCTGACAAAAAAATCGTCGTACCCGGCGTTGTAAATTCCGCTGACGGTCAGAGGGCAGGTTTCGCCGCCGTATTCCAGCACGACGGTCTTTCCAAGGAGGGTTTGAATCTCCCCTGCGAATTTTTTGGCCAGACTGGGGGTGAGGGCGATCTCAGCCGCCCCCTCCCGGGGCATGACCCCATAGGACAGGCTTTCCGTCGCCTTGGGCATGGGGAATTTTTCCGCCAGCCGCTCCGTTCTGCCCTCCGCCAACAGGGTTAAATTCTCCAGCTTGTACTGGTAATACGCGGACGAAATCCGCTCATCATGAAGGAGCACATCCAGTATCGCGCCGTCGTCCTCCCCCTTGATGTACCCGTTGTTGAACGCCGTGTTCTTCTCCTGGAACTCCTCAATGGAGCGGTCGATCACCCGGTCAAAGGACAGGGAGAACAGAAATCCCATCAGCCCGATGGAGATGGCCAGCGCGGCCCCCAGATACCGCCCCAGGCGCACCCGGATATTCTGTTTCGCATGACCGCTCAGGGAGGGAGAGACCTTCCCGTCCGTCCGCAAAGAGCGCTGCGGGGGCGGGTTCGGCGCGGGCTGATTAGAGATGACCTTGCCGTCCTGGATGGAAATAATCTCGTCGGCAAAGGAGCAGATCTGCCTGTCATGGGTGATCACCACCACCAGCCGCCGGGCGGCCAGCCCCCGGAGCAGCTCCATGATCTCGGTGGAGGTGGCCCGGTCCAGCGCCCCGGTGGGCTCGTCGGCCAGGATGATCCGGGGATCGCCCATCAAAGCCCGGGCGATGGCCACCCGCTGCTTCTGCCCGCCAGAGAGAGTTTCCACCTTTTGGTTGGATTTCTCCCCGATTCCCAACCGCTCCAGGATGGAGATCGCCTGTTTTTCCGCCTCCGCTGGGTCGATGCCGGGGGATCGGGCCAGGCAGACGTTCTCCAGCGCGGTGTACCCGGCCAGCAGGTGGTAATTCTGAAACACAAAGCCGATATTGTCCCGGCGGTAGCGGCACAGCGCGTCCTCGTCCAGCTCCCGGAGGAGCGCGCCGCCCACCGCGATGTCGCCGGAATAGTCCGTGTCAAACCCGGCCAACAGGTTGAGCAGGGTGGTCTTTCCCGCGCCGGAGGGGCCCATCAGGCACACCAGGCCCCGCTGGGGGAAGGTGTAGTCCGCGCCGTCGAGAATCACCGTTTCGCCGTATTGTTTTGTCACGCCGCGAAGCTCTATCATGTCAACGCTCCCCCGCTTTCAGCACGGCTTCCGCTTTTATCCCGGCGGATACCGCCGCGGTGACACCCCAGCCCAGAGCCGCCGTCAAAAACGCCAGAAGCGGGCCGACCCACAAGGGCGCGGCCAGCAGAGGGGACGCGCACAGGAGCAGGACAGCGGCCCCGCCCCCCAGCAAGAAATATTCCAGGGCGGCGATCCAAAGCCGTTGGGGTGCCCCGTATCCGCTGACCTGGAGGATGGCATATTCACGGCGGCGGCTCACCGCCGTGAGCAAAGTCGCCGACAGCGCCACCACCAGGGCGAGGACGGCGATGACCACGGCGGCGGAGCCGGACTGCCGGGCGGTCTGCCGGTCCAAGCGGACCAGATCCTCCACCAGCTCGAACCGCCCCAGGGGGACGATGCCTTGGGCGTTCAGCTCATCCTTCAGGTCAATGAGGTCGGCGGGGGTTTTGGCCCGGATGACGAAATTGCTCTCCCGCCGGGTGATACCGGCCTGGGTGCGCATCTCGTCCAGGGCGCTTTTGCTGAAAAAGAAGGCGTCGTCCACCGTGTAGGACAGCACCTGCCCACCATAGTCGTACCGCACGGTGGTGTCCATCACCCCCACCACGGCGGCCCGGACGGACACCGGCCTGGACACCGGCTCCCCGCTGTCCCAGTTGTAGACGCTGCCGGAAAAGTCCACCGTCTTGCCCAGCAGCTCCTCCGCCGAGAGGCCCAGCCGGTCCGCGAAGCTCTGGGGAACCACGATCTCAAAGCCGTCCCCCATGGGCATGACGCCCGCCGTCAGCCGGTCGGCATAGGGGACGGAATTGCTCTGCTCCATGGCATAGGTCTGGCCGTCCACCGTAAGGGAGATGTCATTGTAGGCCTGCAAAAAGGCGATGTGGGCCACGCGCTCATCGTCCCGGTAGCGCTCATAGAGGCCGCCTATGTCCTGCTCCACGTCGGCGGAGGGCTCGTCCCGCGCCTGCCCGTCCGTGCCCCCGGCGCTGGTGAAGCTGCTCACCACGCTGATGTCCAGGATGCTCTCCCCATAGGTGTCAAACAGCTGCCGGAATGCCTCCGCGCCGCTGTTTGGGAGAATCCCGCCGGCGGCGGTGGTCAGCAGCGCGGCGGAAACCACAAGGCAGGCCAGAGACGCCGCCGCCCGTCCCAACCTGCACCGGATTCCGCCCCAGGCCAACCTGGCCGCGTTTCCAAGGGAGAGCCGCCCGGGGGCGGCGGGGAGCTTGGGCGCTTTCCCGGCCTCCCCCTGCTCCGGAGGGTTGGTCAGCTCTCCCTTGTCCAACTCATATACCTGATCTCCCTTGCGGATCAAAGAGGTGTCGTGGGTCACCACGATCACCGTCCGTTTTTTGGCGATGGCCCGCAAAAGCTCCATGGTGCGCCGGGCGGACTGCTCGTCCAGGGCGCTGGTAGGCTCGTCGGCCAAGATCACCTGGGGGTCCTTGGCCAGCTCCCGGGCGATGGCCACCCGCTGCTTCTGCCCGCCGGACAGCTTCCCCGCCCTCTGGCGGGCCAGCGACCCGACGCCCAGGTCCCGGAGTATTCCCATGGCCTTTTTCTCGCTGGGGCGCTCCTTCAGCAGCTGGGGCAGCATCACGTTTTCCAGCACGGTCCGGTCCTCCAGCAGGTTGAAGTCCTGCCAGACGAAGCCGAACACGCTGTTGTAATAGGCGCACCTCTCCCGGTCGGCCAGCGTCTTGAGATCTTGCCCGCAGTAAAACGCCTGGCCCTCAAAGTCTCGCTCCATACCGGTCATGATGTTCAGCAGGGTGGTCTTTCCGCTGCCCGACGGGCCGGTCAGGAAGTGGAGCCCCCTGCCTATGGACAGGGACACATCCCGCAGGGCGTATTCCCCGTGAAATTGCTTGGATATGTTCTTGAGTTCAAACATCAGCGCGTCTCCTCTTACTTTTCCAGGAGCTTCCGGGACTCCTCCAGCAGTTCCTCATAGGTCATATTGCTGTCGGTCTCCCGCATCCGGTTGACGATCTGCCCGTCCGTCAGCGGCACCAAGGTACAGGAGGTCTGGATCTGGCCCCGGCTGTTGGCCCGGGTGGACACGGGGTCGCCGGGGATAGGCTGGGGGTCCATGTGCTCGTAGTCCTCCCGATCCTCCTCATAGCGGGTGCCGTCGAAAAAGGCCATGATGCCGTCATAGCACTGGGCCATCTCCTCGTTCCACACCAGGTTGACGAAGTGCAGATCCTCCGTCATCCGGGCGGCCTTGTCCGGGTTTTGACCGCCGTCCATCACCACGCCGACGATCTGGTAGCCGTTCTCCTCCGCCTGGGGCAGCAGGGCCTCCAGCTGGGCCAGGGCGGCGGCGCTCTTTTCGCTGTCCGTCTGCCAGAACAGCAGCCAGACCCCCCGCTCGCCCTCCGCAAAGATCTCATTGCCCACCGGGTTTCCGTCGGTGTCCACCGTGGTAAAGGCCATGTCCTCCTCGGGATCCAAGCCGGCCGCCCGAACCGGCTCCACCCCTTCGTCTCCGATCAGCTTGCCGGGGCAGATGTCCTCGCTGCCCTGGGGGGCAGAGGCGCTCGTACAGCCGGCCAAGGAGAGAAGCGCCAGCAGCGCGGTCAAAATCAGAGAGATTCTTTTCATTGGGAAAACCTCGTTTCTTTCAAGATGCCCCGAGTATACCAGAGGGGAGATAAAATCTGTGTTAAGGGGTGCACGTCTCCAGCGAAAAAAGCCGGGCCGCTCACGCGGCCCGGCTTGGCAGATTCAGGACAGGCGGACAGTGAAACGGCAGCCTCCCTCCGGGGCCTCCCCCACCTCGACGCTCCCGCCATGCCGCTCCACGATGGCCTTCACCGTAGACAGCCCCAGCCCCGCGCCCCCCATCTGACGGGAGCGGGACTTGTCCACCCGGTAGAAGGGCTCAAAAATGAGCTCCCGCAGCTCCTCGGGGACGCCAGGACCGGTGTCCGATACTGTCACAGCGCCCTCCGGGGACAGCGCCACATGGACGGAGCCGCCGGGGCGGTTATACTTGACGGCGTTTTCCAGCAGATTGAAAAAGACCCGGGCCAGCAGGGTTCGGTTCCCTATGACCGTCTGCTCCTCCCCATCCACGGTGAGTTCGATTTTGTGTTCCTCCGCCAGAGGGGCCAACTCCGAGCGTACCTGCTCCAGCAGCTCCAGCAGAGCAACCGGCCTCTGTTCCATCTCACGGTCCAGGTTTGCCAGCTCCAGCAGTTCCTTGACCAGCTCGGACAGGCGGCCGGTCTGGACGGCCACCGTCTCCAGCAGCCGGTCGTACTCCTCCCGGCTGCGGCCGGTTCGCTTTTGGAACACCTCCAATTTGGTTCGCAGAACGGTCAGGGGGGTGCGCAGCTCGTGGGCCGCGCTCTGGGCAAAGCGCCGCTGCATGGCGAAGGACTGGTCCAGCTTGCCGGTCATCTGGTTGAAGGCGTCCGTCAGATCCGCGATCTCGTCCCGACGGCGGGGGACGGGAAGCTGCCGGGACAGATCTCCGGCGGTGCAGGTTTTCATGTGCTCGCTCAGGCGCTTGAGGGGCTCCAGCGCCCGCCCCACCAGCACGTAGGTCAACCCACCCCCAGCGGCGATGATCAGCAGCATATAGAGGAGGCTGGCTTTGGAAAACGCCGTCCGCGCCTGCTGGGACGGGACGGACAGAGTGGTGCTGAAGATGGGCCCCACCTGCTCCGGTGCCGGCGGGATCGTGCCGCCGCTCCCCGGGAGGGCGGGCTGTACCACCGCCGCCTCGATTTCGCCGGCCATGTCGTAGGCGGAAAAATTCAGGGCCAGGGTCAGCCCCATACAGCAGACGGCCAGCAGGAGAACGCTCAGGGCGGTCAGCCGCGCCCGCAGCGAGATCGCTTTCATACCGAGCCCTCCTCACGCAGACAGTAGCCCTGGCCGATCCGGGTGGCGATGGGGTCAAAGCCCATCTTTTCCTTCAGCTTTTTCCGCAGAGAGGCGATGTGCACCCGCACCGCGTTGCTGAAGCTGTCCGCCTCCATGTTCCAGACGTGCTCCATCAGCTCCTCCTGGCTGACCACCTTGCCCGGGTGGAGCATGAGGTACTCCAAAATGGCCAGCTCCTTCCGGGTGAGGGCGACCGGCCGGCCGTCCACGGCGGCGGCGCGCCCCAGGGTGTCCAGGGAGATGGCGGCAAAGCGCAGGACCGTGTCCTCCTGCACAAAGCTCCGGCGGAGCAGGTTTCGGATGCGGGCCTCCAGCTCCGCAAAGGCAAAGGGCTTGGCCAGATAATCGTTGGCGCCGGTGTCCAGCCCCTTCACCTTGTCCTCCACGCTGTCCCGGGCAGACAGGATCAACACCTTCACCTCCCGGTTGACCTTTCGGAGCTCCTCCAGGAGATCCATCCCATCCATGCCGGGGAGGTTGAGGTCCAGCACCACCAGGTCATATTCCTCCGCCAGAAGCAACTCATGGGCCTCCGCCCCGTCATAGCAGGCGTCCACCGCGTAGCCGTCCAGCTCCAGCCCCTCGGCGATGGCGCCGCACAGCTCCATCTCGTCTTCCACAACTAAAATCCGCATGGCGCACCTCCACGTTTTTTCCATCATCATTATAACACAGCAATATAAAATCCGTGTTAAAAAAGCCAGCTTTCTTAACACGGATTTTAAGCGTGATTTGGTAAACTGCCATCAAGTTTGAAGAAAGGAAGGCCATGTGATGCGACACAAGACAATCATTTCCATTCTGATGGCGGGCCTGCTGGCCGTCTCCGCGGCGGGCTGCAGCTCCGTCCCATCGGACAACGAGATCGAAAAGGCTCTGGAGGAGGGCACGATCACCTTTGAGGACGCCAAGTCCAGAGGCTGGATCGACGACGCGTGGCTGGAGGAGCATTTTCCTCCGATGGAAGCGGGCTCGAAAATCCACTCCTTCCCGCCCTTTGAGACGACCTATTTAGACGGCGCTCCCGCCTCCTCCCAGCTGATTGAGGGAACCATGTGCTTGGTGTTTTTTGACAGCACCCAGGGGGACACGGTGGAGAAACTGCGGGAGATCAGCGGGATCAGCGGGGAGATGACCCAACTGGGGGTGCCTGTCCTGGGCATTATAACGGATGAAAATCCGGACGGGGCCAGGGAACGCTTATCCGATCTGGACTTCCCCGTCATCGTCTATAACGATGAAATGCGGGCGTCTCTGGAGGTGTATGACGATATGATCGCCGGCGGCATGGTATCGGTGTTTACCAAGGACGGCGGGATCTACACGGCCTGGAGCATCGACTGCAGCGCTGGCTGGCTTCTGGAAGGAGCGGAGGGGCTGAACGATGAGGGTTAAGCTTTCTGCTGTGCTACTGGCCGCAGCGGTGTGTTTCATCGCCGCCGGAGCGGCCCGGGGGGAGGCCGCCGCGGTATTGGACAAGGGGATCAATCTCTGTTTGGAGTGTGTGGGAATTGGCTGACAAGCAACACCGCTGGAAGATCCAGGCGCTGTCCGCCCTGCTGACAAACACCCATCTCACCGGCTTTTTCACGGGGAAGCTGTACAAGGGCAGGCTGAAGGGCGTCTGCGTCCCGGGGCTGAACTGCTACTCCTGCCCCGGAGCGGTGGGTTCCTGTCCCATCGGCTCCCTACAGGCCGTCATAGGCTCCTCAAAATTTTCCTTCTCGTTTTACATTGTCGGGATATTGATCTTCTTCGGCGTATTGCTGGGGCGGGCGGTCTGCGGTTTTCTGTGTCCCTTCGGCTGGTTCCAGGAGCTGCTGCACAAAATACCCGGCAAAAAGTTCAGCACCAAGCGGCTCCGCCCTCTGACCTATTTGAAATACGTCATCCTGGCCCTGTTTGTCATTGTCCTGCCCATGACGGTGGTGAACGAGGTGGGCATGGGCGATCCCTGGTTCTGCAAATGGCTGTGTCCGGCGGGGGTGCTGGAGGGCGCTATTCCGCTGTCCATCGCCGACAGCGGGATCCGAAGCGCGCTGGGCCCCCTGTTCACCTGGAAATTCTGTGTCCTTCTGGGCGTTGTCACGCTGTCAGTCTTTTTTTACCGCCCCTTTTGCAAGTGGCTGTGCCCCTTGGGCGCGTTTTACGCCCTGTTCCATGCGGTGACGCTCTACCGCTTCTCCATCGACCAGGACAAGTGCACCTCCTGCGGGGCATGCGCCAGGGTGTGCAAAATGGATGTAGACGTCCGCAAAACCCCCAATCATACGGAGTGCATCCGCTGCGGGGACTGCCTGCGCGCCTGTCCCCACGGAGCGATCCGCACAAGTATAGTTCAGAAGAAAGGAAGCACGCAGCATGAAAAAAGCAATTAGCCTGTTGATGGCAGTCTTATGTATGTTCTCCCTCACCGCCTGCGGTCACGAGGGGATCGAGGCGACCAAAAAACCCTTCCCCAGCTTTGAAGGGGTGGATTTCGACGGAAATGCCGTCAGCAACGAGATTTTCTCCCAGTATGACGCCACCATCGTCAATTTCTGGACAAACGGCTGCGGGAGCTGCATCGAGGAGATGCCCGACCTGGAGGCCTACTATCAAACCTTCCGGGAGAAAAATATCAACGTGATCGCCGTCGCGGCCAGCGCCGGGGACTCGGAGGAGATGCGGGCCATGGCGGAGGAAATCCTGCGGCAGAAGGGCGTGACCTACACCAATGTGATCCCTGACCCGGAAAGCAGCTTTTATCGGGACTTCATCTGCGAAATAGCCGGGTTTCCCACGACCTATATCGTGGACAGCAAGGGAAACATGATTGGCGCCCCCCTGGTCGGTGTGGTCAAAAATCAGGAGGATGCCTTGATGAAGCGGCTGGAACTGGGATAAAGGCAACAAGAAGGAGGGGTTCCTATGATGCACATTCGTCCCACCTCTTTTGCGTCTGCGCCTTTTCCTGTTCCTCCCGCACGCTCCACTCCGGCGTGTAGTCCGCCGAGGTCCAGTCATTGCACCCCATGTACAGCGTTTGGTCAAAGGCGGCCAACTGGTTCTCCCACTCCTTGCCGGAGTACTTTTCCTGCCGCCGGGAGAGGGGCCGCACCACCACCCGGTTCACATCCCCCAGTCCCCGTTTTTCGATGGGGAGCAGATTGCCCTTGCCAGATTTTTGTCCCGGCATCGGGGGGACAGCACCTGCTCCGCCTGCCCCTCCAGGGCGGTCATGGCGATCTGGGGAGAACCCCGGCTTTTGGCTGCGCAGATGGCGGCGTTGACCCGGTGCCGTCATGATCTGGAGCTGTACCGCCCCGGTGGCGCCGCGGGACAGCAGATGGACGGGGAGTTGAAGGCAGCGGTACGCGCCGCCATAGGTGAGCAGCTGGGCATCTTTCTGTTCCATGGGCCATTGAAACACAAGGGCTACAGGCAAAAAATGACCCTACCCAATCCGAACAATTGACAACAATTTGTTCAGATTGGGTAGGGTCGTTCAAGTTGGTGCGCCTGAAGGGACTCGAACCCACACGCGTTGCCGCACGAGAACCTAAATCTCGCATGTCTACCAATTCCATCACAGGCGCGTATTGGGGCGGCGGGCAGAGCCCGCCGCCGTTGTTTGATCCACTTACCACACCAGCGTGGCGAAATAGTCCTCCGGCGTCTCGGCCCGGCGCATCAGCTCCACCGATCCGTCCTCCCGCAGCAGCAGCTCCGCCGAGCGCAGCTTGCCGTTGTAGTTGTAGCCCATAGAGAAACCGTGGGCGCCGGTGTCGTGGATAACCAGCACGTCGCCCCTATCAATTTTGGGCAGCGCCCGGTCGATGGCAAATTTGTCGCTGTTCTCGCACAGGGAACCCACTACATCATAAACATGGTCGCAGGGGGCGTTCTCCTTGCCCAACACCGTGATGTGGTGGTATGCTCCGTACATAGACGGCCGCATCAGGTTGGCGGCGCAGGCGTCCACCCCGATATACTCTTTGTAGATGTGCTTTTCATGGATGGCGGTAGTGACCAGGTGGCCGAAGGGAGCCAGCATAAACCGGCCCAGTTCGGTGAAGATGGCCACATCGCCCATCCCGGCGGGGACCAGGATCTCCTCGTAGGCCCTCCGGACCCCCTCGCCGATGACCGCGATGTCATTGGCGCTCTGCTCCGGGCGGTAGGGCACGCCAACCCCGCCGGACAGGTTAATGAACGCCACGCGGCAGCCCGTCTCCTTCGCCACGTCGGCGGCGGTCTCAAACAGCAACCGGGCCAGGGCGGGGTAATACTCGTTGGAGATGGTGTTGGAGGCCAAAAAGGCGTGAATGCCAAAACGCTTCGCCCCCAGCTCCTTCAAGCGGGTGAACGCCTGGGCCAGCTGAGGCCGGGTCATGCCGTACTTGGCCTGGCCCGGATTGTCCATCACCTGGAAGCCCTCCTTGCTCTCCCCCAGGGTAAATACCCCGCCGGGGTTGAAGCGGCAGCACACCGTCTCAGGTACTTTACCCAGGGTCTTATGGAGAAACTCCACATGGGTCAGGTCGTCCAAATTGATATAGGCCCCCAGCCCGGCTGCCAGCGCAAACTCCTGCGCCGGGGTCTCGTTGGAGGAGAACATGATCTCGCCGCAGTCAAACCCGCACTTCTCCGCCATCATCAACTCGGTGAGGGAGGAGCAGTCCACGCCGCAGCCCTCCTCACGCAGCAGCTTGAGGATGCCGGGGGTGGGGGTGGCTTTGACGGCGAAGTATTCCTTAAACCCCGGGTTCCAGGCGAAGGCGGCGCGCAGAGCCCGGGCGTTCTCCCGGATGCCCCGCTCGTCGTAGATGTGGAAGGGGGTGGGATAGGTCTTTATGATCTCCCTGGCCTGGGCCAGAGTGAGGAAGGGCTTTTTCATCTGTGTATCTCCTTGGGGCGTTCTTTTTTTGTGTCACTTATCATACCGTATTCCCCGTCCGTTGTCAACTGCCGGACGGCGGTTTTGGGCCGCCGTACGCCTTGCCCTCCACATAGGCCGTCATACGGTTTCGCAGACAGCAGAACACTACTAGCCAAAGGGGCGAGATCAGCACCCACCGCCTCTGAGAATCCCTGCCCACAGACAGCGAATTTAGAACCACATGGCCTGTCCGTCTCGAAATTGGGGCTCGGGTCCATTTTCATAGGGGTCATAGCGATCCTGATTACAGCCGAACTCCTGAAGGAAGCATATCTTTTCCTCTTCCGTCCAGCGCACCAGAGTCATTCCCTCGAAAGCCTCCACCGTTCCATCACCCATCCGGTTCTCAAAGACCCATTCTGCCACAGTCTGGTCCCCTTTGTGGAAAAACTGCTTGACGTCCCAGCGCACCACCACGCCCCGGGTGTTCCACTCCCGGAACCAGTGCCGTATCTTCCCCAGCCCGTGGTACTCCGGCCCCCAGCTCTCGATGTATACCGCGTCCCGGTCAAACAGCGCCTGCGCACCCTCGTCCGACCGGCGCAGCCACATCTCAAACCAGGTCCGTATCTTCTGTTCCCGCTCGTCCATGTTCACGCCTCCTGTCCCGTCTCCCGCAGCAATCTGGTGCGCAGAGCGGAATACCGCCGCGTCTGCCGGTCATTGGCCACCATCTGGGCCATCAGTTCCCCGCTGCCCACCAGGATGAACAGCTCCCGCGCCCGGGTGATGGCCGTGTACAGCACCCCCCTGGCCAGCAGGGAGGGCGGCACGTCGCTGAGGGCCAAAATCACCGCCCGGTACTCGCTGCCCTGGGCCTTGTGGACGGTGACGGCGTAGGCGGGCTCCAGCTCCCCCAGCATTTCCGGGGGATATTCCACCAGCCGCCCGTCGAAGGACACGGTAATACCCCCGGCGTTTACCTCCAAAATGGTGCCGATGTCGCCGTTGAACACGCCCAGGTCCTTGGCTCCGGTGTCCGGGTCCTCCCAAAACAGGTCATAATTGTTCTTCACCTGCATCACCCGGTCGCCCTCCCGGAAAATGAAGGGGCCGAAGGCCCGCTCCCCCTTACCCTCGGCGGCGGGGTTCAGCGCGTCCTGAAGGGCCCGGTTCAGCGCGGCGGTGCCCGCACCCCGCTTCCGGGTGGGGGACAGCACCTGGATCTGCTCCGGCGGGATGCCCATGTTGTTGGGCAGACGGGTCTTGCACAGCTCCACGATGGTGTCCGTCGTGCGCGCCGCGTCCCTCCGGCCCAGGTAGAAGAAATCCTTGGACTTGTTTTTCAGCTCCGGCACCGTCCCCCGGTTCACCCCATGGGCGTTCATGACGATGGCACTCTCCCGCGCCTGACGGAAGATCTCCGTCAGCGACACGGCGGGCACCACCTTGGAGCGAATCAGGTGGTCCAGCACGTTCCCCGGCCCCACCGAGGGAAGCTGGTCCGGGTCCCCCACCAGCACCAGGCGGCAGTCCCCCCGCAGTGCCGCCAGCAGCGCCGCCATCAGGGACACATCCACCATGGACGTCTCGTCCACGATGACCGCGTCCACTTCCAGGGGATCGTCCTGGTTTTTGGTGAAGGCCAGCTGCCCGGTGAAAGGGTCCAGCTTGGTCTCCAGCAGCCGGTGGATGGTGAGGGCCTCCGCCCCGCAGGTCTCACCCATCCGCTTGGCCGCACGGCCCGTGGGGGCGGCCAGGGCCGTCTCCAGCCCCAGCATCTCGAACAGGGCCAGCACCCCCCGCAGGGAGGTGGTCTTGCCCGTTCCCGGTCCGCCGGTGAGCAGCATCACCTGGCGGCTGGCGGCCAGCTCCACGGCAGTGCGCTGCTGCTGGGCGTATTGAATCCCCTGCTCCCGCTGGATGGAGTCGATGAGCCTTCCAAGCCCCTCCGGCGGCGCAATCTCGGTGCGGCACATCTCCCCCAGCCGCATGGCCACATAACACTCTGCGCCGTACAGTCCGGCGGGGTAGCAGGCCGTCACCCCGGCGATGTCCTCCCGGACCACCTCGCCCCGCTCGATGAGGGCGTCCAGCCCCTGGGTGAGACAGTCCCCCTCCACCCCGATGAGGGCAGCGGTTGCATTCAGGAGTTTGCTCTCCGGCAGAAAGACGTGGCCGTTGTCCGCGTTGTGGTCCAGCTCGAAGATGAGGGCCGCCTCCACCCGCTGGGGGTCGTCCCCCGCCACGCCCAATTCGATCGCCAGCGCGTCCACCTGGGCAAAGGGAATTTCTAAGGAGCGGTCGGCCAGCAGGTAGGGGTTGTCATGGACCACGTCCACAGCCAGGTCCCCGAACCGTTTATACAGCGGCATGGCCGCGGCCAGGGGCAGCTTGTGCTCGGATAAAAACTCCGCCAGGCGGCGCATCCCCATCTTCTGCCGGAAATCCTCGCTGATGGCCCTGGCCCGTTTGGGGGACACGCCCCGAATCTCACACAGCTGTTCCGGGTCGTTCTCGATAACCGCCAGGGCGTTCTCTCCGAAGCGGTCCACGATCTGCCTTGCCAGCCCCATGCGGATGCCCTTCACCGCCCCGGAGGCCAGGTACTCAAACACCGCCTTCTCCCCCACCGGCATACGCCTCGTGACCACCTCCGCCTTGAACTGCTCGCCGTAGCTGGGGTGGCGGCCCCAGGCGCCCTCCAGCTCCAGCGCCTCGCCGGGGGCCACGCCGGGCATACAGCCCACCGCCGTGATCTCCCCTTTTTCGGCGCAGTCCAGCTTGAGCACGGTGTAGCCGTTCTCCTCGTTGCAGAACAGCACGGCGGTCACCGTGCCCGACACCTGGTTCTGTCCTGTCAGCATGGCAGTCTCATCCGGCATGGCCAGCCCCCCAATCCAAACAAACGTTTTAGCTATTATAGCAGGAACCGCGGCCGTTTTCAAGGGGCGCGGGCGGCCCGCCGCAAAAAGTCCCGGCGTTTCACGACGCCGGGACCTCCCTTATTCCTGATAAGCGGCATACACCTGCCGCCGGGTAAAGCCCTCCACCGGACCGAAATACCCGCCGGGCAGGGCGTTGACCGGACCGTCGGGCTTTGTCCCCTTAGGGATCAGCCCCTGCTCCACACACCACTCCAGCGCTCCGCAGTAGGCATCCTCGTGTTTCCCCGTCCGGCGGATCTTCGCCCAGCGGCGGCCCATGGCCTCCTTCCTGGGGGCCAGCAGCATGGCCAGCTCTCCCCAGGTCATGGGCTGGTCCAGCCGGACCCGGTTGTCGGAATAGGCCACCGCCCGGTCGCTTTGCAGGCGGCACAGCTTGTCAAACAGCGGGTCCTCCCGGCCCAGGTCGGCAAAGGGACTCTCCTCCATCAGCTCGGCCACCGTCACCACCTGATAGCCGTACTCTTTTAACAATTCCAGCTGCTTTTTCAATCCGAAGGCCACCGGCGTGCGCTTGGCCATGTTGTAGCCGTCCTTCTGGAAAATGATCTGGCCGCAGAAGAAATCCGGGTCCTTCTCCAAAGCTTTTTTCATGGGCTCCACCATGGCGCTGACCTCCGCCTCCAGCGCCGCGTCCGGATCGGACAGGGTGGAGGGCAGCCATCCCGCCCCGTCAAAGGAAGCGGCCATGTACTGGTAGCCCAGCCGGTCGCACACGTCGTAGCTGGTGAAGCCGTCCTGCATCTTGTCCACATAGTGGGGCGGGCGGGTCATGGAGATGGAATAGCCGTACTTCTCCTCCATGAGCTGGTGCAGCTTGTTCAGATCGTCCACCGCCTTGTCCACACTGCCCAGGTACTCCCTGGCCCCGTAGACAAAGGGCTTTTTCCCGAAGATGATGTGCCGGTAGCCGTGGTTGGTGATCTGATGGCCCTCCTCCAAAATGCGGCGGACCAGCCGGTCGTTGTGGACCACGCCTCCCTTGTCGTCCCGGCCGATGTCGGGGTAATGGTCGAACTTGACGCCGCCCCAGGCGGCGCTGCCGATCTTCCCCGCCTGGTCGGGGTAGTTCTCGCTGGTGTCCCCGATGACGTCGAAGGTGCCGCGGGCCCCGAACTCCGCCAGGACGTCCAGCAGCACGTCGGTGAGGGACCTGCCCTCGAAGCGGTCCGGGGAGGCGGGCAGGTCCATGGGACCGTCGTCAAAGGTCATGGCACAGATGCGCTTGTCCGTCTTGACCCGCTCGATGCGGCGGGTGCAGCTGAGGTGGTGCTTCTCCTCCGGGAGCAGCTTTTTCACCAGCCGCTTCCCCTTTTTTCCGATCTTCACAATGAGCGACATGGCTCAAACCCCTCTCCAAAAAATGTCCTGCAGGCAGCACTTGGCGGCAAAGGCCGCCCATTTTACGTACGACAGCGGCTTCGCCCCCATCTTTTGCCGGCGGGTCAGCTGGCTCCGGGCGGTGTACCAGGCTCTGCTCCTGCGGCCCTGGACGGTAACCTCTCCCGTCATCAGCGCATCCTTCACCGCATCCAGGGCCGGCTCCGCCGCCTCCACCGTGGTGAAGCTGTTCCCCACCTCCTGGGGGCAGTGGGCGTCGCTGCCGCCAAAGGGCCGCAGGCGGCACACCTTGGCAAAGCTGCGGGCCAGGCGGTTGGCGTCGTGATTTTTCCGGTCCGCCCGGCTGTTCTGCACCTCGATGCCGTCCAGCAGAGGGACGGCGGGGGCCAGCCGGGACCCGTCCCGGCTGTGCTCGAAGGGGTGGGCCAGCACCGCCAGACCCCCCTGGGCGTGGATGGCCTCCACCGCCTGAAAAAAGTCCTTTGTCTCCACCGGACCGGTGATGAACAGCCCCAGCAGGTGGCCGAACTGGGTGGACACCTCCACGCCGGGGATGAGGAGGAAATCGTCAAACCGGGGCGCGTCCACCAGGGCCAGGTCATGGTCGCAGACGGCCGCGCCGTTCAGGCCCCTGGCTTTCGCCAGGGACACGATCTCCTCAATGGCCATGATCCCATCCGGGGAGCGTTCGGAATGGACGTGCAGGTCCAATTTGATCTCCATAGTCTACCTTCTCAGCAGCGTATTGCGCAGATAGCGGCGCCACGGCGCGGGGTCGTCCTTGGCGCCCAGGGCCTCCTTGGCCCGGAACCAGTCGGCCATCCCCTGGAAAAAGGGTCCGGGCCTTCCGTGGCGCAGGTAGTCCAGCATGGCCGCGCCGTCGTTGAGGGTGAAGCGCATCCGCACGCCCGTTTTGTAATCCCGCGGGGCATAGTCCAGTCGCTCCCCCGCCGCCCCCTGGGCGTAGCGGCAGGCAAAGGGACTGCCTGTCCGCTCGGTCATGGGGAAGCTGCCCCACACGCGGGGGTTGACCTCCAGAACGCACTCCCCTTTAAACTCCACCATAGCCATCCCCACAAAGCCAAAGGAGGACAGCAGGCGGTATGCCTGGTCGATGAGGTTCTCGTCGTAAAAGCTCTCACAGCAGGTGGACGGCCCGCCGGAGGCGGGGTACTCCCGGATTCGCCGGTGGCAGACGGCGGCGATGAGCCTGCTGTCCCGGTCCAGCAGCAGGCTGGCCCCGGCGCCCGCCCCCTCCACCCGCTGCTGGACGATGGGATGGGGGTCGTATTTCGACATGGCGGACCGTTTGGCGGCGTACTCCTGAGCATTATTTGCCACGGCGTAGCGGTCCTTGGCCTTCAGACCAAATTTCTCCCCGCAGTGGGGCTTGATGACGACGGGATAGCGGTCCGGCTCCCCCTCGTACTCTCTGGGGACGGGGATGCCCAGCTCCTCGCAGCGCCGGTGGACCGCCTCCTTGTCGTTGAGGGCGTCCAGCACGTCCGGCGGCGCGATGAGGAAATCACACACCTGGGCGAACCGCTCCCGCTGCCGGGACACGGCGTTCAGGGTGGCCGCCCCGGCGCAGAACAGCACCGGGCGGCCGTACTCCGCCAGCAGAGCATACAGCTTGTCCGGGTAGTCCGGGTCGTCCGCCGAACCGTCCAGCCAGCGGCTCTGGCTCACATAGCGGGAGGTGAACACCGGCGGCTCCAGCGCCAGGTCGCCCCGGGTCTGGGTGGCCACCACCCTCCATCCTCCCCGGCCCAGCATTCGGGCGGCGGCGATGGAGGAACGGTATTTCCCATCTGTGATGACGACGGTTCCCATAGCCAGCCCTCCCTGCGCACATTTAAAAGATATTATAGCAAAGCCCGCCGCCAATTGCAAGGGATCGGGAGCCAACTCCAACGAGAGGGTTGTCATTTGTCGCGGAATATCGTATAATGTCCCCACTGAGGTGATTTTCATGAATGTGAAGACCATGCTGGCCGCCCTGCGGGGTGTGACGGCGTATAAGGACATACTCGCCGGGCCGGTGATGGAGTGCGCGCTGCGGCTGCTCACCAGCGCGGCCCACGGGGACGGCTTGGGCGGACTGGAGGCGTACACCGACCTGTTTTATCAGCTCCGGGTGGAGGCCCAGCCAGGGCTGGGACACTGGCTGGGAAACGCCCTGCGCTGGTCGGAGGGACCCTATCCCCTGCTGGCCGAGCGGGACGGCAGGGACCCGGCCCTGGAGCAGGCCGCCAAGCTGGACATCTCCGCCTTCGAGCTGCTGGCCAGCGTGGACTGCGACAAATGGCTGGCCCATCTGGGCAGGCTGCTGGACAGCGATTATCAGGGGGTGCTCACCTCCCTGCCCCGGTGGCAGAGGGGGGTCCCGTTTTCCTTTGACTCCTTGACGGAGGCTTACCGGAAGGAGGGCGCGGGACAGTTTGCCCGGTACCGGGCCTTTGTGTGGGACAGCGGCGAGCTGATCCCGGTGGAACACCCGGACTGTCCCGCCGCCGATCAGCTCCTGGGATATGGCGAGCAGCGGGCCGAGGTGGAGCGCAATACCCGCGCCCTGATGGACGGCCGGTATGTGAACAACGTCCTGCTCTACGGCGAGAGCGGCACGGGCAAGTCGGCCACGGTGAAGAACCTGCTCACCCTGCCGGGGATGGAGGAGCTGCGGCTCATCGAGGCGGACAAGGAGAACCTCGGCGGCCTGCCCGCCCTGATCCGGAAGCTGGACGGGCGGCGGCAAAAGTTTATCGTGTTTATCGACGACCTCACCTTCGACCGGGACGACCCGACCTACTCGGTACTGAAAACCATCCTGGAGGGGGGCGTGGAGCGGCGGCCCCAAAATGTGGCGGTGTACGCCACCTCCAACCGCCGCCACCTGGTGCGCCAGACCATCTCCGAGCGGGCCGGGGACGAGATGGACCGGTCCGAGACCATCCGGGAAAAGACCTCCCTGGCCGACCGTTTCGGCGTCCGGGTGCTGTTCCAGGGGCTGAACAAACCGGAGTTCCTGGCCCTGGTGGACATGCTGGCCGGGCAGCACGGCATTGAGCTGCCGCAGGAGGAGCTTCACCGCCAGGCGGTGGCCTGGGAGCGGTTCCACGGGGCCCAGACCCCTCGGACCGCCCTGCAATTCATCCTGTCGCTGTAAGGCGTGGGAAATAGAAAAGCATAGGAGAATCGTTTTATGAAGATGAACTTTCATTCGGTGACTGTGCGCTGACCGGGAGGTTTGCGTCACAATCAACACACCCAAACCTCCCAAAAGAATCACATCTTTTAGGAGGATATTCCTTTGAACAGAGAAAACAAGCGCAAGCAATACGAAAAAGGCTATTACAAGACCCATCCCTGCCATGACACCTTCACCTGCCGGGCCTGCGGCTGGATAGTGGGTCCTCAAGGGGCTGGAAGCGATCACCGCAACCACTGCCCCAACTGTCTGTCCAGCCTCCATGTGGACGTGGAGCCCGGCGACCGGGAATCTGACTGCGGCGGGGTAATGGAGCCCATCGCGGTGTGGGTGCGCAAAGGCGGCGAGTGGGCGGTCATCCACCGCTGCCGCCGGTGCGGCACGCTGTCGTCCAACCGGGTGGCGGCGGATGACAATCCCAGAAAATTGATGTCCATCGCCATGAAGCCTGTGGCCTTCCCTCCCTTCCCCATTGAACGGATGGAAGAGCTGGCGGGAGAATGAGAACAGACCAGAGCCCCCGGCGTTTTATGCCGGGGGCTCTATGTCATTCTTCTTTGTCTGGCTCGTGGTCCGCCGCGTACCGCTTGATGCCGTGGCTGTTCTCCACTGGCCCCCACTCGGGCAGGGGCAGGCGCTGCATGGCCCCAAACACGTAGTCCTTCAGCTTGGGGTAGTCTTTGGACAATCTCGCCACCAGCTCCTTTACCTCCTGCCGCCGGGTGTTGCCGTCGGCGGGGCAGGGGTTGTGGACCACGGGCAGATTGTACCGAGCCGCGGCATTGCGCAGGGCGCCCTCCCCGCAGTAGAGCAGGGGGCGGATCTGGGTGATGCCCGTGCGATCCAGATAGGTCACCGGCTGGAAGCAGGACAGCCGCCCCTCGTAGAACAGGGACAGGAAAAAGGTCTCCACCGCGTCGTCAAAGTGGTGGCCCAGGGCCACTTTATCAATGCCCAGCTCCTTCAGGGCGTTGTGCATGGCCCCCCGGCGCATTTTGGCGCACATGGAACAGGGGTTTTTCTCCTTTCGGTAGTCGAAAATGATGCGGAAAATCTCCGTCTGTACCAGGTGGTACTCCACCCCCAGCTCCTGGCACAGATCGGCCACCGGGCCAAAATCCATCTCTGCCGGACCAGGGTGGACCGTGATGGCGTGGAGCTCAAAGGGCACAGGGTAGAATTCCTTCAGCTTGGCCATGGCGTACAGCAGCACCAGGGAGTCCTTGCCGCCGGACACCCCTACGGCGATTTTGTCGCCGGGCCGGATCATGGCGTAGTCCTCCACGCACCGGCGCATATGGGATAAGATCAGGCGCATAACGGCCTCCTTTCTCCGCGAAAAAGAAAAATATCAAAACGAGATTTGAAGAGCATCCAATTGAAAACAAGAGATAAAAAGAGGATTTCAAAAATATCTCGAAAAATTCCCGCTTTTTGGTTGACACAGGCGTCTTTCCGCATTATAATACACCATGCTCCTCGATGTAAAGAGGAGCATTCCCATGCTTCGTACAAATTTGAGATAAATGGAGGAAACCAGAATGTCTACCTTTATGGCAAACAAGGGCAACATTCAGCGCAAGTGGTATGTGCTGGACGCTGCCGGCAAGCCTCTGGGCAAGACCGCCGTTGCCGCAGCCACCATCCTGCGGGGCAAGCACAAGCCCGAGTATACCCCCCACGCCGACTGCGGCGACTTCGTCATCGTCATCAACGCCGACAAGGCGGTGCTCACCGGCAAGAAGCTGGAGCAGAAGTACTACCGCACCCACTCCGGCTACGTGGGCGGCCTCAAGGAGACCAAGTACCGCCTGCTGATGCAGCAGCGGCCCGAGCTGGCCGTCCGGCTGGCGGTGCGCGGCATGATGCCCCGCAACATCGTCACCAAGGACTCCCTCACCCGGCTGAAGATCTACCGCGGCGACAGCCACCCCCACGCCGCCCAGAAGCCCGAGACCTGGACCGTGGAATAAGGAGGTAACGGATCATGTACAAGAGCAAGAAGCCTTATCATTACGGCACCGGCCGCCGGAAGTCCTCCGTGGCCCGCGTCCATCTGTTCCCCAACGGCACCGGCACCATCACCATCAACGGCCGGGACATCGAGGAGTACTTCGGCCTGGAGACCCTGAAGATGGTGGTCCGCCAGCCCCTGAACACCACCGGCGTGGTGGGCAAGGTGGACATCACCGCCACCGTCACCGGCGGCGGCGTCACCGGCCAGGCGGGCGCCCTGCGCCACGGCATCTCCCGCGCCCTGCTGGAGATGGACCCCGAGTTCCGCCCCGCCCTGAAGGCCGCTGGCTTCCTCACCCGCGACCCTCGTATGAAGGAGCGCAAGAAGTACGGCCTCAAGGCCGCCCGTCGCGCACCCCAGTTCAGCAAGCGCTGATTTACAGCTCAAATTGTTCAAACGTCCCGGAAATCTATGGGTTTCCGGGACGTTTCATTGTTGTGCTTGTGAGATTATCTGCCGTGGGATATTTGTACGGCGCTTGATCGGAGCGGCGGATTGGGCAGCGCGTTCAGACAACGGAAAAGAAGGGAACGAGCGTGCCGTGTTTTGCGGCACGCTCGTTTGATTGCTGCAGGGGGAAAGGTCTTGGCGGTTTACGCCGCGATGTCGGTCTCCAGGGCGTCCAGATCCTCGGGGAGCTCGTACTCCTCGCCGAAGAACTCGGCCAGCACCTGGTCGCAGTTGAGCACGGCCTCGCCGTCCTCACCCGTCAGGGTGGTCAGGTCGGCCACGGCCACGGCGTTGGTGCCGAACACGCCGGCGAAGTTGTCCAGGAACTCCCGGACAGCGGCCACGGTGACCAGCTCGTCGGGCTCGAAGGTGCCGTCCTCGTGGCCCTCGGCGTCAAGGTACGCCTGGGCCACGCCGTTCTCCTCCGCCCAGCACAGGGCGTCGAAGTACTCGTGGGTGTCCTCCACGTCGGTGAAGGTGCACACGCCCTCGCTGTCGGGCTCGCCCTCATGCCGCCACAGGTAGTCGATGAACTCCGCGCGGGTCACAGGGCCCGCGGCCAGAGGCACGGCCTGGTCGTCGATGGTGACGTCGGTGTCGCCGAAGTCGTAGTCGTAGGTGGGGTACGACGTGAAGGTGCAGGTCGCGGTATAGATGATGTTGCCGTTCTCATCCGGCTCCCCAGCAACCCAATTGGTGAAGGTGTAGTAGCCTCCGACACCGGGGACAGTGCCTTTGTTCTCCTGTGCGGTGAAGGTGTTATTCACCTTGCCGTGGGTCGTGGTGGTGCTGTTGTCCTGACCGGCACCAGTGACGGTGTAGGTCACGTTGTAGGTCCTCTCGGTGTAGGTCCTGGTGATCTCGCCGGTCTCCGGGTCCCTCGTGTCGCTGTGCTTGTAAAACTGCTCATTGACTTTATCAAGCCCATCAACGATCATCGCAGTGGCACGGTCAACGACCGTCTTGCCGTCGCCGTCTGGCGTCTCAATGTTGGTGCCCTGACGGATGTACTTGGAGTCGGTCGCGACGTCGGTCTTCTCTTGGAACTGCGCATTGCCGTCCTCGTTCAGTGCTCCAGTAAAGTCCTTGATCACGACCTTGACCTCGGTGTTCTGGGACTTCTCAACGATAGCGTCAACGTGGATGGCGTTCCTGGCCGGATTCTCTGCAGTCCCATCTTGCTCAACAAATACAACCTTGTTGCTGCCATCAGCCTGGGGCACCGAGTCGCCGCTATACTCCTTGTTCCAAATCGGCCCACTCGCCTGGATCTCGTCAACATACGCAGCCGCGCCGTTTTCTTTCTTCACATCCCAGGTGACAGAGTAGGTGTACTGGTCGTTCAGCACGTCGTCGGTGCCATTGCTGGTATCGTACACATACACCGTCTCACCCTCGGTGAGATTGCCCTGCTTGATGAGGTTGTCGACCTTACTCGTGTCCGCTTTGACCTGGACATCGACCTCCTTCGTACCACTACCAATCAGCTTTGGCACTTCTCCTTTACCCTCGGTCGTCTGCATACCCTGGTTATCGCCCTTGGGCGCGGTGACAACATCCGTATCCAGGACGCCATTCTCATCAACAGCACCTACCGCCTGGTCATTCCCATCAAAAGTGACGCTGTCATCGACCTCGCCTTTACCCGCGAACTCCCAGCCTGCGTCCCCGTCCTTGATGTAGAAATAGGCGTCCTGCGCGAACGCGGGGGCGATCATACCGGCGCACAGCGCCAGGGACAGGCCAATGGCCATCAGTTTGTTCATTTTTTTCATGTTACAATATTCCTTTCTTTGCATTTTGCGGACGCAAAGGGTCCGGCGGTCGGGCTGCCGTAGCGGAACCGGGAGACCCGGTTCATACCGTAGGCCCCATAACTTTGCGTCCCACGGTTTCCCGTGGTTTGCTCAGTCGCAGTCGGACGGGCATAGCGTCAAAGGGTTCGCGCAACCCCCCTCCGGCGCCGCAGCCTCCAAAACTTTGCGTCCCATTGTTTCCAATGGTTTGCCAAAATGCAGCCCGGCGAGCGTAGCGCGGCACCTGCCACCCCTTAGCCCCGTGGCTTTGCGTCCCGCAGTTTCCCGCGGTTTGCCGAAAGCAGCCCGGCGAACGTAGCGCGGCACGCCCCGCGCCTTAGTCCCGTAGCTTTGCGTCCCACGGTTTCCCGTGGTTTGCCAATCGCCGTTTTCGTCTCACCCCGCCGCCGTCGGCGTACCCGGCGGCGGGTCCTTCCCCGGGGGGATTCGCTCCCATGACGCCCCCTCCTTTCGTTGTTTTATATTGGAATCAGCCGCCGAGGCGGCGGGTTCTCAGTACAGGTATTTGGTGGTGTAGTTGCTTCCGTTGCCGATGTATTTCATGATGGCCTCGCTGCTGTTGCCGGAGGAGGCGAAGGTGGGGTCCATGCGCTGCCACTGGGAGCCGTCGAAGAAGATCACGCCGTCCACCCAGCCGGTCTCCTCCGTCCACACGCTGATCCAGGCGTGGTAGGCCGTGCCCGCGTAGCCCACCACCAGCTTGCAGGGCACGCCCTGGCTGCGCAGCATGCCCGCCATCAAAGCGGCGTAGTCAAAGCAGATGCCCTTCTTCGCCGCCAGCACCTCGTCCAGCACCGGCAGGTAGCCGCTCTTGACGCTGGACGCCTTTTGGGTGTCGTATTTCAGGGTGTTCACCACGTAGTCGTAGATCTTTTCCACCTTTTTCAGCGGGTCGCTGAGGCCGGCGGTGAGCTCCCCGGCCTTTTTAATAGTGTTCTCAGCGTTGGAGTAGTCCACATACTGGTTGGGGCGGATGAAGGGGGCGAACTCGTCCTTCAGCGTCACGCGGAAGGAGACGGAGGCCAGGGCGGCGTACTTCTTCCCCTGGGTGTTCTGCAGCACGGTGATCTTATAGCCGCCGTTGCCGTCGGAGAGGGGGAAGGTGGTCCACGCAGAGGCCGGAAGGTCATAGGTGTAGGTGGTGGAGGGACCGGTCACCTGGACCTTCATCCGGCTGGTGTTGGACGCGCCGTACTGGACCATGACATAGCCGTCGGTGATATTGGAGTAGTCGATGCGGACGCTCCCCTTTGTCTCCACAGCCGTGCCGGAGGCCACGGGCAGCAACAGCTCGTTCACCGCAGCGGGGGAGCTGGACAGCGCCACGGCCTCGTCCTCGATGAAGCTCTCCACCAGCGGGACCTGTCCCACATAAACCTCCTGCGGGTCGGAAGGGGCGCCGCCGGTCTGCGCGCAGCCGGACAGCAGTAGCGCCAGCGCCAGGGCCGGCAGGAGCAGTTGTTTGATACCTTTCATCATGAAACACCTCGATTGATTGTTTTTACATGCCCATCCTTCGTCTGAGCTGGTCAGGGTTATCGGCGTAGGCCAGGGCGGCCTCGCCCTCCTCGCTTAAGTCTCGGGCGATCTTCTCCCCGGTACTGGCGCCGCGGCCAAAGAAATCAGCCGCCGGCTGCCGCATCTTGGGCGGCGTCTGCGGAAAACTCCGCCAGAAACGGCTGGAAAAACTGTTCCTCGCCCCGGCTTCGGGCCTTCACCGCCTCCTGCTTCTCGGCGTAGGCGCCCAGGTAGTGCGTTTTCCCTTTAAACGTGATTTGCGCGATCCATTTCCCGCGCTTTTTATCCAGATACACACCGGTGTGCCCACTGGTGTTGCTGGCGATCAGGCGATCCATGGTCGCCTTCAGCATTGTCACGGAGGTGCCGTCGATAAGCTGCAGATTGTCCCGATAGACCTCCGACTGGAGGCAGCCGCAGCTCTTTGTTTTTCCCGTCTGGAGCGGGGTCTGCCCCACCACGGTTTCCTTGCCGCAGTCACAGCGGCACCGCCAGCGGTGCATTCCATTCCGCTTCCCGGCATAAGCCGTCACGGTCAGCCTTCCGAAGCGCTTTCCGATGAAGGCCTTCCTCGCCGGGTACCCAAGACAGCCGCAGCTTTTCCGGTAGCCCGCCGTCAGCTGGTGGAGCGGAGCGTGAACCTCGCCGCCGCAGTCGCAGCGGCACCGCCAGACTGCGCTGCCCCGTATGACCTCGCCGGTGGGTTCCACTGCGGTCAGCCTGCCGAAACGCATTCCGGAGATGTCCCGCCGGCCTGGCCGTACTTTGGAGATACAGCCGCAGTCGGTTACCGTGCCCCGCTGCAGGCGCCGGGTATCCAGCAGTATGGAGCCGCCGCAGTCGCATTGGCACCGCCAGACCACATAGCTGTTTTTTCTCTGCTCGGTGGGGCCGGACACGGTGAGCATTCCGTATCGCCGTCCGGTCAGATCTGATTTCTTCCGCATGTGCGCCACCGCAAATTCCCCCCGCTGACGAAATGTTGGAAAGTGGCTCATAAGGTGTGGGTTGTGAGCCATTTTACCTATTGCGGAGTTTAGAGGCGTGTGGTATAATACAGTTGTAAAAACAGACAGAGCAAGGTACGCCACCTTGAAAAGCGGCATTGCCTCGCTCAAAACCATGGCTTATTTTGCGTGGCTTTCAACCCACGCTTTATAGTCCAAATTTACTCCTTACACCAGCGCTGGAAGGTTCCGTGGGCCACGCCCAGCCTTTTAGCCGCCGCCCGGCCGCTGAGTTCCCCCCGCCGCCAGGCAGCCATAACGCCCTCGTAAGCTTCGCCCCGGTCCTTGCGCCTGCGCCCGAAGCGGACGCCCTTGGCTTTTGCCGCCGCGATGCCCTCAGCCTGCCGCTGGCGGTTGAATTCCCGCTCTGTCTGCGCCACGTAAGACAGCAGCTGGAGGACGATGTCGGCGATCAGCACACCTGTGAGGTCCCGGCCCCGGCAGGTGTCCAGCAGGGGCATGTCCAGCACCACAATGGCCACCTGCTTCACTTTGGTCAGCAATCGCCATTGCTCCAAAATTTCATCGTAATTCCGCCCCAGCCGGTCGATGCTCTTGATGACAAGGGTATCGCCGGTTTTCAGTTTGCGCACCAGCCGCTGGTATCCGGGCCGGTCAAAATCCTTGCCCGACTGCTTGTCCAGAATAATATTGCGGCTTTCAACCCCGAATTGCCGCATGGCGATGATCTGCCGGTCTTCGTTCTGCTCCTTCGTAGAGACCCGTACGTATCCATAGGTGTTCATCGTGCTCCTCCTTTTTTGGTAGTAGTTTCATTTTAGGGGAGCTGCGGCTTTGTACAATATAAATTTACTCCCAATTAGACAAAATCGGCTGTTCCCCATTGCGGGAAACAGCCGATTTCGTTTGATTTGGGTTTGCTTTCTTTGGGTGGTTCAAAATCCTCGCCTGTTTTAAGCGGCGTAACATACCACGCTGTGGGAGGGAAGCCGGGAAAAATAATTCCCCGCGGAGGATACCGGTATTGTTCGCAGGGACACAATTGGAGTGCTCTTACCAGGTCTCCATAATTTTTAGACGATATTTTTCATGCTTTTGACGGCCTCTCCCATGTCAAAATGCGCAGCGCCTTTTTCAGATCCATCCCCTCCAGCACGTCGTCCGCCTGCGGAAAGGGCTCGTCGGGGGAAAGGTTGGAACGGATGTAGAGGGTCGACAGCCCCACAGCCCGGGCGCCCTCAATATCGCACCGCCCGTCGTTGCCGACCATGACGGCGCGGTCGGGGGGGATGGCGTTCTCCTCCAGCAAAGCGCGGAAAAAACGGGGGTCCGGCTTTTTGCATCCGTAGTCGGAGGAGAGATAGACGCCGTCGAACAGGCCGTCCAGACCCAGCCGCTTCAACTCCCAACGGGTGAAGACGGCCTGGGCGTTGGACAGCAGCCACACCCCGCACCCCCGCGCCCGCAGGCCGCCCAGCAGCTCCGCCGCGCCGGGGTACAGGCGCAGGTACTCGGTGGAGCGGCGGCGGAAGGTCAGCCCGGTGCGGACGGCCAGCTCCCGGTCCGCCGCCGCTCCCTTTTCCTGATAAAGCCGCTGAAAAACCTGCTCGATCTGAATCTCCGGGTGGGCCTCGTGGGCGTCCCCCTGCCGGGGCGCGTCCCGCTCCAGCCCGTTCACCAGCCGGAAGTAGGCGTCCCGCAGTTCGCCGGGCCGGTACAGCGCCCCGTTCCGGCGATATTCCTCCGCCATGCGCACCCACAGCCGAGGGGAGCGCTCGTCGGTGTGGATGTCCACCAGGGTGCCGTAGAGGTCAAAAATGCAGTGCCGGTATCTCATACGGTCCGATAATAGAGCATCCGGGTTTCATAGGGGCGCAGAACGCCGGACGGACCGGCGTAGTTGGCGGCAAGCACCCGCGCCTCCCGGAACGCCTCCGGGCACACCTCGGGCTGTTCCCGCGCGGTGAAATTACACACCACCAGAAGATGCTCCTCCTGCGTATCGCGGGTGTAGGCGAACACCGCTTCGTCCTCTGGGTTCAGCAGGGTGAACGCGCCCTCCCGGAACACTGGGTATCGCTTGCGCAGGGCGATGAGCTTTTGGTAGAAATAGAACACGGAGTCCGGGTCCGCCAGGGCGGCCTGGGCGTTGATTTCGGGGTAGTTGGGATTCACCGGAAGCCAGGGCTTGGCCTGGGAGAATCCGGCGTTTTCTCCAGCGGTCCACTGCATGGGCGTCCGGGCGTTGTCCCGGCCGTGGGCATAGATGCCCGCCATGATGTCCTCCGCCCTGTCACCCCGGGCCAGCCGCTCCCGGTAGGTGTTGAGGATCTCCAGGTCGTCATATTCCTCGATGGGCAGGCGGATGTTGGTCATGCCCAGCTCCTCCCCCTGATAGACGTAGGGAGTGCCCTGCATCCCGTGGACCATGGCCGCCAGCATTTTGGCGGACTCCACCCGGTACTTCCCGTCGTCCCCCCAGGCGGAGACGATCCGGGGCAGGTCGTGGTTCTCCAGGAACAGGCTGTTCCAGCCCTGGCCCGCCAGCCCCTTCTGCCAGCGCTCAAAGCACTTTTTCAGCTTCACCAGGGGCAGGGGCTTCACCTCCCACTTGTCCTTGCCGTAGTCCAGGCAGATGTGCTCGAACTGGAACACCATGCTCAGCTCACTGCCGTCCGGGGCGGCGTAGCGCCTGGCCTCCTCCACGCCGGCGCTCCAGGCCTCGCCCACAGTGACCAGGGTGTCCTCCTTGAATGCCTCCCGGCGCATCTCCTGGATGTATTCATGGAGGCGGGGGCCGTTGGAGGTGATTTTTTTGTCCGGCTCCTTGCCGATATTGTCGATGACGTCCAGCCGGAAGCCGCCCACCCCCTTGTCCACCCAGAAGCGGATCATGCCGTACAGCTCCCGGCGCATGGCCGGATTCTCCCAGTTCAGGTCGGGCTGCCAGGGGGAAAACTGGTGGAAATACCACTGGCCGATCTCCGGCACATAGGTCCAGGCGGGGCCGCCGAAGGTGGCCTTCATGTCGTTGGGTGGGCAGTCCGGCGTGCCGTCCCGCCAGATGTAGAAGTCGTGCCAGGGGCTGTTCCGGTCCGCCTTGGCGGACAAAAACCAGCGGTGCTGGTCGGAGGAGTGGTTGAGCACCAGGTCCATGATGATGGTGATGCCCCGTTTTGCCGCCTCGGCGATCAGCGCTTCCATGTCCTCCATGGTGCCGAACCGGGGATCGACGGCCCGGTAATCGGCGATGTCATAGCCGTTGTCCTTTTGAGGGGAGGCACACACCGGGGACAGCCAGATGCCGTCGACGCCCAGCTTTTCCAGGTAGTCCAGGCGCCGGATGACGCCGGGGATATCCCCGACGCCGTCACCGTCGGTGTCCTGAAAGCTCTTGGGGTAGACCTGATAGAAGACGGCGGATTTCCACCAGTCCTTTTTTGTCTTATCCAGCATAGTATTCTGCCTCGCTTTCGATTTTTTCCAGCGCTTCATAGACCCGCAGCAGCTCACCCACGCTCCACGCCTGGGCAAAGCAGCCCTTGGACCGTCCCGGCTCCAGTCCGTCGTACACCTCGGGAAGCTGACCCACACAGCCCTCCCGCAAAATGCTCTCCATGGGGGCCAGCTGCTCCCGCACCGCCCGGGCGGCGGCGGGCGAGTTCCCGTGGACCTTCAGATAGGCCAGGTAGTACGCCCCCAGGGGAAAGGGCCACACCGTTCCCTGGTGGTAGGCCAGGTCCCGGTCCCGCTGGGGCCCGGCGTAGACGGGGTGGAATTCCGGGTCGTCGGGGGAAAGGGTCCGCAGGCCGCAGGGGGTGTAGAGATGCCGGTACACGGTGTCCACCACCCGCCGCTCCCGCGACCGGGGCAGCATGGCAAAAGGCATGGACACCGCCCAAATCTGATTGCACCGCAGCTGGGTGTCCGCCCTTGTGCCGGAGAGTACATCCTTTAGGCAGCCCTGGTCTTCCATCCAAAACTGCTCGTTGAACGCCGTCTTGACCTGCTGTGCCAGGGCGGCGTATTCTCCAACCTCCGCCCCGGTCAGGGGGGCCAGCTCCCGCAGGACGCACAGGGCGTTGTACCAGTAGGCGTTGAGTTCCACCGGTTTGCCGTGGCGGGGAGTGGGCAGGAAGCCGTCCAGGTTCACGTCCATCCAGGTGACCTGATCCGTCCCCTCCCCGGCGGAGATAAGCCCATCCGTGTCCATGCGGATGGCGTGGCGGGTGCCCCGGCGATAGGCGGCGATGATGCGCGCCAGCGCCGGGAAGGCCTCCCGGACGAACGCGTCGTCCCCGGTTTTTTGATGATACAGCCACACACAGTTGACGAGCAGGAGGGCCGCGTCCGCCGTGTTGTACCGGGGAGGTTCCCCGCCTTCGGGGAACAGGTTGGGCACCAGCCCGTCCCGTTCATAGGCCAGAAAGGTGCGCAGCACGCTTTTGGCCTCCTCACAGCGTCCGGTGGACAGCAGGCACCCCGGCAGGGCGATCATGGTATCCCGGCCCCAGTCCCCGAAGAAGGGATAGCCCGCTGCGATGGTCATGCCACCGGTGGAGTCCCGGCGGGTGATAAAAGCGT
>CATLHC010000019.1 GCA_949948775.1 uncultured Oscillospiraceae bacterium
GTCCGCCGCGTCCCGGCATAGGGGGCCGATCTGGTCCAGCGACGAGGCGTAGGCGATCAGCCCGTACCGGGACACGGTGCCGTAGGTGGGCTTCATGCCCGTGACGCCGCAGTAGGATGCGGGCTGACGGATGGACCCGCCGGTGTCGGACCCGACGGCGTACCACCCCATGCCCGCCGCCACAGCGGCGGCCGCTCCGCCGGAGGACCCGCCCGGCACCCGAGACCGGTCCCAGGGATTTTTCACCGGGCCGTAAAAGGAGGTCTCCGACGTGGACCCCATGGCGAACTCGTCCATATTCAGCTTGCCCAGGCAGACGGCCCCCGCGTCCGCCAGCTTCAAAGCCGCCGCGGCGTCGTAAGGAGGCGCAAAATCACCCAATATTTTGGACGCGCAGGAGGTTTTCACCCCCCTGGTGCAGATGTTGTCCTTGATGGACATGGGCACGCCGTAGAGGGGGCTTTCAGCGCTCTTCGTCCCGGCCTGCAGCTTCTCCGCCCGGTCCAGCGCCCGCTCGCCGGTGACGGTGATAAAGGCGTTCAGCGCCCCGTCCTGAGCGGCCAGGCTGTCCAGCGCCGCCTGGGCGGCCTCCTTGACGGACACCTCGCCCCTTTTGATGGCCGCGCCCAACTCCAGGGCGGTCAACTCTCTCAATACCATATTTTGTTCTCCCCATCTTCAAATTACGTTCGTTGTCGTGTGAAAACTGTCCGATACCCGCCGCGTTGGCGGCGAATTAAAGTTCTTTTTGCTTACTTTTTCTTTCAAGAAAAAGTAAGTCAGTCCACGGCCTTGGGGACCAGGAACGCCTCCCCATCGGGAACGGGCGCGCCCGCCAGCAGCTCGGTCCGGTCCTGGGAGGGAACCACCTCATCCTCCCGCAGCACATTCTTCACCGGGAACACATGGCTCATGGGCTCCACACCCTGGGTGTCCAGTTTGCTCAGCACTTCCATATAGGCGATGATCTGCTCCAGCTGAGCGGTCATGGCCTGCTTTTCGCCGCACCGCAGCTCTAAGCGGGACAGTTCGGAAATATACTCCACCATCGCTGTGTCGATATTCATAAAAATCTCCCCTTATCAGAAATATTGAAGGTTTGCCGCCGGCGCAAAAGCGTTGGATAACCTATCCGGCGGTAACGGTCTAAAAGTTCTTTTTGCCTACTTTTTCTTTCAAGAAGAAGTAGGTTACGGCTCCAGACGGCTCCGGTCTCTTGGGAACAGGGCCGCATAGCGCACGTTGTCCAGCCCGCACAGCTTCATGGTCAGGCGCTCCAGGCCGATGCCCAGTCCCCCGTGGGGCGGCATCCCGTGCTTGTGGATCATCAGATAACTCTCAAGCCCCGCCGGGTCCATGCCGCGGTCCTCCATTTTCGCCACCTGCCGGGCGTAGTCGTGTAAGCGCTGCCCGCCGGTGGTGACCTCCATGCCCCGGAACAGCAGGTCGAAGGACAGGGTGTACCTGGGGTCCTCGGGGTCGTCCATGGCGTAGAAGGGCCGCTTTTTGGAGGGATAGTGGGTGACAAACACGAAGTCACTGCCAAACTCCTCCTTGGCATACTGGCCGATGTGGGCTTCCTCCTCTGGCTCCAGGTCATAGGGGTCCCGGATCCGGTACCCGTACTTTTCCGCCGCCAGCCGCTTGGCGTCGTCAAACCGCAGGCAGGGAATCCGATCCGCGCCGGGCAGCTCCACCTCCAAAAGCTCCAGCTCCGGGGCGTATTCCCGGGCCAGCAGCTCCATGGCATAACGGAGATACCCCGTCTCCATCTCGATGACATCGTAGAAGGAGCCGATATACCCCATCTCGAGGTCCAGCCCGGTATATTCGTTCAGGTGCCGGGGAGTGGCGTGCTTCTCCGCCCGGAACACGGGGCCCACCTCAAACACCCGCTCGAACACCCCTACCATGGTCTGCTTGTAAAACTGGGGGGACTGGGCCAAATACGCTTTTTTGCCGAAATAGTTCAGCTTAAAGATGTTGGAGCCGCCCTCCGCCCCGGCGTGGACGATTTTCGGGGTGTGTACCTCGGTAAAGCCCTCCCCGGTGAGGTAGTCCCGGAAAGCCCGCACCAGTCCCTCCTGCACCTTGAACACCGCCCGCTCCCGCGGATGGCGCAGGACGGCGGGCCGCAGTGCCAACTCGGCGTCCAGGTTTAGCTTCAGCGGACCCTTGCTCAGAGACACGGGCATGGGGGCGGCGGGCCGGGACAGCACAGTGAGGGACTCCGCCGCGATCTCAAATCCGCCGGGGGCCCGGACCTCGTCCCGCACCGTGCCGGACAGCTCCACCGTACACTCCTCGCACAGCCCCTCCGGCAGAATTTCCGGCGCGCAGACGCACTGGACGGTCCCCCGGGCCATGCGCAGGATGAGGAAGGCCAGCCCGCCCATATCCCGCAGTAGGTGGACCGCGCCATGGACCGTAACGGAGTTATTCCGCCCGCCCTCCGCGATTTCCTGATAGGTGGCCGGTTTTCTGCTCTCGCCTGTGACGAACTTCATAACTTTCATTCCTCTCAAAAAATTCTCCGCGCGCCCGTCCGGGTTGGGCGCGCAGGCCGCGTCTGCCGACGCAAAGCAAAAAGTCCCGGACTGTACAGACGTACAGTCCGGGACGGAATCAACTGATAAATTCCGCGGTACCACCCGCGTTGCCCCTCCAACAAGGGACCTCTCTCGAGCCCCGGTAACGTGGGGAGGACGGACGGCCCTACACCCCCGCCGTTGGAGGTTCGAACCGTCGGCTCGGAAGCGTTGCGCCGTCTCGTCTTTCCGGGGCGGGCTTTCAGTCAGTGGCCCGCGTTCTCTGTCGGACGCCGTGAGGGGCGGTCTTCGTCGATGCCTTTTATCATTTAACTTGATGAAGGAATTCTACACTGAATTTTTTTGTTTGTCAACTGAAGATTTCCCAAACATACCATAGCCTAACCGCAAAAAATATGGTACAATGTCCAAAGAACAAAAGCCTTAGGGGGATAGACCCATGCCAAACTGGGAAGAATTACACCGCCGCTGTATGGGCTGCCAGAAGTGCGCCCTGGCGGACACCCGCACCAACGTGGTGTTCGGCAAAGGGCCGAAGGACGCCAAAGTCATGTTCATCGGCGAGGGCCCCGGCGAAAACGAGGACCTGCAGGGCGAGCCCTTTGTAGGCCGGGGCGGCCAGCTGCTGGACGAGATGCTCTCTCTCATCGGACTGAGCCGGGAGAAGAACTTTTACATCACCAACATCGTCAAATGCCGCCCGCCCAAAAACCGGGACCCGCTGAACACCGAGCAGGACGCCTGTATCGGCTACCTGTGGGAACAGATGGAGCTGCTCCGCCCCCGCGTCGTGGTGTGCCTGGGGCGCATTGCCGCCATGCGGCTCATAAAGCCCGACTACCGCATCACCAGGGAGCACGGGCAGTGGGTGGAGAAGAACGGCGTATATTACACGGCCGTCTACCACCCCGCCGCCCTGCTCCGGGACCCGTCCAAGAAGCCGGACACCTTTGCCGACCTGCGCGCCATCCGGGCAAAAATTCGGGAAATCTGCCCGGAAACCTATGGTTGAACGTCTTCCTCCTCGGGCAGCAGATTCATCACGGAAATCTCGAAGGCCGTGCGCTCCACCTGCTCTCCGTCAATGAGCTTATGGTACCGGCGGCTCTGCAGCCTGCCCTCCAGACGGAGGCGCTCCCCCACGTCCAGCCCCCCGCAGTGGGCGGCCAGGGAACCCCAGGCGATGCAGGGCAAGTAATCCGCCCGCCCGTAAGGCCGATTCACCGCCAGCAGCAGGTCGCAGATCTCCCGTCCCAGCGGCGTGCGCCTGACCACCGGCTTGCGGCACAGCGCCCCGGCCAGCACCAGCCGGTTTTCCCCCTCCTCGGTATCGTCCCGGCAGGCGCAGCGGGCCAGCACGGTGATGACCAGCTTGCTGCCCTGGCCGGAGCGGTTGTTGTAGGAGCGCACCTCTCCCTGTACGCTGACCCATTGGCCCGGCGCCCATACGGCGGGGTCCGGGTTGGCCGTGACGATGTTCAGCACGTCGTCCGTTCCGCTCAGCCGGGGCACCCGCAGGGGGACCAGATAGTAATCCACCCCGTGGTTTTGGTGGGACAGGGCGGGCGTTTCCAGCCCCTGCCCCCGCAGAACAATCTTGTTTTCCCCTGTGTATTCCTGCATTGCAATCACGCTCCGTATGTCAAATGTTGACCTGCCTGACTATATGATGGAATGACGGCAAGTATGCCCATTGACAAGCGGGAATCACTCTGTATAATATAGGGGAGAACCAGCCGAAGGAGGGCTAAGCATGGAATTGGAACTGACGCGCAAGCAGCTTCGCCGGCTGCTGGACCTGGCGTACATCGGGAACTGGATCCTGAACTCCACCCGTGGGGAGGACCGCTTCAAGGACTACGACGAGGTGGAGAGCCTGCTGTTCGCCAAGGCGGCCCAAGAGGGAATGCCCAGCCTGGCCGAGACTTACCAGGGGGAGGTGATCCCGTCCCGGGCCTTTGCCGAGGGGGGCATCCACGAGGCCATCATGGAGTACGAGAACAACGTGTTCTTTGAGATTTTGGCCGAGGACCTGGCCCGGAGGGATATGGACGACGTACCCATCGACGAGACCAACTACGACGAGCTGACCCAGCGCATCGACGCCTATATCGACGAGTTCGAGGCCCACGGAACGGACAACATCACGGTGGACACAGACTAAAAATGGAGGGCCGTACCCGCCGGGGTGCGGCCCTGGTTTTTTATAAGGAGGAGAGACGACCATGGCAGAACGTGATTTGTTCGGCTTTCGGGTGGAAATAGACGGGGAAGCCACACGGAACTGGTACGCCCAGGCGGATGAGTGGGACTGTGACTGCGGCGACTGCCGGAATTTTTTGAAGCTGGCCCGTGAGAGAGCATTGCCTGCCCCGGTGCTGGAGCTGTTGGACGGGCTGGGTATTCCGCCGGAAAAATCCACCGATGTGTGTGAATACGGTCCGGAGGAGGGCGGGCGCCTGTATGGGTTTGTCTATCGCATTGCGGGGAGAATCCTCAGCGGCGATGAGCAGAGGGATTCTGCCAAATTTGACTGGGGTATGGGCACGTGCTTCCATGATACATATCCTGGCGCTCCCGATTTTCCCGAACCGCACTTTGACTTGTATTTCTCGCTGACCCTGCCCTGGGTGCTGGACGAGCCGCGAGAATAAAAGCAAGAGGACGAAAGCAAGCCGCTTTCGTCCTCGGTTTTATTTTTTCTTTTTCTTCCCGGCGAAAAAGTCCTTCACCGGCGAGGCCGGGGCGGGCGTCCCCTCCCCCATGGTCTTGGCATATTCCAGCAGAGCGTCCTTCTGCTGGCCGGTCAGATTGGTGGGCACCTGGACCTGGACGGTGACGTACTGGTCACCGCGTCCCCGCCCGTTGACGCTGGGCGCGCCCTTGCCCCGCAGACGGAATACGGTGCCCGGCTGGGTCCCGGCGGGCAGGTTGTACTTTACCTTGCCGTCGATGGTCTCGATCTCCAGCTCCGCCCCCAGGGCGGCCTGGGTGAAGCTCACGTTCCGCTGGGTGTACAGGTCGTTGCCCTCCCGCTCGAACCGGGAGTCGGGAATCACCGCCACGTTGACCAGCAGGTCCCCGGCGGGGCCGCCGTTCTCGCCGCCGCTGCCCTGGCCCCGCATGGAGATGGTCTGGCCATCGTAGATGCCGGCGGGCACGCGGACCTTGATCTTCCGCTGCCGGCGGACCTGGCCGCTGCCCCGGCAGTCGGCGCAGGGCTGGTGGATAATCTTTCCGGTGCCCCGGCACTTGGAGCAGGGCGCGGTGGTGGAGAAGGCGAAGCCGCCGCCCCCCCGCTGGATACGCACCTGGCCGGTGCCCCGGCAGTCGGGGCAAACCTCGGCGGTGGTGCCGGGGGCGCAGCCGGTGCCGCGGCAGGAGTCGCAGGTCTCCATCCTGGGCACGTTCAGCTCCTTCTCGCAGCCGCTCATGGCCTCGGCGAAGGAGATGGTGATGCTGGCCCGGATGGACTGGCCCCGCTTGGGGGCGGTGGGGTCGGCCTGGCGCTGCGAACCGAACCCCCCGCCGAAGAAGGAGCCGAAAATGTCGCCCAGGTCGATGTCCCCCATGTCGAAGCCGCCGCCGAAGCCGCCCGCGCCGAAGTTGGGGTCCACTCCGGCGTGGCCGAACTGGTCGTACTTGGCCCGCTTGTCCTTGTCGGACAGCACCTCGTAGGCCTCATTGACCTCCTTGAACTTGGCCTCGGCCTCCTTGTTGCCGGGGTTCATGTCCGGGTGGTACTGCTTGGCCAGCTTGCGGTAGGCCTTTTTCAGCTCATCATCGGAGGCGGACTTGGATACGCCCAGCACCTCATAGTAATCTCGTTTTTGATCTGCCATATATGGAATCACCTCTTGACAGGGGAACGGCGGGGCGCAATGCCCCGCTGCCGCCCGTTGTTAGGTTAGTTACTTATTATCATCATCCACCACTTCGTAATCGGCGTCCACCACATTGTCGCCGCCCTGGGGCTGCTGACCGCCCATGTCGGGGCCGGGGCCGGCCTGAGGACCCGGCTGGGCGTACAGCTTTTCGCTGACGGCGTAGAAAGCCTTGGTCAGCTCCTCGGTGGCGTTCTTGATGGCCTGGGTGTCGGAGCCCTTCAGGGTCTCCTTCAGCTTCTCCAGGGCGCTCTGGACGCTTCCCTTGTCGGCGGCGTCCAGCTTGTCGCCCATCTCGTCCAGGGTCTTCTCGGTCTGGTACACCATCTGGTCGGCCTGGTTGCGGGTGTCCACTTCCTCTTTCCGCTTGGCGTCCTCGGCGGCGAACTGCTCTGCCTCCCGGACGGCCTTGTCCACGTCCTCCTTGGACATGTTGGTGGAGGAGGTGATGGTGATGTGCTGCTCGGTGCCGGTGCCCAGGTCCTTGGCGGACACGTTGACGATGCCGTTGGCGTCGATGTCGAAGGTGACCTCGATCTGGGGCACGCCCCGGCGGGCGGGGGCGATGCCGTCCAGGTGGAACTTGCCCAGGGTCTTGTTGTACTGGGCCATCTCCCGCTCGCCCTGGAGCACGTGGACCTCAACAGAAGTCTGGTTGTCGGCGGCGGTGGTGAAGGTCTGGGACTTCTTGGCGGGGATGGTGGTGTTGCGGTCGATGAGCCGGGTCATCACGCCGCCCATGGTCTCGATGCCCAGGGACAGGGGGGTGACGTCCAGCAGCAGCAGGCCCTTGGTGTCGCCGGTGAACACGCCGCCCTGAAGGGCCGCGCCCATGGCCACGCACTCGTCGGGGTTGATGCCCTTGAAGCCCTCTTTGCCGGTGAGCTTCTTCACCATGTCCTGGACGGCGGGGATCCGGCTGGAGCCGCCCACCATGAGGACCTTCTGGATGTCGCTGCCGGACAGGCCCGCGTCGCTCATGGCCTGGCGCACGGGACCTGCGGTGGCGTCCACCAGGTGGGAGGTGAGCTGGTCGAACTTGGCGCGGCTCAGGGTCAGGTCCAGATGCTTGGGGCCGGTGGCGTCGGCGGTGATATAGGGCAGGTTGATGGTGGTGGTGGTGACGCCGGACAGCTCGATCTTGGCCTTTTCGGCGGCCTCCTTCAGCCGCTGCATGGCGACTTTATCGCCGGTGAGGTCGATGCCCTCGGTCTTCTTGAACTCGGCGGCCATCCAGTCCATGACGCACTTGTCGAAGTCGTCGCCGCCCAGGCGGTTGTTGCCCGCGGTGGCCAGCACCTCGATGACGCCGTCGCCCACCTCCAGCACGGACACGTCGAAGGTGCCGCCGCCCAGGTCGTACACCATGATCTTCTGGTCGGACTCCTTGTCCACGCCGTAGGCCAGGGCCGCGGCGGTGGGCTCGTTGATGATGCGCTTGACCTCCATGCCGGCGATCTTGCCCGCGTCCTTGGTGGCCTGGCGCTGGGCGTCGGTGAAGTAGGCGGGGACGGTGATGACCGCCTCGGTGACGGTCTGGCCCAGGTAGGCCTCGGCGTCCGCCTTCAGCTTCTGGAGGATCATGGCGGAGATCTCCTGGGGGGTGTATTTCTTGCCGTCGATGTTCACCCGGTAATCCGAACCCATCTCACGCTTGATGGAGGCGATGGTGCGGTCTGGGTTGGTGATGGCCTGGCGCTTTGCCACCTGGCCCACCATGCGCTCGCCGTCCTTGGAAAAGGCGACGACGGACGGAGTGGTGCGGTTGCCCTCTGCGTTGGGGATGACGACGGCCTCGCCGCCCTCCATGACGGACACACAGCTGTTGGTAGTACCTAAGTCGATACCGATAATTTTGCTCATAGTGATTTCCTCCTGTTATATGAAAGTGTATTTTTAACAATGTGAAATTGGGAAATGCGTTATTGTGCCTCTGAGCCTGCCTGCACTCACGCTTCTTAATTTGCGACTCTGACCATGGAGAATCGGATCACTTTTTCTCCGCAGATGAAGCCCTGCTGGAACACCTCCACAATGGTGTTCTCTCCGGCCTCTGGGTCGTCGGTGTGCATCACGGCGTTGTGGCGGTTGGGGTCGAAGGTCTCGCCCAGGGCGGGGATCATCTCCACCCCCAGGCCGGTGAGGGCGTCCTGGAGGCCCTTCATGGTCATCTCCACGCCCTTTTTGTAGGCCTCGTCGGCGGTCTCCTGCTTCATGGCCCGCTCCAGGTTGTCGTACACCGGGAGGAAGGCGGCCACGGTCTGGGCCTTGGCCTCGGTCCAGGCGTTTTCCTTCTCCTTGGCGGTGCGCTTGCGGTAGTTGTCGTACTCCGCCGCCAGGCGCAGGTATTTGTCCGCCGCCTCGGCCAAAAGCTGGCCCTGATCCTTCTTGGGTTCTTTCTTGCCCTTCCCGAAGAACCCCTTCGCCTTGGACGCCGGCGCCTCCGAAGCCTCGGCGGTCTCAGGACTCTCGTCTGTTTCGGGGGCATCTACGGTTTCGGTCTCCTCGACGGTCTCCTGCTCGGGAGCGTCGGCGGTTTCCTCCTGCGCATCCTCCGGGATGGGGTTTTCTTTCTTCTTTTCTTCAGCCATTGGCGTCTATTCCTCCTTTTCCGGCATACCGGGGGGCAGCTCCGGCTGCCCGAACAGTTTGGACAGGCCGTCCGCCACATAGGACAGCTTGGCGGCCACTTTGGCGTAGTCCATCCGGGTGGGACCCACTACGCCGATAACCCCCTTCATGCCGTCCCCGATGTCATAGCTTGCAAGCACCACGCTGGTGTCCTTCAGCTCGTCGGCCACGTTCTCCGGGCCGATGAGGATCTTGGTGCTGTCGTCCTGGAGCGCGGGCAGGGCCAGCGCTTGGGCCAGCGCCTTGTCCTCGGACAGATAGCTCATCAGCTTCTGGGCCTTGCCCACGTCCTGATACTCGGGGTGGTCCAGGATGTGGCTGGCCCCGGCGGTGTATACCGCGCTGCTCTCCAGCTCGTCCAGCACCTCCATGGCGAAGGACACCACCAGGGAGATGAGTCCGTAGGAGCTGCCCGCCGCGTGTTCCGCCACATGCATCAGCTCCGGGGTGAGCTGGTCCAGGGTCTTGCCCACGAAGGCGGTGTTCAAAAGGGTGGTGAGCAGCTGCAACTGGGGCTCGGACAGCTCGGCGGGAAGCCGGAACAGCTTATTTTTCACTACGCTTGAGTCCGTCATCACCACGGCGATGAAGGAGGCGGAGTCCACCAAAATCAAATCGAACCGCTTGATGGTCAGCCGCCTGGCCCCTTCGGTGAGGGAGAACGCGGGATAGTTGGTGAGCTGGGACACCATCCGGCCCGCCTGATCGATGACCTTGTCCAGTTCCCGCATTTTCAGGTGCAGCGCGTCGTTGATCTGCTTTGTCTCCTCCAGGCTCAGCCGCTGCTCCTCCATCAGCTCGTTGACGTACAGCCGGTAGCCCTGGGGGGAGGGAATCCGTCCGGCGGAGGTGTGGGGCTGCTCCAGGTAGCCCAGCTCCGTCAGGTCGGCCAACTCGTTGCGGATGGTGGCGGAGGACACCTTCAGCCCCGCCAGCTGGGCCAGCGCCTTGGAGCCCACCGGCTCCGCCGTCTGGATATAGCTTTCCACCACGGCGCGCAGAATTTTCTTCTTTCGCTCGGACAGCTCCAAAGGACCGCCTCCTCCCCGCGGATTTAGCACTCATCCTTTCTGAGTGCTAAAGTAAATGTACCACCACCCCTCGAAATTGTCAATAGCTCAGTTGTAAATTAAATGTGAATGTATTCTCATGCCAGAATCCAATCCTATTTTCGCACACCGCCTCCATGACTGCTGAGCATGTTGCCCAATTCCGTGCAAAACTGGGAAAAAGGGGCTTCCTTTTCCGATCCATTCGTAGTATGATACGCAATGTATAGGCGTTTGTCCTGTTCAACGCAAAAATCGCGCAGGCTGCGCATGGAGGTCGCAATGATAAACTTATTGGCTCTGACCGCCGCCCCATCGGAGAGCGTCCCGCTCACCCTCCAGGGAGTCCTGGACGCGGCGTCATACGGCATATCCTGGTTTTTCGGCAATTTGTCCCCCGCCTTTGCCTGGTGCATCCCGGCCCTGGCGGTATGCATCGGCTTTTTCGTCTACTATTGGCTGTGCCTGCGGCCCCGGCCCCACAGCCTGGAGTGGATTGCCATGGCGGAGGAGCGGTCCAAACGAGCCCGCATGACCCTGACCCTGCCCTATCATCCCATGGAGCGCAGCGATATCCTGCCTGTGCTGCTGCTGACGGCGGTCTATGCCGCCACCGCCTTTTTCCGGCTGGGCAACCTGTCCGGCCCCGAGAGTGTGGTCAAGTTCCGCCAGGGGGACAGCCTGGCCTTTGCCTATGAACAGCCGGTGACGGTGGATAAGGTGTCCTTCTTTACCTCTCTGGGCACCGGCTCCTACGAGCTGGAGTGGATGGACGACGACGGAAGCTGGCAGGGCGGGATCAAACTGGATCAGTCCTATAACACGCTGTTTAAATGGCGGGTGGTGGATCTTCAGCGGGTGGATTGGAACGGGCTGGAGATCAGCGCGGAAAACAAAAATGAGGGCCAGCAGCCCATTGGTCCGGTCACCGCCTCGGTGTTCCGCATCACCGCCGTCAGCGCTCCCCGGGAGGAGGGTCTGTGGCTGGCGGAGCTGGCGTTGTGGAATATGGACGTCCCCCAGCACCCCGCCATGGCGGACGAGGGCGCCCGGGCCCTCTTTGACGAGCGGGAGGAGTGGACCGCCAAATCCACCTATATGAATTCCTCCTATTTTGACGAGATCTACCACCCCCGCACCGCCTTGGAGCATCTGAACAACATCTATCCCTACGAGGTGTCCCATCCCCCTCTGGGCAAGCTGATTTTGTCCATCGGCGTGGCCATATTCGGCATGGTTCCCTTCGGCTGGCGGTTTATGGGCACCCTGTTTGGGGTGCTGATGGTGCCGGTGCTGTATCTCTTCGTGAAAAACCTGTTCGGCAAGACCGCCGTGGCCCTATGCGGCACGGCGTTGTTTACCTTCGATTTCATGCACCTGGTCCAGACCCGCATCGCCACCATCGACACCTACGGCGTGTTTTTCATCCTGGTGTCCTATTACTTCATGTACCGCTGGCTGGCGGTCCCCGCCGGGAAGAAGCTGCGGTGGTATATCCTGCCCCTGTTTCTCAGCGGTCTGTTCTGGGGGATCGGCTGCGCATCCAAGTGGACGGTGGTGTACGCCGGGGCGGGGTTGGCCCTGTTGTGGCTGCTGGGCATGATTTTCAAGGCCGGGGACTGGCGGGAGGCGGACAACCGGGCCCGGCTTCAGGCCGCCCCGCCGGAGGTAAAGGAGGACGTGACCCAGGCCATGTTCCTGGAGACCGCACCCCCCTGGAAACGGCCCCAGATTCCCTCCTTCACCATCCACGCGGTGGGCACCGTTTTGTGGTCCATCCTGTTTTTCGTCATCATCCCGGTGTGCATCTACACCCTGTCTTATTTCCCCTATGCCGCTGCCCGGGGCAACACCGCGGGCTTCCTGGGTATGGTCCAGCAGTGCCTGGCCTGGCCCTTCACGCAGCTTCCCCAGCATCTGGCCGCCGCGGCCCAGCCCGGAGCGGACGGAGCGAAGCAGGGATTCTTTGACGTCATCAAAAATACCGCCCATCCGGTGGACATCATGCTGGAAAACCAGCACTTTATGTTCACCTATCATCAGGGGGTTCACACCCCACACCCTTACGAGTCCTACTGGTACCAGTGGATTTTCGACGGACGGCCCATTTTGTACTACCGGGATCTGGATGTGCCAGGCATGAAGAGCCTGTTCGCCTCTTTCAACAATCCTCTGGTGTCCTGGATGGGGCTGCTGGCCTTTTTCGGCGTGGCCGTCCAGACCGTGCGGCGCAGGTGCGGCAAGGGGCTGTTTATTCTCATTTCTATTTTATCCCAGTTTGTGCCCTGGCTGCCCATCGGGCGCATCCTGTTCGCCTATCACTACTTCCCCACGGTGCTGTTTTTGTGCTTTGCCATCGCCTACCTGATGGACGATATGATGGAGCGCAAGCGCAAAGGGTACCGGCTGGCGGTGTACGGCTTTACCGGGTACGCCGTGGCGCTGTACGCTCTGTTTTATCCGGAGCTGATCGGCATTTATGTGCCCAACTGGTATAGCCAGTATTTGCTGCGCTGGTTCCCGAGCTGGCCGCTGTGAGGCCATACTCCCCTGCGGGGACCAGCGCCCCTCCGGGGGCCTACTTTCTCTCACGCGAGAGAAAGTAGGCAAAGAGCGCGCCTAAGGGGCTCCGCCCCTTAGGTATCCCCGGTCACGGGAGAGCCCGATACGAAGCTCGGGCGCGGCCCTTCCGGCGCGTGGAGCTTTCGACGCGGGGCGTCCTGCTTGGTGCTGCCGCCGGTGCCGAAACACCGAGGCGGGGCGGGGTCCACGGACTGCGCCTGACATGAGCTGTGTCTGGGGCATGCAGCGTTTCCAGCGGGACAGCCATCGGCTGCGGTGCGGTGACCGGGTGCGGAATATTGAACTATAAGGTGATGCAACGATGTATTTGTGCGACATCCACAGCCACTCTCAGATTTCCCCCGACTGCGACGTGCCGCTGACCGATATGGTCCAAGCGGCGGTAAAGGCGGGCCTTCGGGAGTTCTGCGTCTCCGACCACCACGACCTGCTGGACTTCGGCGGCCTCCCCGCCGCCCCCTTCGACTGGCCCGCCGCCAAGGAGCAGTACCGTGCCGTCAAGGATGCGGCGGGGGAGAAGCTGACCCTTCGGCTGGGACTGGAGCTGGGCTCCGCCCCCTACGACCCCCAGGCCGCCCGGGAGGCTCTGGCCCAGGGCGGGGAGGAGCTGGACTTTGTGCTGGGCTCCCTCCACAACTGGATCGGCATGGAGGGCAACCGGGACCTGTATTTTTCCGATTTCCACCGGAATATGGCCCTGGCCCGCAAGGTGATGGAGAGTACCCTGGAGCACACCTGGACCCTGGTGTCCCAAATGCCCGACTGCTACGACAGCCTGGCCCACATCGTTTATCCTCTGCGCTATATCCACCGGGACGGCGTGGAGCTGTCCATAGAGGACTACGAGGAACAGGTCCGGGCTATCTTCACTGAGATCGCCCGCACGGACCACGCCCTGGAGGTGAACGTCTGGGCCGGGCGGGACCTGGACTCCTGGCCGCTGCTGCTGGGCTGGTTCCGGGAGTGCGGGGGCAGGCTGGTCACCGTGGGCGCGGACGCCCACTGCCCTGAGCACGTGGCCTGCGGCATCCCCCAGGCCCTGGAGATGGTCAAAGGGGCGGGGTTTGACCATGTGGCCACCTATGAGCACCGAAGGCCGGTGCTCCACAAACTTTGACAGAGGAGACTTGGAAGCTATGAAAATTTCCATTGCCTGCGACCACGGCGCCTTTGCGCTGAAGGAGCGCCTGAAGGCCCATCTGCTGGACCAGGGCCATGTGGTCATGGACTGCGGCACAAACAGCACGGACAGCTGCGATTATCCCGACTTTGGCGCCGCCGCCGCCCGGCTGGTGGCAGACGGGACCTGTGAGCGGGGGGTGGTGCTGTGCACCACCGGCATCGGCATGTCCATCGCCGCCAACAAGGTGAAGGGGGTGCGGTGCGCCTTGTGCCACGAGACTCTTTCCGCCGAGATGACCCGCCGCCACAACGACGCCAACGTGTTGGCCATGGGGGCGGGGGTCACCGGGGACAATCTGGCCCAGCGGATTCTGGATGTGTTCCTGTCCACGGATTTCGAGGGGGGCCGCCACCAGCGCCGGGTGGACAAGGTCATGGGGCTGGAGGGCTGAGGGGCATAGACAAACGGGTGCGCTTCCCGTCAGGGGGCGCACCCGTTTGTCCTCTCTCCCAGCAGCTCATCCAGCTCGTCGGGGGTGTATAGCGCGTTCAGCGCCGCCAGCAGGGCCTTGGCGCTCATGTGCTCGGGCAGCTCCAGCTTCCTTAACAGCGCCGCACGCCGCTGGGCGGCGTCAGGAGCGCCCGACAGCCCCAGGGCAAACAAGTCCGCCGGAGTAAAATCCCCCTGGGGGCGGTCCGGCATATTTTCGTCCAGCACCGTGGCCCCGGAGCGCAGGATGGCGTTTCTCAGCACCTCCGGCGGCATCCCCTCCACGCCCAGCTTGCCCTCTTTGCCGGGAGTGCGCTTGCGCCGCTCCTTGCCATATACGTCGGGGACGTAGGCGTGCTTCACCTGCTCCTTTGGGATGGCGCCTTTCAAAAAATTCCGGATGACGAACCCCGCCCCGTCCGAGTCGGTGAGAATGATGAGCCCCCGCTTTTCCGCCAGCCGCCGCAGCAGGGCCAGCCGCTCTCCGTCTTTGAATACGCCGAAGCCCGCCGTCTCCAAGATCACCGTGTCCACCACCCCGGCCAGGGTGGACTTATCATACCGGCCTTCTACTACAATGGCTTCTCGAATTTTCATATCTGAATCTCCCATATACAGAGCAGTTCCGTTGTCGAGCGGAAACTCAACCGGTATACCCCCGGTGGAAACAAGTTAAAAGCTCTTTTTGATTCTTTTTCTCTCGAGAAAAAGAATTCATACCGCCACCCGCCGGCCGGAGGCCAGCTCCACCAGCAGCGCGGTGAGCACCTCGCCGTCCTGCCCGCGGGGAGCGGACTTTACCGCCGCGTCCGCCTCGGCGCACCGCCGCACGGCGTACCGGCACCAGGGCAGGGAAAACCGCCGCGCCGCGTCCAGCAGCCGCTGGGCCTGCTGGTCCATGAAGTAGCCGCCGCTCATGCCCCACAGGTCCATATACTCCGCCTTGCTCTTCCCCGCGTCCAAATACAGCCGGGCGGTGTAGAGCTGCCGGAAATACTTGCCCATCACCGACAGAATCATCACCGGGGACTCCCGGTTATGGAGCAGGTCGGCCAGCACGGCGGCGGCCTTGTCAAAGTCCTTGGAGGCCAGGGCGTCGGTCATTTTAAACACCACGGCGCTGACCTGGGGCGTGGCCACCGCGTCGATGTCCTCCCGGGTGACCCGGGGATGGTCGGCATAGGCGGCGATTTTCCCAATCTCAGAGGCCAAATCATGCATCAGATCGCCGCACAGGAACACCAGATAGCCCGCGTCCCTGGTGTCGATGGACTTGCCCGCCTTTTTGAACTGGCGGCAGATCCAGTCGGTGAGCTGCTCCTCGTCCTGGCGCTGGAAGTTCACCGCCGCCCCCAGCTTCTTGATGAGGGCCAGCAGCTTGGACCGTCCGTCGATCTTTGGCGTCACCAGGTCGTACACAAACACCAGCGTACAGTAATCCGGCAGGGCGGACAAAACGGCCGTCAGCCGGTCCCGGCCCTTCTCCCCCTGACCGAACAGGTCGAAGTCGGTGACCACCACCAGCGTGCGCTCACTCATCACGGGCAGGCAGTCCGCCGCCTGCTCAATCCAGTCGATGGAGCACTCCTTCCCCTTGGCGGTGTGGAGGTTGAAGTCCTCCAGTCCGGCGGGCAGGATGGTCTCCTTCAGCCTCCCCAGATAATAGTCCCGCAGGAAGGCTTCCTCTCCGTAAAACAGGTAGATGGGCTTGGGCGTGCCCGCTTTCAGGTCCCGTTTCAGCTCCTGCATGGCGGAATTGTCCGCTCTTTTCTTTTTGGGCGGCATAGCGCTCCCTCATTTCTTTCAGCGTATCCCCACGGCGTCCCCCCGCAGGGTGACGGTGACGGCTCCCTCCAGGTCGGTGCGGTGGATCTCGGAGCCGATGGCGTCCAGCCGGTCCAGCGTCTCCTGGGCGGGGTGGCCGTAGGAGTTGTTGGCCCCGGCGGAGATGACGGCGATCTCCGGGGCGGTGGCCCGGAGGAATTCCTCGCAGCTGGAATTTTTGGAGCCGTGATGGCCCACCAACAGCACCTCGACGTCGGGGATGGGGCAGTATTTCACCAGCATTTTCTCCACAAAGGCGTCCGCGTCCCCGGTGATGAGCACGTCAAAATCCTGGTAAGTATACAAAATAAACTGCCCGGATTCGTTGGATGTGCCCCCGCCCAGGGGCGGGAACAGGGTTAGGACTCCGTCGCCCAGGGTGAGCGTTTGCGCATTTTCCACCACAATGACCTCTGCGCCCTCCTGTTTCGCCAGCTCCATCACCCGGCGGGTGTCCTCGGGGTCGGTATCCCCGCCGGGGATGGCGACCTTGTCCACCTTCATGCGATAGAACAGCTGCTCCACTCCGTTGAAGTGGTCGCTGTCGAAGTGGGTTAGGGCCAGCACATCCAGCCGGGTGCGGCCCATGGCGGCGAAATAGTCGGCGGCGGTGTCGCCCGCGCTCCGGGAACTGCTGCCGCCGCAGTCCACCAGCACCGCCCGCCCCTCGGACAGCAGGGCGGTGGAGGAGCCCTGTCCCACGTCCAGCGCCGTGACGGTGAGGTCGGCGGTCTCCACCTCCAGCCGCCCCAGCCCGATGGCGGCGCACAGCAGCACAGCCAGCGCGGCCGCTGAGGTCAAAGGCTGTTTGGGCCGCTCCCGGCCCAAAAACGCGGCAAGCAGGGCCAAATACACCGCCGCCAGCCAGATGAGGCAGTACCGGCTGTCGGTGCTGAGGGAGGCGAAGGGGAACCTGCCCAGCAGCAGCGTCACCCACCGGGCGTAATGCCCCAGCAAACCGGCCACAGTTCCTAAAAGAGCGGCTGGCGCCGGCAGGAAAATGGCCAGAGTGCCCAATCCCAGCGCGCACATCATCAGCAGGCTCAGCGCCCACAGCCCCAGCACGCCGGACAGCGGACCCAGCAGCACAATCTGCCCGAAGTACAGCGCGATCAGCGGCACCGTGAACAGCATAGCGCCCAGGGAGGCGGACACGCTGTTCAGCGCCGTCCGGCCCGCCTTCCACAGTGCCAGCCTGAGCCGCTGTTCCTTGGGCGGCTGCTTTTTCTTCCAGGGCTTGACCATCCACTGGAACAGCGGGCGGGTGATGAGCAAAATGCCTGCCACCGAGGCGAAGGAGAGCTGAAGCCCCACGCTTGCGGCGGCAAAGGGGTTTTGGACCAGCAGCACCAGCAGGGCCAGCCCCAGCGCGGAGGGCGCGTCCTCCTCCCGCTGGGCGATGGGCGCGGCCAGCAGGGTGCTTTGCATGATGACCGCCCGGAAGGCCGACGGGGTCCCGCCCGCCATGAGGGCGTAAAACACCAGCAGGGGCGCCATGACCAGCGCGATCTTCCTCCGGCGGCCGAACAGGGCCAGCGCCATCTGCACTAGAAAGCTGATGTGCAGGCCGGACACCACCAGCCCGTGCATCAGCCCCGCCCGGTTAAAGGCGGAGTAGAGGGTGTCGTCCAGCCCGGACTTGTCCCCCAGGGTGACCGCGGCGGCAATGGGCGCGGCGGTCTCGTCAAGGGCGGCGTAAATTCCCTCCTGGAGCTTTCGGGCGCACACCGCCGGCCAGTGCCGGACAGGGACGCGCTCTACGGGATCAATTTCCGGCTCGTCATTGCAGTAGGCCAGCAGGTACACGCCCTTGGCGGTGTAGTAGGTGGTCTCTTCGCCGTAGGCGTGAGTGGAGAGCCGCACCCTAGCGGTGCAGGCCACCCGGTCGCCGGGCTTCAGCCCGCCCCAGTCCGCCGAGCCGTACACCAGCGCGTCCGGGGCGAAAAAGCCGCCGTCCAGGTGGACGGTTATGGAGTACCCGCCGATGGAGGTGGGCGCGGGGTAAGAGGCCGCCTCGCCGGAAATAGGCACCTCGTCCCCCACCCATTCCTCCGCCGGAGCGCGGAACAGGGCAAAGTAAGCGCTGATCCATCCCAGAGCCAGCACTCCGCCCAGGCACAGGGCCAGGCCGCGCCGGGACAGCTGATACAGCGTATACCGGGACAGCGGCCCCTTGTCCTTAGGACGGCGCAGAAGGATGGGATGTTCGTTTTCCCGGAGCCGGGTCCTCCACCACATCGCCAGCATAAGCCCCAGCAAAACAAAAACCGCCGCCAGGGGTACAGCGCTGATTTTCCCATAGCATGCCCACAGGCAGGCGGCGGCAAAGCCGGCAGAAAGCCAGGCCAGTTTCCGCATACCGCCGCCCCCCTCTCAAAAAGCTCTCTCTATTTTATCCGCAAAACCGGGACAAGTCAACGTGCGGGAGAAAAATGCCGGTAGGGCTTGCCATCCGGGCCCAGGTCTGGTATGCTGGAAGAACCCGTAAGGAGCTGATTTGATGTACATATTTGACCTGGATGGCACTATCACCGACACCAACGGCCTGTGGGCGGAGGTGGACCGAGAATTCCTGGCCCGCCGGGGGCTGATGAACACGCCGGAATATGAGCGGGTAGTGTCCTGCTCTATCTATCCCATCGCGGCCCAATTCACCAGGGAATACTATCACCTGCCTGATGCTCCGGAGGACATCATGGCGGAATGGGACGCTCTGGCCGACCGTCATTACCGGGAGCTGGTCCCGCTGAAGCCGGGGGCGGAGGCATTTCTCCGCCAGTGCAGGGCCGAGGGCCGCCCCATGTCCATGTTCACCGCCTGCCGGCCCTCCCTGTGCGACGCCGCCCTGGAGCGGTTTGGCCTGCGGGAGCTGTTTGACCGCGTTATCTATGCCGAGGAAATCGGCCTGGAAAAGCGGAACCCTCAGTGCTTTGTGGAGCTGAGCCGCCGCCTGGGTGTGCCGCCGGAGGACTGCGTTTTGTTCGACGACAGCCCGGACAACTGTGCCACCGCCGCGAAGGCCGGAATGGAGGCGGTGGGGGTGTACGACGCCTATTACGCCGCCCGCCAGGATGAGCTGAGATCAGTGTGCCACAGATACATCCGCTCCTTTGAGGAGCTGCTGGCAAAATAATTTCATTGGCAAAACCCTCCCCAGCCTCATAGAATGTGGGGCAAAGGAGGTGTGAACATGGAAGAAATGATCCCATGCTCGGTGAAGGACCAGGAGGTGTTCCGCCGGGTGTGGCAGCGGGTGATGGAGGGCCGGGACCAGACGAACTGCCCCGTCCAGCCCGGCATCCCCGGCGGCTGGGAGGGCGATCTGCCCTGTGACTGCCTGAAGGCGCTGATTCACGAACAGGGAGCGGGTATTCCCTCGGAGTGTGAACACCAGGAGGCGCCGGCCCGGCCTGTGGAACCCCGGCCACCCGAAGAGTGGTCGGCGCCGGCCATGGAAGCGGCGGAGGAACAGCCCATGGAGGCGGAGCCGTCCGTCCAGAACGTCCAGTCCGGCTGGCAGAGCGCTGAGGAGTCCCCGGCCACGGAGCCGCCCTGCCCGGACGGCGCGCCGGAGGAGGGCCTGCCCTCGGAAAACGGTCCGGACCGGGGCAGCGACCTTCCCCGGCTATGGGAGGAGCCTCAGTCCAGTGACGACCGCACTGGCCGCCTGCGCCGTCACGTGATGGACACGCTGGAGGGCTGGCAGTTCTACCGCCATCTGGCCAAGCGGACCCGGGGGACGGATGCCCGGCTGCTCAACAGTATGGCGGCGGAGCAGCACAAGGAAGCCCGAAAGCTGGCGGCGGCCTATTTTCTGCTGACGGGGCTGCGCTACTGGCCTACCGAGCTGCTGGGCGCCCCGGCCATCCCGTCCTACTGGGGGGCGCTGCGGGCCCGGCATCAGGTGGAGCAGCGGCAGGAGAATGCCTACCACCTGGCCGCAGACGACTGGGAGGACCCGGATCTGCTGGCGCTGTACACGGTGCTCACTGAGGGCTGTCAGCGCCGGTGCCGGCAGCTGCGCGGCCTGCTGGAGCAGGGATAACGCCCGGCTTATACTTAGCCCTATACTTTTTCGGCGCCTTCTGATATAATAAGGCCACCCGTTTTCTGGCGGGTGGCTTTATTGCGCCCTTGATTACCATAGATAAGGATTGATAACCATGCTGACACAGCAGCAGGAGCTGGAATTCTGCCGCCTCCGCCGGGAGGTCATCGGCCAAAACTACCAAAACCTCAACCCCGAGCAGCGCAAGGCCGTGCTGGCTACGGAAGGGCCGCTGCTGCTGCTGGCGGGGGCGGGTTCGGGCAAGACCACGGTGCTCATCCATCGGGTGGCAAACTTGATCCGCTACGGCCGGGGGTCCGATTCCCTGGAGGTGCCCGAGTGGGTGACCGAGGACGATCTGGCGTTCCTGGAGAGCTACGCCGCCAACCCCGCCAAGGAGGGCCGCCTCCAGGCCGACCGCCTGTGCGCCCTGGAGCCCGCCGCCCCCTGGACCATCATCGCCATCACCTTCACCAACAAGGCCGCCGGGGAGCTGAAGGACCGGCTGGAGAAGATGCTGGGCGGCTCCGCCCGGGACGTGTGGGCGTCCACCTTCCACTCCGCCTGCGTGCGCATCCTGCGCCGGGACATTGAGAAGCTGGGCTTCCCCTCCTCCTTCACCATCTACGACACCGACGACTCCCAGCGGGTGATGAAGGACTGCATCAGGGAGTTGAACTTTGACGACAAGCAGTTTCCCGTCCGCTCCGTGCTGGGGGCCATCTCCCGGGCCAAGGACAAGCTCCAGCTGGCCCGGGACTTCACCGAGGAATGCGAGCAGTCCAACGACTACCGCCTGCAAAAAATCGCCAAGCTGTACGCCGCCTACGAGAAGCGGCTGTGGGAGGCCGGAGCGCTGGACTTTGACGACATCATTCTGCACACCGTCCGTCTATTCCAGCAGCATGATGACGTTTTGCAATATTATCAAAAAAAATTCCGTTATGTACTCATCGACGAGTACCAGGACACCAACAATCTCCAATACCTCCTGGCCTCTCTGCTGGCCGGAGGGCGGGAGAACATCTGCGTGGTGGGGGACGACGACCAGTCCATCTACCGCTTCCGGGGGGCCACCATCGAAAATATCCTCTCCTTCGAGGACCAGTACAAGGGCTGCCGCACCATCCGCCTGGAGCAGAATTACCGCTCTACCAAGAACATCCTGGACGCGGCCAACGCCGTCATCCGCCACAACCAGGGCCGCAAGGGCAAGGAGCTGTGGACGGCGGGCGCGGAGGGAGATAAGGTGACCCTCTACACCGCCATGAACGAGAATGACGAGGCCCGCTTCGTGGCCGACAAGCTCATGCTGGATTTCCACAACGGCGTCAAGTGGAACACCCACGCCGTGCTCTACCGCATGAACGCCCAGTCCAACCAGCTGGAGGTGGCCTTCAAGCGCAGCGGCATCCCCTACCGGGTCATCGGCGGCACCCGGTTCTTCGACCGGGCGGAGGTCAAGGACATGCTGGCCTACCTCTGCGCCATCCAAAACCACGCCGACGACCTGCGCCTGACCCGCATCATCAACAACCCGCCCCGGGGCATCGGAGGCACCACGGTGGAGCGGGCCAGAAACCTGGCCGGGTCGCTGGGGCTGTCCTTGTGGGAGGTGATCTCCAACGCCGGGGCGTACCCCGAGCTGCAAAAGCCCGCCAAGAAACTGGGGGAGTTCGTAAAGCTGATGGAGGACCTGACCGCCCTGTCCCAGACCATGGACCTGGAGAACTTCTACGAGGAGGTGGCGGCCCGGACGGGCTACGCCGACATGCTTCGGGCGAAAAACGACGTAGAAAGCCGTACCCGCCTGGAAAACGTGCGGGAGCTGCTGACCTCCATCAAGGGCTACATGGAAAACGCGGAGGGAGCGCCCACGCTGGCGGGCTTTTTGGACGAGATCGCCCTGTACACCGACCTGGACAGCCACGACCCCAATGAGGACGCGGTGGTGATGATGACCATGCACTCCGCCAAGGGGCTGGAGTTCCCCACGGTGTTCGTGGTGGGCATGGAGGAGGGCATCTTCCCCGGCATCCGGGCCATTGGCGAGATGGAGGAGATGGAGGAGGAGCGGCGGCTGTGCTACGTGGCCATGACGCGGGCCAAGGAGCGGCTGTACCTGACCTGCGCGGGCCAGCGGATGCTGTTCGGGCGAACCAGCAATAACCGTCCCTCCCGGTTCGCCGGGGAGATTCCGGCGGAGCTGCTGGAGCAGTCGGGCCGCTCCTATCTGGACCCCGCCCCCGCAGGGGACGGTTGGGACGACTTCGACCAGACGCCCCAGGTGTCCACCTACCGGGACCCCTACCGTCCCGCCTACGGCGGCGGAGAGCGGCGCTCCACCTACACACCCGGTCGTCAGCAGAAATCCGCCTCCCGGCCTGTGTTTCAGTCCGCTGTAACGTCCACGTCCTCCGCCTGTCTGCCGGAGTATCAGAAGGGAGACATGCTGGAGCACAAGGCGTTTGGCCGGGGCATGGTGCTGTCGGCCCAGAAGTCCGGCGGTGATGTACTGCTGGAGATTGCCTTTGATGGCGTGGGCACCAAGCGCCTGCTCCTGAAATACACCGCCCACCTGATGAAGAAGCTGTAGTTCCTTTTTCTTGTAAGAAAAAGGAACCGAAAAAGAACTTTTTGTCCGTTACCTGCGCGGGCGGTCATCGGACCGGTTTCACTCGACAACGAAAGCAGAGCTGCAAAAAAGGACTGCCATCCGGCAGTCCTTTTTCATCTCAAAACTCCACGCCCTGCCGGGCGGGCACCCCTTTTTCAAAGGGGTGGCGATGGCATTTCATCTCGGTGAGGTAGTCTGCGGCCTCCCGCATCCATTCCGGAGGGTTCCGGCCTGTGAGCGCCACCTCCCGGCCCTTTGTCAGTTCCAGCACTGCCTTTTGCAGCAGCTCCCGGTCCACCAGCCCGGTCTGCCACGCCGAACATGCCTCGTCCAGCACCAGCAGGCCGCATTCGCACGCCAGCGCTTGGCGCAGGTTTTCCGTCTGCAGGGCGCGGGTTTTCGTTTTTTCCTCCTCGCTCATCTGGAAGGAGAACTTCGTCCCCGCCTTTCCCCGGAAAATCTGCGCGCCCAGGGAGCGCAAAAGGGGAATTTCTCCGCTCTGCCTGCCCTTGAGGAACTGGACGATGACCACCCTCCGCCCCGCGCCCAGAGTCCGCAGGGCCAGCCCCATGGCCGCCGTGGTCTTGCCCTTGCCCTCGCCGCAGTAGAGGTGGACCAGGCCCTGTTCCATGTGCTTCTCCTCCGTCATTTCAACCGCTCCTGGCGCTTGGCCGGGTCCACGGCGTCCAGCGCCGTGTACAAAATGGCGTTGCAGATGGCGGCGGCCACGTTGCTGCCCCCCTTGCGGCCCATGGCAGCGATGCAGGGGACGTCATACCGCCGGCAGACCTCAAATACCCGCCGCTTGCTCTCCACCACGTTGACGAACCCCACGGGGACGCCCACCACCAGAGCGGGGCGCAGGCCGTTTTCGATCAGCTCGCAGATCTTCAGCAGGGCGGTGGGCGCGTTGCCCACCGCCAGCACAGCGCTGGGGTACTCCTTTGCCGCCTTCTCCATGCACGCCACCGCACGGGTGGTCGCCCGTGCCTTGGCCGCCTGGGCCACATCGGGGTCGGCCATGAAGCAGTGGACCTCTCCCCCCAGCTTGGACAGCGCCGCCTTGCTGACGCCGGATTTCGCCATGTTGGTATCGGTCACCACCACGGCCCCGGCGCGGAACGCCTCCGCCGCCCTTTCCACCGCGCCGTTGGTAAAGCGCAGGCTTTCGGCGTAGTCAAAGTCCGCCGTGGTGTGGATCACCCGCTTCACCACCGCCTCTGTCTCCGGCTCCAGCGTGACGCCCAGCTGTTCCAGCTCCTCGCCGATGATCCGCATGCTCTCCCGCTCGATGTCCGAGGGCAGCTTGTACACGTCCTGTCCCATTCACGACCCCTCCATGATGCGATAAATTTTCTCCAGATCCAGAGCCTGCCGCACGCCCTCCGCCAGCAGGTCCAGCTGTGCCTGCTGATAGGCGGCGTGAGGCATGGCCTCCGCCGTCTCCACGGTCAGGCCCTTTCGTTGGCACAGCAGCGCGGCCAGCTTCTGCACCAGTTCCCCGCTGTCAAACAGCCCGTGGAGGTAGGTCCCCCACACGTTTCCCTGAGCGCAGCCGTCCTGCCGGCCGTTTTCCAGCACGCAGAAGGGATCGCCCTTCACCTCGGTGCGGCCCATGTGAATCTCGTAGCCGTCCAGCTTGGCCCCAGCCAGCGGCCCCGCCAGCACACTGGCCTCCACTCTGGTCCGGGATTTTTTGGGCAGAAAGGTGGTCTCGATGGGCAGGAGTCCCATGCCCCGCAGACTTCCGCCGGCGCCGTGCTCCACGCCCTCCGGGTCGTGGATGACGGTCCCCAGCATCTGATAGCCGCCGCACACCCCCAAAACCGGAGTGCCGGACGCTGCCAGCTTTTGAATCGCCGCCTCCAGCCCGGTCTGCCGCAGCCACAGCAGGTCGCCGATGGTGCTTTTGGTGCCGGGCAGGATGACGAGGTCCGGGCTTCCCAGCTTTCGCGGGTCGTCCACGTAGCGCACGCCGATCTGGGGGTGCTCCTCCAGGGGGGTGAAGTCGGTGAAGTTGGAGATGCGGGGCAGGCGCACCACCGCCGCGTCCAGGGGCTTGTGGGCGTCCTCCCGGCCCAGGCAGGGGGCCAGGGAGTCCTCGTCGTCCACGTCCACCTTCAGGTAGGGCACCACCCCCAGCACCGGCTTGCCCGTCTTTTCCTCCAGCATGGCAAGGCCGGGGCGGAGGATATCCAGGTCCCCCCGGAATTTGGTGATGATGAGCCCGGCAATTTGTGCCTGCTCCTGGGGCTGGAGGAGGGCCACCGTGCCGTAGAGCTGGGCGAACACGCCGCCCCGGTCGATGTCCCCGGCCAGCAGCACCGGGGCGTTCACCCGCAGGGCCAGGCCCATGTTGACGATGTCGTCCTCCCGGAGATTGATCTCCGCCGGACTGCCCGCCCCCTCGATGACGATGATATCATTTTCAGCGGCCAGGCTGTCGAAAGCGTCCAGTACCTCCGGAAACAGCTGCTTTTTATAGCGGAAATACTCCGCGGCGGACATCTGCCCCCGGATCTCGCCCATCACGATGACCTGGCTGCCCGTGTCGCTGCTGGGCTTGAGGAGCACCGGGTTCATCCGCACGTCGGGCTCCGCCCAGGCCGCCTGGGCTTGGACCACTTGGGCCCGGCCCATTTCCAAGCCGCTGCGGGTGACGTAGCTGTTGAGCGCCATATTCTGGCTCTTGAACGGGGCCACCCGGTATCCGTCCTGGGCGAAAATGCGGCACAAAGCGGCGCACAGCAGGCTCTTGCCCGCCCCCGACATGGTGCCCTGGACCATGATGCGTTTGGCGCGGCTCATGGCGCTCCCTCCTTCAAAATTTCCTCCAGCGCGGCGGTGAGGCGGTCATTTTCCTCCCCGGTCCGCACCGCCGCCCGGTACCAACCGTCACACAGGCCGTGGTAGTTCCCGCAGTCCCGCAGCAGGATGCCCCGCTCCCGCAGGGGCTGGACCAGCGGCGTCGGGGAGTAGAACAGCAGATAGTTGGCCTCCCCGGGGACCACCCGGAGGCCCAGCCGGGACAGCTCATCCGCCAGCCTGGGGCGCTCCTGGGAGATCAGCGCCCGCACAGCCTGGACATAGCTTGTTTCTTTCAGTGCCGCAACCCCCGCCGCCTGGGCGGGGCCGGACACCGCCCAGGGCTGACCCGCGTTCCTCATAGCGTCCAGCAGGGCCGTATCGCGGCAAAGGCAGTACCCAAGCCTCAAACCGGCCATAGCGTACAGCTTTGTAAACGCCTTCAAAATCAGCAAGTTTTCATACTTTCCAAGCAGCCCCTTCATGGTAAACGCGCCGGGATCGTCCAGGAGGTCGCAGAAGCACTCATCCACCACCAGCAGGGCGTTCACGGACCGGCACCGCTCCAGCACCCACTCCAGCAGAGGGCGGGGGACGGTGCGCCCGGTGGGGTTGTTGGGCTGGCAGAGGAACACCATGTCCGTCTCTGGGCCGACGGCCTCCAAAAAGCTCTCGCCCAGCCCAAAATCGTCCTCCTCCTTGAGCGCAAAGCGGTCTATTTGGCACCGGACCAGGTCCAGCGCCGCCTCGTACTCGGAGAAAGCGGGGGCGGTGACCAGGGCCCGCCGGGGCCTTTTTGCCAATACCACCCGGTAGATGAGGTCCGCCGCCCCGTTGCCGCACAGGACCCAGCTTGGGTCCACCCCCTCCGCCTGGGCGACGGCTCCCCCCAGGGCGCGGCACAGGGGGTCGGGGTAGCGCTCCGCCTGGGCCAGCGAGCGGATGACGGCGGAGCGCACCCCCTCCGGCAGCCCCAGGGGGCTGATGTTGGCGGAGAAGTCCAGGGGGGTCCCCCCGTACCGGGCCTCATAGCCCGCCCAGTCGCCGCCGTGGGTCAATGTCTGTTCCATGGTCATCCTCTCCGTCTCCGGCCCCGGGCCAGCGCCCCGGCCAGCAGCCCGGCCCCCAGGGCCAGTCCGCCCGCCGTGTACAGCATCCGGTTGGCCCTGCCGATGTCCGACGGCTCCACCGCCCGCCTTGGGTCGCCGATGGTGGGTTTATCCACCACCCTGCCAAAGTAGGAGGCGGGCCCCGCCAGCTGCACCCGCAAAGCCCCGGCGCAGGCCGCTTCCGTCTGGGCGGAGTTGGGGCTGGCGTGGTTGTGGCGGTCCCGCCGCCAGATTTTCCAGGCGTTTTTGCCGTCCTGCCCGGTGAGATACGCGGCAAAAACCCAGCAAAGCGCCGCCAGCCGGGAGGGCGCCAGGTTGGCCAGGTCGTCCAGCTTGGCCGCCGCCCGGCCGAAGTACAGGTAGCGGTCGTTTTTATACCCCACCATACTGTCCATGGTGTTTACCGCCTTGTAGGCCAGGGCCAGGGGCGCGCCCCCCAGCACCATGTAGAACAGGGGCGCGGCCACCCCGTCGGAGAAGTTCTCCGCCACCGTCTCCACCGCCGCCTTGGCCACCCCCTCCGCCGTCAGCTCCTGGGTGTCCCGGCCCACGATGCGGCCCACGGCCTTTCGGGCGGCGGGCAGGTCGCCCTTTTCCAGCTCCGCCTGGACGGCGGCGCTCTCCTGGGCCAGCCCCTTGAGGGCCAGGGCCTGCCAGCACCACACCGTCTCCAGGGCAAGGCCCAGCCTGGGGTGGAGCTTATTGGCCAGGGCGCGGGCCCCGGAGGCGGCGGCATAGGTCCCCGCCGGAAGAACCGCCGCCAAAATGGCCCCGCCCAGCAGCTCCCCCTGGGGGGTCTGGGGCAGGCGGGGGCGCAAAAAGCCCTCCAGGGCCGAGATGGCCCTGCCCATATACACCACGGGGTGGGGCATCCATTCAGGGTCGGCCAGCAGCAGGTCCAGGGCAAAACCCAAGGGGACGGCAGGGTTTGTTTTCATGTTCTCTCGCCTCTCGTGTATCGGACTGTGTTTAAAAGGGTCAAAACGCGCTCCTCCCGCCAGCGGGAGCCGTCCAGCACGAAGCCGCCACCCAGGGGGCCGCGCCAGGAGAAGTAATCCCGCCGGGGCAGGGCAAACCGCTCCAGCACCGCCATCTGGGTGCCGCCGTGGGCCACGATGGTGAGGAGTTTTTCTCCCGCCTCAAGGGTCTGGCTAACCAGGGCCTCGAAGGCGGCGCAGGTGCGCTCGGAGAACGCGGCCATGGACTCCCCCTCTGGAATGGGTCCCCGGCAGCTGCCGTCCACCCAGGCCCGGTAGGGGGAAAAATCCTCCATGTCCCGCCAACTCCGGCCCTCGAAGACGCCGAAGTCCATCTCCCGAAAATCAGGGATGACCACCTGCTTTGCGTCAGGGAATAAAATCCCCGCCGTCTCCGCCGTCCGGCCCAGGGGGGAGACGTACACCCGGTCCGGCGCAAAGTCCGCTTGAACCAACTCTGTCCTCCCCTTTTCAGAAAGGGGCAGGTCGGTGCGGCCCAGGTAGCGCCCCTGGGCGTTCCAGGCCGTCTCCCCGTGGCGCAGCAGATAAATTTTCATTTCAGCACCATAGGCAGACCGCACAGCACCCGGACCACCCGCTCCGCCTTTTGCGCCAGCAGGCAGCTCAGCCGCCCCGCCGCCTCCCGGGCGGCCCGCTCGTCCGGGTCCACGGGCACCACGCCGCCCCCCACCTCGGTGGCGATGACCACCTCGTGCCGGGCCAGCTCATCGGCCAGGGCGGGCAGGTCGGCGCAGTTTTTGGCCCGTTCCTGCACGTCCCAGAGGGCGTGGGCGCCCAGCTCCTCACGGGAACAGCCCAAAAGCCGGCAGGCATACTCCTTTTTGCCACTGTACAGCGGCCCGGTAATAAAAATCATAAAAATTTCGCCTCCAAAAGCTGGCAAACCACTAACGCCCCCAGCATCCACAGCTCACACCGCTGTAAAAACCACCCGGCCAAATCGCCGGACAGCCCGCCGAACTCCCGGTCCGCCTCAACGCGGTAACGCCAGAACACCGCCAGCGCCACCGCCGCCATCACCAGCCCGGTGACGCCGCCCACAACGATCATCCCGGCCCCGGCCAGGGCGCACTCCAGCATGAGGACACGGCTTGCCATACGGCGGTCCGCCCCGGTGGCGAAGGTGTGGGCCAGGCCGGTGTTTTTGGCCAGGGGGAACCGGGTCACCGCCAGGCCGGACAGGGCCCGCTCCAGCACGAAGGCCAGCCCCATGGCTCCCAGGGCCTGACCGGTGGGGACCAGGGCGGTGCACAGGGCCAGATGGGCCGCGAAATAGGAGCACAGCCGGATGACCGCGAAGGCCCCGCACCGGGGGTCCTTCAAGATCTCCTGCTTCTTCTCCGAGGGGGCGTGGCTGGCCAGGGCGTCGCAGGTGTCGGCGTAGCCGTCCAGGTGGATGCCCCCGGTGACCAGCACCGGGATGAGGCAGAAGCCCGCCCCCCGCAGCAGGTGGGGGACGCTGAGATAGGCGCACAGGCTCCCCCAGCCCCACCACAGTCCGCCGCACGCCAGCCCGATGAGGGGGAAGGCGCACAGGGCGTAGCGCATGTTTTTGCCGTTCCACTCGGGGCAGGGCAGAGGCAGGGCGGAGAACATGGCGAAGGCCACCAGCACCGTTTCCACAAAAATCATCCCGCCGCCTCCTTGTAATACCGGGGCAAGCCGCAGACTACCTCGCACACCCGGTCCGCCCTTTGGGCCAGCGCCCGGTTGACCCCGGCCACAAGCCGCAGGTAGTCCTCCGTCCCGTCGGCGTAGTCCGTCCCGCCGGTGAACACTTCGTTGCTCACCACCACCAGATCGGCGCACTGGGCCAGCAGGACATCCACTCCCCCTGTGATGGCGGACAGCGCACCCGCCATGCTCCCAGCCCCGTTGGGGCTGTACAGCTCGTTGGCCGCCAGATTGCCGATACACTCCAAGAGAACGGTTCCCCGCCGGGGCAGGCGCACGGAGGGCAAATTAAAATAACACTCCACCGTCTCAAATTCCTTGTCCGCCCGCATGCGGCGGTGCTTTTCCACCCGCGCCTTACCCTCCTCGTCAAAGGGCTCCATGGTGGCGATGTAATACCGGGGCCGGTGGGGCGAGGCCAGCACCAGCCCCTCGGCGTACTCGCTCTTGCCGCTGGCTGCGCCGCCCACAACTAGCGTGAACACCTCAGCCCCCCTGGGGCGTGTACGCCTCGATGCCCGTGCCGTCGAAGGTGGTGCCGTCCTGGTATAGGGACAGGGCCATGTCCAGCATGGGGATGGCGCACACCGCCCCGGTGCCCTCTCCCAGCCGCATCCCGGCGGTGATGAGGGGCTGTTTGCCCAGTGCGTCCAGAATGAGGTGTCCGGCGGGCTCGGCGGACACGTGGCTGGCGAACATGGCCTTGGCGGACTCCGGGCACAGACGCAGGGCGCACAGCGCCGCCACGGTGCTGATGAAGCCGTCCATCAAAATGGGCACCCGGTGCAGCGCCCCGCCCAGGTAGATGCCGCACATGCCGGCGATGTCGAAGCCACCCACCTTGGCCAACACGTCCAAGGGGTCCATGGGATTGGGGCGGCTGCGCTCCAGCGCCGTCTCGATGGCCCAGAGCTTGCGCTCCAGCCCCTGGTCGGACAGCCCCGCCCCCCGGCCCGTCATCTCCGCCACGGGGCGGTTCAGAAGCGCACAGGCCACGGCGGAGCTGGTGGTGGTGTTGCCAATGCCCATCTCGCCGGTGGCGATGAGGCCCACGCCCTGCCCCTTCAGCTCCCCCACCAGCTCCGCCCCGGTGAGGACGGCCTGTTCCACCTGCGTCCGGCTCATGGCGGGGCCCTGGGTGATGTCGGCGGTGCCATTGCCCACCCGGCGGTCCAGCACGCCGGGGATGGCCCCCGGGTCCCGCATGCCCATGTCCACCGGCACCACCCGGCAGTTAGCCACCTGGGCCATTTTGCACACCGAGGAGCGGTTGGCCCCGGCATTCCGGGCCACCGCCGCCGTCACGGTGTAGTCGGTCTGGGTGACCCCCTGGTCCACCACCCCGTTGTCGGCGCACAGCAGCAGCAGGGCACGGTTGGAGATATCGATTTTGTGGTTCAGGGTGAGGGCGGCCATGTCCTCCACCGCCGTCTCCAGCAGGCCCAGGCTGTCCAGGGGCTTGGCGATGGAGGCCCACTGGCGGTGGGCGGCCTTCCGGGCCTCCGCCTCCCGGGGGTCGGGCCGGATGGCGTCCAGAATTTCCTTGATCGTCTTACTCATGGTGGAACCGTTCCTTTCTATAGAGCTTTGCCGCCTGGACAAACCGCTCGGCCATCCCAGGACGGCCTGGAAAATACAGGTGGGGGAAGGCGGCGTACAGCCGGTCCGTGACAAAGCCGCACCTCCAGCTGCGGCCCGTCAGGGGCTTGACAGCGGTGAGGCCCTCCCCGTTTTGGGTGGAGTCCCAGTAGTGGAACTCGTGGACGGGGACCTCCTCCCCCGCCCGGAAGAGCAGACTGTCCCCCGCCGCCCGCAGATGGGAGTAGCCGAACCGCACCAGCCTGTCCTTTTTGATCCCCTCCCCGGGGAGGACCCCGGCCATGGGGTGGGCCCTGCCGTCCATCCCCTCCAGGGCTTGGCCCAGGTACAAAAACCCGCCGCACTCCGCCACGGTGGGCAGGTTCTGGCATACCGACTCTTTGATGGACTGCCGCATGGACCTGTTTTCGGCCAATTGGGCGGCGTACAGCTCCGGGTAGCCTCCGGGCAGGTACAGAGCACAGGCCCGCTCCGGAATTTTCTCATCATGGAGGGGGCTGAAATACACCGGCTCCGCCCCGGCTTCCCACAGGGCGTCCAGCGTCTCGGCGTAGGTGAAGCAGAACGCCTCGTCCCTGGCCACCGCCAGGGGGACCCGCTCCTCCGCCCGCAACGGCGGGGCAGTTGGTGCCTCCCAGCCCGTCCGGCGGTCAAACAGGGTGAAAAATTTCTCCCAGTCCAGGGTGTCGTTTAAGGTCCGGGCCACCCGCTCAATGCGGGCGGTGAGGTCCTTGATCTCCCCGGCGGTCTGGAGGCCCAGGTGGCGGCTGGCCAGCGCCGCGTCCTCCAGGTGGGGCAGGTATCCCACCACAGGCAGCCCCGTCTCCTCCTCCAGCATGGGCTTCAGGCTTTTGGCCAGCATGGGGGAGCAGTCGCTGAGGAAGAGCCCCGCGATGTGGCTGGGGGTGCGAAAGGCCGTCAGGCCCTTGACCTGGGCCGCCAGGGTGAGGCTGGCCCCCTTTGGCCGCACCGCCAGCAGCACGGGCAGGTCCAGGGTGTGGGCCCCGTGCCAGGCGCTGGCCCGGTGGGTGCTCCCTCCCAGGCCGTCGTAAAAGCCCATGGCCCCCTCCGCCACCGCCGCGCCGTGCCCCCCGCCATAGCGGCGGTAGAGGGCGCGTACTCTGTCCTCGTCGGAGAGGAACAGGTCCAGATTGTGGCTGTCCACCCCCAGGGCGGAGCGGTGGAACATGGGGTCAATGTAGTCCGGGCCGCACTTGAAAGCGCAGGGGTTCAGCCCCCGCTCCTTCAGCGCCGCCAGCAGGGCGCAGGTGAGCACCGTCTTGCCGCTCCCCGAGGCGGGGGCGGAGATCATCAGCTCAACCATGGCAGTTCCCCGTGATGAGGAAGGTGGGGTTGTTGGCCATGAGCAGGTGGAGGCCCCCCGCCGGCTTGGTGCGGCTGACGGCGATCTGGGTGACCTGGACCTCCAGCCCCCGGCCGGTGAGGGCGGTGACGGCGGCGGAAAGCGTTTCCACCGCGATGGCGGACACGCAGATCCGGGCGTTGGGGTTTTTCTCCAGCGCTGCGGCCACGATCTCGTCCATCCCGCCCTTGGTGCCGCCGATGAACACCCCGTCCGGGGCGGGCAGACCCTCCAGCGCCTGGGGGGCCCGGCCCTCTACCAGCTGTAAATTCCAGGCGGAAAATTTCTGCCTGTTGTCACGAATGAGGGCGCAGGCCTCCTCCTGGCACTCCACGGCGTACACCCGGCCCTGGGGCGCGGCCAGGGCCAGCTCCACGCTGACGCTGCCCGTACCCGCCCCCACGTCCCACAGGATGTCGGCGGGACGAACGGCCAATTTTGCCAGGGCGGCGGCCCTCACCTCCTGCTTGGTCATGGGCACCTGCCCCCGGATAAACGCCTCGTCGGGCAGGCCGGGGCAACGGGGCGCATACAGGGGGGCCGCCTCCGACAGCAGCACGGACAGGGATGGGAACACCTGCCCCGCCAGCTCCTCCGCTGTGCCGAAGGTGATTTTCTCCTCCGGAGAGGACAGGTTTTCCGCCACTGTGACGGACAGCGCCCCCAGCCCGGCCTCGGTGAGCCGGGCGCACAGCTCCCCCGGACCCAGCGCCCCCCCGGTGAGGAAAAACGCGGGCTTCCCCTTGGATACCGCCGCGATCACGTTGCAGTCCATCCCGTGGGCGGACACCAGCTCCCAGTCCTGCCAGGGGCGGCCCAGCCGGGCGGACAGCAGCTGCACGCTGGACACGCCGGGCAGCACCCGCGCCGGGATGTCCCGCTCGGCCAGCAGGGGCAGCAGTCCCCGGGCCCCGGAGTAGAACCCGGCGTCCCCGCTGTAAACCACGACGCAGTCGGTCTGCTGGCGCAGAATCGCCTCCAAAAGCTCCTGGGGCCTGACGGCGGCCACCCGGTTTTCTGAGCATCCCTGGGGCAGATTTTCCAGCAGACGCTTCGCGCCCAGAATGCACCCGGCCTGCTTCAAGGCATCGGCGCACTCCCCCGTCATGGTTCCCGGACGCCCCCCGCCCAGAGAGGCTAAAATCACCTGCATCCCATCATCTCCCTGCATCTGTTGAAAACGGTGTCGTAATCCAGCCCGTCCTCCTGGGGGCGGCGGATGAGCACCAGCTTTGCCCCGGTGGCCTGAGCCGCCGCCGCCTTTTCCTCGAAGCCCCCGGCGCGGCCCCCGTCCTTGGTGACCAGGTACCGGATGTGGTACTGCCGGATCAGCGCCTCGTTCAGCTCCTGGGAAAAGGGGCCTTGGAGGGCCAGGATGTTTCGTCCCAGCACCCCCGCCGCCTCGCAGGCGGCAAGGCTGGCGGCCAGCGGCAGCACCCTGGGATAAAGCCGCTCCCCGCCCAGGGGAGCGAACACGCTCAGCTCCTTGGCTCCGGTGGTGAGCAAGATGTTTCCCTGGGTCCGGCTCAGCCACTCCGCCGCAGCGGAGGCACAGGCGAACACCGCCGCCCCCGCCGGGACGCCGCTCTCCTCCCGGAGAAGGCGCAGGAGAGGCGTTTTTTCCGCGTCACAGGCCGCATGGATGGTTTGGCTGGCCTGGACGGCGTAGGGGTGGGTGGCGTCCACGCACAGGTCCGCGCTCCGCACCGCCCGGCGCATTTCCCCCTCGTCCATCCGCCCGGAGAGCACCGTCGTCCCAGGCGTTTCTCCCTGCTCCTCCCGGCCGTACTCGGTGGCCACGCAGACGGTGACCGACCCTCCCAGCGCCGCCAGCGCGTGGGACAGCCGCCTCCCCTCCGTGGTGCCGCTGAAAATGACGAATTTCATAGCTCCTGCTTCTTCTCGTAGCCCCTGGGGGTAATCATCCGCCCGTGGTCCGCCAAGGTGGTGGACGAGCCGATGAATACCGTGGAGAACATGTCAAGCCGGGCGTCCCGCAGCTCTGCCAGGGTTAGCGTCCGGGACTCCTCCCCCGGCCTTCCGGTATTGCGCACGTAGCCGCACACGGTCTTGAGGCTGACGCCCGCATCCAGCAGGATGTCACAGGCTTTTTGCAGGTAGTCCGCCCGCTTGTGGGAGGCGGGGTTGTAAAGGACGATGGAGAAATCCCCCGCCGCCGCGCACCGCAGGCGGTTCTCGATGACCTCCCAGGGGGTGAGCAGGTCGGACAGGGAGACGACGCAGAAATCGTGCCCGATGGGCGCGCCCAGCAGGGCGGCGCCGGACAGGGCTGACGTCACCCCGGGGACCACCTCCACGTCCACCTCCGGGAACTGGGGGGCCAGCTGGAGCAGCGGCCCGGCCATGCCGTATACCCCCGCGTCCCCGCTGCACACCAGGGCCACGGTTTTCCCGCTGTCCGCCGTCTCCAGCGCCCAGCGGCACCGGTCGATCTCTTTCGTCATGGGGGTGGCGTAGGTCTCCTTGTCCGGGTACAGCCCGGACACCAGATCCACGTACACCGTATAGCCGCACAGCACCTGGGCGTCCTCCAGGGCGGCCCTCGCCTGGGCGGTGAAATATTTCTGATCGCCGGGGCCCAGGCCCACCACGTATACTCGTTTTGCCATGGTCTCAGCCTCCCTGGGCGGGGGAATCGGTTCCCTGCCGGAATTCGGTGGTGAAGCCGGGGTCGTAGAGCTTGCTGCGCTCGTAGCTCTGCCCCAAAAAGCCGCCCACCAGGATGATGGCGGTCTTCCAGATGCCCGCCGCGTCCCCGGCCCGCGCCAGATTGCCCACGGTGCACCGGACGATCTTCTCCTCCGGCCAGGTGGCCTTGTAGACGATGGCGGCGGGGGTGTCCGGCGTGTACGCGCCGCCCTTCAACAGCGCCGCCTGGACCTGCTCCTGCATCCCGGCGGACAGGAAGATGGCCATGGACGCGCCATGGGAGGCCAGCCGCTCCAGGCTCTCCCGCTCCGGCACCGGAGTGCGGCCCGCCATGCGGGTGATGATGACGGTCTGGCTCACGCCGGGCAGGGTGTACTCCGCTCCCAGCGCCGCCGCCGCGCCGCAGAAGCTGGACACCCCCGGCGTGTCGTCCCAGGGGATGTTCAGCTTGTCCAGCTGGTCCATCTGCTCCCGGACGGCCCCGTAGAGGCAAGGGTCCCCGGTGTGCAAACGCACCAGGTCCAGGCCCTGGGCCTCGGATTCCTTCATCACGTCCAGCACCTGCTCCAGCGTCATCTCCGCGCTGTTGTAGATTTTGCACTTCTCTTTGACCAGCCCCAGCAGGGCGGGGTTCACCAGGCTCCCGGCGTAAATCACCACGTCGGTTCTCTTGACCAGCTCGGCCCCCCGCAGGGTGATGAGGTCCGGGGCACCGGGGCCTGCTCCCACAAAATGCACCATGCTTTATTTCTCCTTTACAATGACAGTGGCGAAATAGCCCACATCCTCCGGACATTCGCTCAGGTCGGCGCAGACGCGCTCGCCGGGCAGGCCGCAGTTCTCCACCAGCACGGCGCGCTCCAGCTGGCCGGTCCGCTCCAGGGCCTCCGCCAGCTCGGGAAGGCGGCTGCCCGCCTTCATCAGCACCTTGGCCCCCGGCTGTTCCAGTTGAGGCGCCAGCGGCCCCTTGCCCACCGGGATGACGTGGAGAGGGGAGCCCCAGCTCACCAGGGTGCTGCCCAGCCGGGACGCCGCCGCGCAGAAGCTGGGAATGCCGGGAATCATCGCCGTCTCATACCCCCGCTCCCGAATGAGCTCCATGATATACCCCCAGGTGGCGTAGATGGACACGTCTCCCAGGTTGAGCATGGCCACATCCTCCCCGCCATCCAGACGGGCCTGGATGGCGTCTGCCGCCTTCTCGTGGGCGGCGCGGATGAGCGCTTTGTCCCGCTCCATGGAAAAGTACAGCGGCAGAATGGTTTTGCCCTCCAGGGGCAGGGCCCGGCGCACGATGTCCAGGGCCAGCGTTTCGCCGCTTTTGGTCTGCGGGGCGGCAATCACCGGACAGCGCCGCAGGACGCGCACCGCCTTCATCGTCAGCAGCTCCGGGTCGCCGGGACCCACGCCCACCCCGTAGAGGACGCCTTTTTTCACTTCCATCGCTCTAAAATCTCCTTTGCTCTCTCGGTCAGGCCCAGTAGGCCGTATGCGTTGGAAAAGACCGCCGCGCCGATGTCATAGGCCCCCGCCGCCCGCCGCTCCAGATGGAGCTGGATGGCGTCCAGCAGGCGGTCCAACACCGCTTGGCGAAGACCCTTTTCGTCCAAAATTTCGATACCCGCGTCGGTGGTGGCGGCGGACATCAGGTTTTGGCACGCCTCCCGGTCCGCCCCGCACAGCGCCGCGTGGGCGCAGAACAGCTCCATCCGGCAGTCGGCATAACGGGAGTGGGTGTTCATGACGCCGCCCGCCACCTTCACCAGCTTGCCGATGTGGCCCACCAGCAGCACCTGCCGGAAGCCCTCCGCCGCAGCGATGTCCAGCGCGTCCCCGATAAAATTCGAGCACTTTACCACAGGGATGCCCAAGCCGTCCAGGCCGGCGCTGCGCAAAAAGTCCTCGCCGTAATTGCCGGGGGTAAGGATCAGCTTCCCCGCGCCCTCCGCTGCGGCCTGCCGCTGCTGGACGGCAATGGTGTCCACGATGGCCTGCTCGCTCATGGGCTCCACGATGCCGGAGGTGCCCAGGATGGACAGCCCGCCCTCCACGCCCAGCACCGGGTTAAAGGTCCGCGCCGCCGTCTCCTCCCCGCCGGGGACGGAGACGACTACCTCCATACCGCCGTCATAGCCCAGCTCGTCGCATACCTTTTCCACCTGCTCCCCGATCATCCGGCGGGGCACCCGGTTGATGGCGGCGGTCCCCACGGGCTGGTCCAGGCCGGGCCTGGTCACCCGGCCCACCCCCTCGCCGCCGTCGATGCGGACGCCGGGGGCGGCGCTCTTCTTCACCGCCGCGCGCACCAGCATGCCGTTTGTCACGTCGTAGTCGTCCCCGGCGTCCTTGCGCACGGCGCACCGCGCGATGTACCCAGCCTCCAGCAGCTCTGCCTCCGCCAAGGGGACCGACACCTCAATGCCCTTTGGGGTGGTCAGCGACACGGACTCCGGCGCTTTTCCGGTGAGCAGCAGCCGGACCGCTCCCGCCGCCGCCAGGGCGGCGCAGGTCCCCGTGGTGTAGCCGCAGCGCAGCATGGACCGCCCGCTGCGCATATAATGAGTGAATTGTTCCGGCTCCATGGCTCCAATCCCCTCCCAAAACCACCGCTGCCGAACGCAAAGCGCACAAAGGCCCCGCCATGACAGGCGAGGCCGAACAGGACGTGTGCTTCCGGTTTCGGCAGAAAGTCACCAGGCTGCTATGTATCTGACTTAGCCTCTCAAGGGGGCATCACAGTGACCGACTCGCAGGGATTCTCACCCTATTCCATACGACGCGCCGCATATGCGGCCGCAGCTGGCACATTATGAAATTGGTGATATTGTATCATAAAGCGGGGCGGCTGTAAAGGGACGCTGTAAGATTTTTCAATTCCTGAAACGGCTTCTCTTGACAACGTCCGCCCGCCCTGCAATAATCAGGGGGAGGAGGCGGAAAAGATGAAGCTTGCCCTATTTGCCTACAGCCGCCGGGGCCGTGAGACCGCCCTGCGGGCCGCTCGGGCACTGTGCGTTCCGGGGGACGAGTGCCGCCGCTACGCCTCGGAAAAGTATGCGGGCGGGGAGTTTGAACCCATCCGCCCCCCCTGCGCCCGGTTCACCGGACCGCTGTTTGACTGGGCGGACGCTTTGGTGTTCGTGGGCGCGGCGGGCATCGCCGTGCGGTCCATCGCGCCCTATGTGCGGGATAAGCGCACCGATCCGGCTGTGCTGTGCGTGGACGAGCTGGGGCGGTTTGTCATCCCCCTGCTGTCCGGCCACATTGGCGGAGCCAACGCCCTGGCCCGGCGGCTGGCGGCGGCGCTGGGCGCGGTGCCGGTGATCACCACCGCCACCGACGTCAACGGCCGGTTCTCCGTGGACGCCTGGGCGGCTGGAAACGGCCTGTTCATTGACGACATGGCCGCCGCTAAGGCGGTCTCCGCCGCCATTTTGGAAGGGGCCGTGCCTCTGGTTTCCGACTTCCCTGTGGCGGGGGAGCTGCCGCCTGGCGTGGTCCTGGGGGAGTCCGGCCCGGTGGGGATCTGCATCTCCTGGCAGGATCAGCGGCCCTTTGAGCGCACCCTCCTGCTGGTGCCATCGGTGCTCCACCTGGGGCTGGGGTGCCGCCGAGGAGTCGGCGAGGACGCCATCCGCGCCGCGGTGGAGCGGGTGCTGGAGGAGCACCGCATCCACCCTAAGGCCGTCAAATGCGCCGCCTCCATCGATTTGAAGCGGGATGAAGCGGGTCTGCTGGCCTATTGCGCGGCACAAAACTGGCCGCTGTCCTTTTACAGCGCGGAGCGGCTCGCGGCGCTGGAGGGCGGCTTCACCCCGTCGGAGCGGGTCCTGCGGGTCACCGGCGTGGACAACGTGTGCGAGCGGGCGGCCATGGTGGGCGCGCAGCGCCTGCTGGTGCGCAAAACGGCGTGGAACGGCGTCACCGTAGCGCTGGCGGCGGAGCGCTGGACGGCGCGGTTTTAGGGTGCAACGTTGACTTTTGGGGTCGAAACGTGTAAAATAATACCGGGTCCCGCGTGAGGGAACCCGGCGACGGCAGGCGGTTTGGCACATCTCCGAAAAGGAGGTGAGCATATGCCCATTATTGTGACCTTTCATCCGTGCGGTTTTACCGTGACGATTCGGATCACAAAAAGGGACAACCGCCACTCGGCCAAGTGACGGTTGTTCTAGGTTTCTAGCTACAATCAACTTTGTCTGAGCCAAACCGCTTGCTCGGGTGAACGAGCGCGGGACTCACTATGTCTATTATAACCTCCGGGCGAAAATTTGTCAATGCCCGCTCTTGCACCGAAACGTGCAAGAGGGCGGCGCTTATCCCTCCCGGATGGGAGGGATAAAAATATGCAACAAACAGAAAAACGAGGCTTCAGCATCATCGAGACGTCGGACGCGTTTTCGCCCCAGGCGCTGAACGACAACACGCGGAAGATCGAGGCCGCGCTGGACGCCCACGAAGCGGCGGTAAAGGAGGTGACCGACGATTTAGACGCGCGGGTCACGGTACTGGAGGCGAAAAAGTTCGCGGTGGGCACGTACCAGATCGAGATGTACGAGACGCTCAGCATCCAGGTGGGATTTACGCCCATCGCGGTCCTTGTCAGCCAGTCCCGGCGGTTCGATCCCATTGACGGCCTGGTCCTGCCCGGCGACACCAATATTCCGCCTTTTATCCAGATCGTGGAGGGCGGGTTTACCAGCAACATCATGAACGGCAGCACGGCGTACCCCGGCATCTACCATTACATCGCCTTCGGCTGAGCGCGGAAAAGGCCCCCCGGGAAATTCCGGGGGGCCTTTTTTGCTGTGGATTTGGGGTTTGCCGTGCGGGGAATTACTGCGCGATCAGGGTGAAGGAGCCGCTGGACACAGACGCGCCGCTGACAGTGATGTCATAGCTGTAGGTGCCAGCGCCCAGGCCGGTCCCGCCCAGCCAAGCGCCGGGAGCGTTCAGGAAGTCGAAGCGGAAGATGTTCGCGCCGGTGGCGGCCGGAGTGCCGGTCTCACTGAAGCGGACATTGCCGGAGATGTCCCGGATGGTCAGCGTCGCGGGCACAGGGTTATCGGTGCTCATGACAAACGGGAAGTACAGCAGGTTGCCGGTACCGGCCTTATCGCCAGCATTTACCTTGTGGTCGCTGCAATAGAACACGCCGCTGTTGAAATTCTTCAGCCAAGCGCCCACAGAACCATTACCAGTACCGTCGGCCAGACCAGTGGGAGCCGCAGTGATGCCCGGGCCGAAGGTGATCGTGGTACCCACCTCGCCGGTGGTGGTGTTGTCGGGATCGGTGGCCACGTAGATCTCCACGATGGAGCGCTGAGTGCCGCTGATCTCATAGACGATGGTCACATCGTTGTGAGTCCTGTTCAGGTAGTCCAGAATGGCGGAATCCTGCGTCACGCTCATGCCCAGGCCGATGACCTTGGAGGTGGGCGTCAGGTAGTAGGTGTTCGTGCCATCGAAAACCGTCTTGGTACTCACGGTGTAACTTACGTTGAGATCGCCGCCGCCACCGCTGGGCGTGCCGGTCACGTCCTCAATGTACACAGCCTCAGTAGTGGTGGTGTACTGGTTTCCGTTGGCCTTGCCGGTCCCGAAGTCGGGATTAGTGGTGGCCCAGGTAAAGCTGGAAGTGGTGGTGCCGTCAATATCGCTCGAGAGCGTGATCTTAGTGCCGGCGGTGGGGATCAGCAGGTAAGGATCGTTAGTGCCGCCGTGGTTCACGCCCATGACGTTGCTCACCACGTCGTTGGTCAGCTGGAGGGCGAACAGATGGCCCGCATAGCCCTGGCTGTTCTTCACAACGTTGAACTCGTCCACATCATCGAAGTTCACGGTGGTGGGCGTGCCGTTCAGCCATCCGAACAGGGTGCCCTTCTTGTCCACGCCGTTCCACTGGGCCGCGCCGCCGTTGTAGTAGAACAGACCGTAGGTGATGGAACCCTCGACAGTGCCGGTGAGATACACCACGTCAACACGGTTATCGTTGTCCGTGTCGGTCCAGTCGATCTCAGTACTGGGCGCGATGGTGATGTCGCCGGGCAGATCGCTCAGAGTGTAGCACTTCACGGTATTGGTGGCCTTGGTGCCGTCCCAGCCGCGAACCATAACGCGGGTGTCGGCGTCCAGCCAAGCGAAGGCAGTAGAGCCGCCGTCCACACTCATGTAGGCGAGGTTCTTGAACAGCTTGCCGGTCTTAGCGGTGGTGCTGTTGTCGTCGTTGAGGGTGTAGTAATGACCCGCGAACTTGCCCTCGTTGTCGTCGTTGCCGGCCACCTCGATAACGGTCATCTTGCCGTCGGCGCTGGCCTCAAACTTGAACAGGTTGCCCCTGATGACGCCGTAGTTCGGGTCGGCGTTCTTATCCTGGGCTTCATTGATGGAGGCCACGGGAGCCACATGCAGATAACCGGGGGTATGGGCGTCCTTCGCGCTGGTCGACCTGGTCGCACCGGCCATGGTGACACCAGCGGAGGTATTGTAATCATACACGGGGATCAGCTCAGCGGTGTCCGTCAAACCGCCCGTAGTGCCGATTGTAAGCCCAGCGCCCGCAGTACCGGCAGCAGCGGGAGCCACGTGGCCATTAGTGCCGATGGTAGTGCCCTGCGTGACCAGGAAGCGGTCGATGGTGATGGTCTCTTCCTTGCCGTCGGCGTACAGGACCTTGGCGTAGGTGGTAGCCTCACCGGTGGTGCTGCTCTCGCCCTGGGTGAAGGAGGACCAGATGCTGGTGATGACGCCGTAGTTCACCGTGTCGGGCACGTAGTCAATGCCGATCAGGTTGCCCTTGGTGTCGAAGTACCAGGCGTAGGTGGTGTTGGTGGTGGTGCCCGCAACGTCCAGGAACAGGGTCATCTGGTCGTTGTAGTCGGTGCCGTCCACGGTGTGCTTGCCCTGATTCCAGTAGGTCACGGTCTGCTTGCCCAGCACGGGGGCAGACTTCTGCACCACGGTGAGGTGGTTGGTGCTGTCGGCGGAATAGTCCGTGTTGCTGGTGGTCTTGCGGCACTGGAGACGGTTGGTCTCAAATGCGGCCTGCTCACGCTCGGCCTGGCTGAACTCGTGGTTCAGACCGTTCGCGTTCTCAACAGCGGGGTTGCCGGTGGGTTCCGCGGCGTCGTTCTGGGTGTAGTCGGTCCAGCCCTTGACCAGCACCTTGTCGCCCTTGGCATACTCCCAGTTGGCGTCGCGCTTAGAGGCGCGGTGCTCGCTGGTGTTGCGCTCGACGGTGTCGCTGGCAGCGGAGGGCTCGTAGCCGTCGGTCTTGTCGGACGCGCCCACGGCCTGGCCGTCATACACGTCCAGATACAGGTAGGCGGGGGTGATCACGTGGCCGGCGGGGTCCAGCACGCGCTCGGTCACATCGGTGACGGTGGCCAGATAGGTGTCCACCATGGTGCATACGTTGAGCTTGCCGGTGAACCATTTGCTCTCCACATCTTTCCAGAACTTGGTCTCACGGCCCTGGCCGCCCACGCGGGTGACGGTGTCGGTGGACTCAATGTTATAGGAGGGGGTGATGGGAGTGCTGCGGTTGACATACAGGGTGAACAGCTTGTTGGTGCTGATGTCCAGGTCGTGGGCCACGTCGCACTCATGGACATTGGCGGAGTCATACTCCACAGTGGCCTTGGGGGTGATGGTGGCCACCACATTGTAGCCCGTGGCCTTGGGATCGCTCACCACAGTGTCGCTGTAGATGGGCAGCCAGTTGCTGTCGTACTGATACACCGAGTTCCAGCTGCTGGTGGTCGCATTAAAGGTACTGTTGAAAGCATGGGTGCCGCCCTTGACCCAGTAGTAGCCGGGGGTGCCCCAGTCGTCAACCACCTGCCATCCGCGGGAATCCACAAACAGCCCGAAGGTCTTCTGGCCCAGGGTGGCGTTCTTGCGGGTCTCGGTGAGGGCGATCTTGTCGCTGTAGCTCAGCGCGCTGGTATAGGTCACGGTGGGAACCAGCACGGCGGTCTGGAACAGCAGGTCGGCCACCACGTCGCGGCGGGCGGAGTAGCTCAGGGTGGTCTCAAAGTTGGCG
>CATLHC010000020.1 GCA_949948775.1 uncultured Oscillospiraceae bacterium
GCAGCGCCGCCTGGTGGTTGGTCTTGCATACCAGCACCCCGGCCTCCGCCAGCTTCTGCCGCTGGACGCTGACGTTTTGCAGATCGGCATCGGTGCCCAGCACGGAGGCCACAAAGACCAGCTCCCGGCCCAACCCCCTGGCCTGCTCCTGGGCCCTGCGGATATCGGGCAGCACATAGCCCACCGGATCCATGTGCCCCGGAGGGGTGAGGATAAAGTCCAGCAGGATCACGGCCGTTTCCGGGTCGGCAGCCTCCCGGGAGATGGCGGGACGGCGGACGCCGGGGTCGATAGCGGGATGGGGACGGCCCAGGGTGAACTCCTCCTCGCCATAGTCAATGCAGGTGTTTTTCACGCTGACCTGGGAATCGGGAAGCTGCCACTCCGGGCGCAGGGCGATATTGGAATACACCTCCCCCACCTTGGGGATCAGAGTGTGCATTGCCTCGTCCATGAAGGTGCCGCCGCTGAATGCGCCCCGGACATATTTCTGCTCCTTCGCCAGCAGTGCCACCGCCTGAGCGGCACGGGCGGCGATCTCCTCGTCCGTGTCCAGCCGGTAAGTTTGACCCGTGAGAGCAAGACACTTCTGGGCGCAGTCGTCCAGGTCACGCGCCCAGATGGCCCCGGCCCCCTCTACGGTGGTCTGGTCGCAGCTCATAAACAGGGTCACCACCGGCTTTTTACACCGGGTAATGCGCTCCAGCAGCCCCGGCAGCACCTGATCCCCGATGCGCCGGGCGATGAGGGCGATGTACTTGGTCTCGGGGTCGGCCTCCAGCGCGTCGATGCCCATGTGCATCATAATGCCGCCCACCTCGTTCTTCAGGTCGTTGCCCCCGGTGCCGATGGTCTGGGACACCCCGGTGCCTGCTTCGTGGAGGATGGCCGCCACGTGCTGGATGCCCACGCCGGAGGCCCCGCAGATGCCAAAAGGCCCCCGGTTGTTGATACTGGCCAGCACCAGCGCAGCGCCGTTGATGTTGGCAACGCCGCAGTCCGGCCCCATGCACAGCAGGCCCTTTTTCCGGGCCAGCTCCTTCATCTCCCGCTCCTCGGACAACGGCACGTTGTTGCTGAACACCACGCAGTGCAGCCCCGCATTCAGAGCCCGCTTCACTTCACCCAGGGCGTACTCCCCCGGCACGGCGATGGAACACAGGTTGGCCCTGGGGCAGCCCTCCGCCGCGGCCTTGATGGTGGGGTAGCTGGTCTCTGTCTCCTCCTCGTCCACCGGGGCAAGGCTGGCCTCCACCTCCGCCACGGCCCGGTCAAAAGCCTCCTGGGACTCCGCCCGGGCGGCAATGATGTAGCAGCTCCCGTCGCAGGCGTTCAGTTCCTCGGTCAGCAGGCCGACGCTCTCCAGCACATCCTTGCCGGGGGCGGTGGCCATTCCGGCACAGCCGATCTCGACGCCCGGCTGCTCATTGAGTACGCTGGAGGCCAGCAAGGTTTCCAGGGAGTCCACATACCGGCCCCGCTCGATCTTCACAAACACTTCCATGCCTTATCCCTCCTGTTCCGCCTGGGCCAGCGCCTCTTTATGGATGGCCCGCAGGGCGTCTTTGAAGCATTCCAAGGGCAGCTCCGCCGCCCCCGCGCCGCCCTGTCCGCCTTTTTTCAGTGCCGAGCCGCCGTGGCTGATGGGCAGGATGTTCAGGCCCACGATCTTCCGGGCGTCCAGCCCCACGGGGAAGCCCTTGAAGTCGTCCCAGGGGATGGGGGCGAAGGTATGTTCCCCCAGGGACACCGCCCGGGCCTTCTCCGTTCGGCTCCTGGCCTCGGCGATGGTGGAGCCGGTCATGCGCAGATAGGCGGGGCCGGCGATGGCGGACATACCGCCCAGGCCGTACACCTCGGTGACACAGCTGTCCCCCAGATAGCCCAGCAGATCCGCCTCGGTGTAGGAGGGGTTGAGGAAAGTGCCCTGGATGACGGGAGCCTGGGTGGTGTACCAGCGGTTGCCTGTCCCGGCCAGCTGGATGCCAAACTCCACGCCGTTGCCCGCCATACCCGCCACCACGGTGGACAGGGGGATCTTCTTGATGGACTCGGTGATGCTCTCTACCCCGGCCATCATGGGATGGAGGAAGAAACGGTCGTTGGCGGCGAAGTGCCGGATCATCTCGTCCCGCTGGGGGTCCGGGTCGTCCAGCATCCAGGGGATCACCTGGAGGGCCAGGCACATGGAGGCGGCGGGCTGGCGGTTGTGGTTCTCGTCCCCCATGCCCGCCGTCTTGGCCAGCACGGTGATCAGGTCGATGCCGCCGCTCTTGCGCACCGCCCGGCCCAGGGCGGTGCCAAAGTGGTCCCGGAACCAGCTCAGGTCTCGCTCCACATCCTCGTCGTAGAAGCCCCAGCGCAGGCATTTGGGGTTGGGGCCGGGGTGGATGGGGGCATACCCCTTGCCGCCGTACACCCGATCCTCCGCCACCATTACCGGCATACTGGCGGACACCACCATGCAGGCGGCGCAGCCGCACTGGTGGTTCTGGGCGGGCTCCACGGTGATCTCGCCCCGGAGCACCATCTCCCAGGCGTCCTCCTTTGTTTTTGCCAGCCCCTCGTGGACCACAGCGCCGCAGATGGACGTGCGGATGGGCGGGGTGATCCGCTCCACCGGCAGGGGCGGGCCGGGAACTAAAACCGTGTTTTTGGACATGCCCGGGATCACGTCGATGGCCGGCTGCACATCCGTCCACACCGGACGGGCCTTTGTTAAAATCTCCACCGCCTTGGCGTTGGCGGCGTTGACCTTCTGTTCAATGGTCATAGCACTCACTCCTCGTTCTTATGGTCAGCCAGCATATCCGCCATCGCGCGGATACGCTGCTCCAAAACAGTTTGGACGAAGGGATTTACCACGTCGGCGTCAAAGCCGTGGTACGATCCCTCGATGATATTCACTTTCACCGGGACGCCCGCTTCACGCAGCCTTTCCCCGTAGGCTGTCCCCTCGTCCCGCAGCAAGTCGATGCCCTGGGGTTCGACGTAGGCCGGAGGCAAGCGGGAAAAATCTCCGGCCCGCAGGGGGACGGCGTGGCCCTCCGGTCCTTGGATGCCGTTTTTGAGATATCCGCTCCACATCTGGGCGTTGGCCCGCTTCGTCCACACCGTGCCGCTGTATCGCTCTGTGGAGGGGTACTTTTCGCTGCGGTCGTCCAACGCCGGGTAGACCAGCACTTGGCCGCAGGGGATCGGTTTCCCCTTGTCCCGGAGCTGCTGAGCCAGCCCCGCCGCCAGCGCGCCCCCGGCGCTCTCGCCGTACAGCAGGGCGCAGCCGTCCAGATGAAACTCGGTCCCCCGTTCTCCCATGGCCGTCCACACGGTTCGGCAGTCCTGGAGGGGGATGGGATAGGGGTGCTCCGGCAAGAGGCGGTACTCTGGCAAGAACACCCGGACACGCAGCTTTTGGGCGTATACCGCTGCCAGCTCCAGCGCCGGGGTCTCCAATGGGAGATAGAAGCCGCCGCCGTGGCAGTACAGCATCCCCGGCAATGGGCTGTTGTCCTCCGGTTCCACCACGAAGCACTCGACGGATTCCCCATCTTTGAAGAAAACGGAAACCGCACGGAAGGAGATGCTCTCGGGCGGAGTCCAGGCCCGGGTTGCCCGGCGCAGATTTTGCGCCACCATGCGCACCATGGGGGCCAAGGCGGGGTTGCCAAAGTCGATGCCGCCTAGGCTCGCCGGCTTTTTCAACTCCGGACGGTAGGGGTATTGGGGCATATTCGCCACCTCCAAAAAGAGGCCGTTGCCGCCCGTGGGGAGCGGCAGCGGCCTCCCGCTGTGTTATCGGCCGATCTGGATACCGGTGAGGTGCTCATAATACTGGACGATGGCGCTGTGATCCTTCTGGCCACCACCATTATTATGGAGCCACTGGAAAATTTCCTGCACCGCAGCAGTAAACGGTACAGGACAGCCCACGGAGTGGGCGCAGTCCAACGCGTTGTTCAGGTCCTTGATGTGCAAATCAATCTTGAAGCCGGGCTTGTCGTTGCCCTCGATCATCATGGGGGCCTTGGCGTTCATGACGGTGGAGCCGGCCAGACCGCCCCGGATGGCCTCAAACACCAGCTGGGGGTCCACGCCCGCCTTCTGGGCCAGGGTCAGGGCCTCCGCCAGGGCCTGGATGTTGCAGGCCACGATGATCTGGTTGGCTAGCTTCGTGGTGTTGCCCGCGCCCACGTCGCCGCAGCGGACCACGGAGCCGCCCATGGTGTCCAGCAGGGGCTTGAACTTGTCAAAGACCTCCTGCCTGCCGCCCACCATGAAGGACAGGGTGCCGTCGATGGCCTTGGGCTCGCCGCCGGACACGGGGGCGTCCAGCATCTCGATGTCCTTCTTGCTGAGCTCCGCGGCGATCTCCTTGGAGGCCACAGGATTGATGGAGCTCATGTCGATGAAGGTGGCGCCGGGCTTCATGAAGGAGGCCACGCCGCCCTCGCCCAGCATGACGCTCTTGACATGGGGGGAGTTGGGGAGCATAGTCATGACCACGTCGCAGGTCTCGCCGATCTCCTGGTTGGAAGCGGCCTTGGCGCCCGCAGCCACCACCTCGTCCACGGCGGCCTTGTTCAGATCGCTGACCAGCAGGTCGGTGTAGCCGCCCTTGAGGATGTTCTTCGCCATGGGCTTGCCCATGATGCCCAGGCCAATCAAACCGATTTTCATAATAAACGCACTCCTTTTTATTCGATGATGATGGCTTCGTACTCGTTCAGCTCGTTGAGCCGGACGGTCAAACTGTCCTTATTGGTTTCGCATAACACCTTGCCGCCGTTGAGAGCTCGGGCGATCTTTCCCGCCAACCCCGGCAGCTCCAGCCGGATATCCCGCACTGGCACGGGCGGGAACCAACGGTTGGCAAAGCAACCCGTGCCATTGACCATCTGTGCCAGCACCGCGTCCTCTTTTTTTGCCAGGGTCAGTTCAACCATGGGAGAGAGACCGGGAGCCAGCTCCGGCAGGTCGCAGAGAGAGAGCAGCACGTCCTGCATCAGGTTTAAGGTGTTTTGCCAGCCCTGATTGAAGTAAAACGCACCCACTCCCCAGGGGATGTAGACGCTCCGACCCGTGCCGTATGGATGGACAGTGACGCCGGGATGGTCGGTGACCTCGGTGTAATAGCACCGCTCCGGCGGGCCGTAGGGATGCTCGGGGATGAGGCGGAGATACCGTTGTGTGCCCTCCTCGAACTCCGCCATTTGCAGCTCCGGGCCGATGGGGAGGATGGGAGCCTCCACACAGCGGGGGAACGCCGCTTTGTCCTCTTCCCGCACCTCGAAGGTGGAGGACATCAGCCCCGTTTTTCGCTCTCCTAGGGCTTTGATCCCCAGGCAGCTCGGCCCCGTTGTGTCTCCGGAGGCGATCACCGTGCCGCCCTCCCGGGTGAAGCCGTCCAGCAGCGCCCCCAGGTCCTCCGACAGCTTGCCCACGCCACCCAGGATGGCCACCTTTTTGTTTTGCAGCTTCTCCGCCGACAGGTCAGGCAGCTTCACCTCGTCGAAGGGGATGTGGCACTCCGTCAGGGCCTGAACCCAGCCGTCCGCCTCCGGAGCGTTCAAGGCCATACCACCCTTGCGGATCACTACTACTTCCGACGCGGAGGTAAGGCCGCAGAACAGGTCCTCGTGCTCTTTGTGGAACTGAAACACCCGCCTGGTGGGAGCCAGGGCAGACACGTCCCGGTGGTTGTCCAGCCGCCCCATGAGGTACAGGCTCAGCTTTCCGCCATTGGCCAGGTTCTGCCACTGGCGCAAGGCCATCAATGCCGGGGATACAGAGCTGTCCCGGTATCGGAAGCTCATGAAGTCCACACTGGCGCTATCCACTGTCCGGCTCCAACCGCCGTTGGAGCGGACGTTGGAGGACGCCCCATACAGCCAGGGGCCCCGTCCGATGTCCGTATTGCATTCGGTGCGGGTGTAGTCGAAGCCGTTCACTGCCAGCTCCGGGTTCAGCTCCTTCATAAAGCGGTACTGCTTCATCTTATTAGCCTGGATCTGCTTGGTCTGGAAGCCCAGGTACTTCATAAAGCCGGGGTCCCGCATCCCGCCCGTGGGGACCTCCTGCCCGGTGGCTTCCTTGTAGGCGCTCCGGCACCGTTCGCACAGGCAGGGGCCGTACCGCTCCCCGCTGTAGCCGGTGACAAAGGCCCCGCTCATGTTGAAGAAGATGCCATCGAAGGGGAACTGGGTGATCAACTCCCGCAGGATGTCGTAGACGCCCTCCTGGGCGTAACCGCTGCCAGGACAGGTTTGCACATCTCCGTTGCAGTTGACGATCTCCCCCTGAGCCGTACGGAAAGCCCAATCCGGGTGGGCCTCATACAGAGGATAGCGCACCTTGGAAAAGTCCGTCCGGGCAACGACCCGTAGCCCCGCCTTGTGGCACTCGTCCAGTAAGGCGCGGAGGCTGTCCCCGTGGAGGTACTCGCTTTTGGTGTGGCAGGGGACCTGGGTGTCATAGCTGGCGATGATGCCGGCGGCGTTCACCATCACCACTGTGGCCCCGAAGTCCTTCACATCCCGAACGTACCGCTTGGCATCAAGGTCCGCCATGTCGGTCTCCCGGAAGTTGGTCTGGATCATCCGCCAGGGATAGCCCTCCCACCAATGCTTGCTTTCGCTCATGGCTCCACCTCAGTATTTGGCCGTATACCGCTCCCCGGTGTACAGGCTCTTTTCCGTAATGCGGTTGACGAAAGGAGTGCCCTCCCGGTAGGCCGCCACGTTTTGGATGGCGTAGTCCAGCATCCGAACCTCCCGGTCCGGCAGGGAAGGGGTACAGTGGGGAGTGATGATGACGTTCTCCATGTCCCACAGGGGGCTGTCCTCCGGCAAGGGCTCCACCTCGAAGGTGTCCAGCCCGGCGCCGCCGATCTCCCCGCTCTGGAGGGCGGCGATGAGGGCTTTCTCGTCCACCACCTTGCCCCGGGCCATGTTCACCAGGAAGGCGGTGGGCTTCATGGCCCGGAACTGCTCCGCCCCCATCATGTGGAAGGTCTGGTCGTTCAGCTCGATGCACAGCACCACATAGTCGCACCGGGCCAGCAGTTCGGTGAGCTTGTCCCCGTCCTCGGCGCCGTAGACCTCATCCACGTTTTCCTTCTGACCCCGGCGGCGGTCCCAACCCAGGACAGTCATGTTATACACTTTGGCCAACCGGGCCATCTCCATGCCGTTCTTGCCCAAACCGATGATGCCCATGGTCCTCCCAAAGATGCCCACTTTCTGGGCATAGTCCCGGTTGGCTGCCCATCTGTGGTTTTGCTGGGCCTTGAACAGCATGGGCAGCTCATAGGTCAGCGCCTCCAGGAACAGCATGGCGTGCTGCGCCAGGGCAGGAGCGGACCGGCCTGACGAGCTAGTGAGGATGATTCCACGTTGAAAGACCTCTGGGCGGGCGGAACGGTCCAGTCCGGCGTGGCAGCAGTGGATCCATCTCAGGTCCTCCCCGGCCAGGATGGAGTCATCCAGATCGCCGTTCAGGATAGCCACGTCGGCAGTTTTGGCGTACTGGGCGATCTGCTCTTTGGCGCCGGGGGCGTAGGGCATGACATAGTTCACCTTGGCTGGGGCCAGGGCGGCGAAGAGCCTTTCCAGACCCGGCTTGGTGGCAGCCACGGTGACAAGGGCTTCTTTGATTTCCGGCATAAAAAACACTCCTTCGACATCGTTTTCCGTGTCATATACTGTCTCTATTATAGAAGATTTTATCATCTCACGATATTCACATTTTTGCTTTTTTATCTCCAAATCCACTTTAATTTTAGAAAAATCAATTTTACATACAAAAACGCGAAATAGTGTATTATAATGATGGTATCAATCTTTGACTGGGGGGGAGCGGAATGTCCCTGGACGCAACAGCTATTGACAGCCGCCTTGCCTTTTTTGGTGAACTCCTATCCTGCCATACCCGGTTTTATCTATGGAGCTATGATTCGGAAGGAAGCCTTTTGGGCACAAATTGCCCTGATTTAGTTTTGAACAAAATATTTCAAAAGAGCGCCTGCTACAACAAAATGATGGAGAACGCCAGTTTGAGTGAGCTACCCATCATTATGAGCATTCCCTTCGGGCTTATGTGGGCTGCGGCTTTTGAGCGGGATGGGGGTGAGTTGGTACGCATCCATCTTCTGGGTCCCGTCTTTACCACGGAGCCTACTATGTCCGATTTTTACCACAACCTTAGCGATAGCGGTATTTCTTCCCACTGGCGGCCAAAACTGATCCGCATTTTACAGCGTGTGCCGGTAATCACTTATACAGCCTTTTCCCAGCAAGCGGTGATGCTTCACTACTGCGTCACTGGAGAGAAAATCATCACTACCGATATCACGTTTCAACATCTTGGAGCATCCTCTGCCTCGTCCCTTCCATCCGCCGACAATGAGCGCCGCTCAGACCGCACCAGACTTTATATGGCTGAACAGGCTATGCTCCACATGATCCGGGAAGGCAACCTCGATTACGAAGATGCGCTCCACACCACCTCAAACACTTCCAGCCAGAGCAGCCAAAATTTGTCCGGCAGCGCACTTCAAAAAGCGAAGGTGTCCCGAATCATCTTTACCACCTTGTGTTCCCGGGCTGCCATGGAGGGTGGCGTATCCCCGGAGGTAGCCTACACCCGGGCGGACAATTATGTGCAGGACATTGTCAACGCGAAAACTGTTACAGAGGTATCAAGCATTGGTAAAAGCTTGTATGAAGATTTTGTCCAACTGGTCCACAAGCAGAGAACCAATCTGAAATACAGCAAGCCCGTCCAGAATTGCTGCGACTACATCGAAAACCATCTGGGCGATCCTATCAGCATCTCTCTGCTGGCCCAACGGATCGGTTATTCCGACTACTACCTCTCCCGTAAGTTCAAGGCAGAGACAGGGGACAGCATCGGTGACTATATCAAATTCGTGAAAATCGAGCGGGCCAAGCTGCTTCTGGCTACCACCCAGATGAGCATCCAATCCATCTCGGATTCCCTGGGTTTTGGCACCCGGAATTTCTTTTCCGAAACCTTCCGAAAAATAGCCGGGATGCCCCCGGCCGCCTACCGGAAGCAGCATCAATACCTGTGAAAGCCGCATAACGCCCCCGTCTGCGTGGACGGGGGCGTTGATGTCAGCAGGTCGCCCCGCCGTCAATGACAAAGTCCTGTCCCGTGACGAACCGGGCGGCGTCCGAGGCCAGATAGAGGGTGCAATATCCGATATCCTCTACAGTACCTAGCAGATCTAAAGGCGACTCCCCTCGGAAGCGGGCCTCCAGCTCGGGGTGCTCCTGGACGCCGGCGGTCATCTCGGTGAGGATAAAGCCCGGATAGATCGTGTTGACCCGGACCCCTTCATTTCCCAGCCGCTTGGCCAGCGTTCGGGACATACTTTTGACCGCTCCTTTCGCGGCGGAGTAGACGATGGGGCCGGAAGCCCGCAGCGCCGCCAGGGAGGCGATATTGATGATGGAGCCCACGTCGTTTTTCGCGCATTCCGGCCAGGCGTATTTGATCGCCATGAACGTGCTGTCCAAATCCACCGCCATGGTTTCCCGATAGTTCTCGGTGGAGAACTCCTCCTCCAATGCCCCGTGAACACCCCGGCCACCGGCACTGTTCACCAGAATGTCCAGCCGCCCGTACTGCTCTACGCAGGCGTTCACCATGGCCTGGCAATTGGATTCGTCCGTCAAGTCAGCAGAGAAACAGGTACACACGCCGCCCGCGGCCTCGATCTCCGCCTTTACCTCCTCCAGCTTGCCCATCCGGCGGCCCACGACCATGACATGGGCCCCGGCCTCCGCCAGGATCTTGGCACAGCCCCTTCCAATGCCGGAACCTCCTCCGGTGATCAACGCCGCGCGGCCTGTCAGAGCGAACGCATTTTGAATGCCCATCAGCCCTTCACCTTCACTCTCGGCACCTCGCCCTGGTGCAGCTCGATCATCACATCATCCGGCCCCCGGAAATAGGTGAATTTGAAGCCGGGGATACGGCTGCTCTCCACCACGGGGTTCATCAGCTTGTAGCCCAGAGCCTGAATCTTTTCCACTGTCTCGTCTATGTCGCGCACCTTCAGCATGAAGTGCATGGAACCCAGATCGTTGTGGTTCATGGGCGGGCAGGGTTTGGCGGACGGGTCCACATACTGGTGGATCTCCAGGTCCACTCCGCCCTCCCCGTGGAGCATCAGTACGTTCATGAGCTGGTTCTCCACGCCCGAAAGCCCCCGCGCGGGCTGGAGCTGGTTGCGAGCCTCAAAGACCACCTCCATCCCCAAGGTGTCTACGAAAAGCCGAAGGCACTCGTCGATATCGCTCACAAGAATACCCACCTGGAACACACCGCTTGTCAAACTGTTCTTCATAATCTGCTCCCTCGCGGTCTTATGCTTTTGGGATGGCCTGGAGCGCACGATTTAGCTCCACGATCTCCTCGCCGCTGATCGCTTTGCCCGCCTGCTTCAACATCCCTTCAAATTTCATACCCCGGAGCATTTTTTGCAGGTTGGCGTTGTTTGCGGTGCTTTTTGCCACATCCCCGCGGCTGGAACGGACACGGGTCATGATGCCCTGCACCAGTTTTCCGGCTTCCGGGTGGTCTAATAGTTCGCCCATGGTATCCTGGATGGAATAGCAGTCGGCCTTGAAGCTCTCCTTGTCGAACCAGTTGACCACATCGCCCTTCTGGATAAAGCTGTACGCCGGGTCAGGCTGATCCGCCTTTCGGATGGAGATGACGTCCCTGCACGTTCCCGCCACGGCCTCGATCTGATGCCCTCCGGAGATCGGCACCCGGAACGTAAAGACCCGGGAGCCGGTCTTTGTCTCAAATGGCTTGCCGTCCACCAGCAAAGTGACCTGGCTCTGGTTGGAGTAGGCCTTCACCTCCGTCTCCGCCTCCGGGCGGTTCACATACCGCCGTCCGCACAGGTGGACGAAGGGCTCGGTCTTGTTCCAGGCGGCTTTATAGAGGTAGAAGGCGTCCTTTTTCAGCTTCCGGTCCATGGTGACCAGCCCCTTTTGATTGATGCCGTGCTTCCCCCCCTCGTCCCGGCCGTCGGCGGCAAAATCGAACAGGTTCCAGACCTGGGTGGACCACAGCCAGGGCCGCCGGTCGATGCAGTTCAGGATGTGCTCATGGTACAGGCACTGGTAGCCCTCGGTATAATCGCCTTTCTCCGGGTGGGCATCCTGGAATTGCGGATTGGCATCCGCGCCGTACTCGGAAAAGCCGATGGGCCGGTCCGGGAACTTCTCATGGTACTCGTCGAAAAAGCTGTCGTTCTGCTCCAGATCGCCCAGATACCAGCCGAAGTACAGGTTATAGCTGCCCAGATCGGCGATGGGGATGACGGGGCTTTCCATCTCCAGCATGAAGGCGTGGGCCATGGTGGTGGGCCGGGTGGGGTCCATGGCGTGGCACAGCTCGTTGAGCTGGCGGTGGTTGTCCATCAGGTCCTCCGTCACCTGGCCGCTAGCGGTGATCTCGTTGCTCAATCCCCAGCAGACGATGGAGGGGTGGTTATAGCACTGGGCCACCAGCTCTCGCATCTGATCCAGGGTGTTCTGCCGCCCATTGGGCATATGCAGGGTGATGTAGGGGATCTCCGCCCAGACGATGAGGCCGTACTCGTCGCACAGATTGTAAAACTCCTGGGCATGCTGGTAGTGGGCCAGCCGGAGGGTGGTGGCCCCCAGCTCCCGGACGATGTCCATGTCCTCCCGGTGCTCTTTAATCGTGAGGGCATTGCCCAGCCCCTCCCGATCCTGGTGGCGGGAGACGCCCCGGAGGGGATATTCCCGGCCATTGAGCTGGAAGCCTTTTTCCGGGTCAATGACAAAACTGCGGCAGCCGAAGCGGGCGGAGAGCTCATCCCCGCTGCTGAGCCTCGCCTGGGCAGTGTAGAGGTAGGGATCATCTACGCCATCCCACAGGTGGACATCCTCAATGGTGAACTCCACCTGAGCGCGGCCGTCCGCCGATGGGGCCATTTTCGTCTCGCCGTTCACGGTGATGGCCACTGTTCCTCCGTTCTGCCAGGTCTCCACGGTGACGCGGGCGGTGTTCTTCTCCATATCCACCACAGGCGTGATTTTGATCCCCGGCGTGCCATCCTTGCACAGCTCAAAATGGACGGACGGGACAAGGATCAGGTTTACCTCTCGGTAGAGCCCGCCGTAGAAGGTGAAATCCGCTTTCTGGGGATAGACCCGGTCGTTCTCGCTGTTGTCCACCGTGACAAACAACAGGTTCTCCTCCTGGAGCGCCTCGGTGATATCCACCCGGAAGGTGGAATATCCGCCCTCGTGATGGGCCAGATGCCTGCCGTTGACATACACATCGGCGGTCATGGCGGCGCCCAAAAGCTCCAAAACTGCCCGGCCATCCTGCTCCAGTTCCGGACGGGCAAAGCTCTTGCAGTACATAGCCGTCCCCCGCCAATAGTCGTTACCACCATCCTGACCATCTACAGCGTTCCAGGTATGGGGCAGGGTGACAGTCTCCCACCCTTGAGGCATCTCTACAGGGAAAACGGAGGTTTTGGCAAACCGCCACCCGTCATTCCAGGAAATTATTTTGCGCATTGTATCTTGCTCCTTTCTGATGGGTATATGGGAGCAGGCTCCTGGACCAGCGCAGGTCCAGGAGCCTGTTCCAACTGCGGAGGGGTTACTTTCCAGCCTGGAGGGCGGCATTCTCCGCCCGGCGCTGTTTGTTGGCCGCCTGGACCTCAGCCATCTTTTCAGGAGTCAGCGGATACCATTTCATGGCAATGATGGAGGCCACCCATCCAATCAACATCATGCCCAGCCACATGAGCATGGTGACCCAGAACACGGTGGGAGTGGCCGGGTCGCCGGGCTGAGGAGCGGTAGCAGTGTAGCCCATGATTGCCAGAAACGCCGCCATGAGAAGGTCGCCCACAGCTTTTACGATCTTGCCGGACATGGTGATGGTGGCCACCACCAGGCCGGGCATATATTTGCCGGTCAGGTAGAACTCATAGTCGGCCACGTCCTGGTACATGGTGACCACACAGGCGCTGGTAGTGGATTTGGCCGCGGAGAGCAGGGCATACAAAATCACAAAGATGGCGGTGGGCAGGATACTCACGCTGACGGACTTGTAAGCGCCGGTGAGCATGAAGATGAAGAGCAGTCCCACGACCACGCAGGCCAGCTTGGTGAACTGTAAATACGCCTTGCCCGCGCCCATCCGCCTGGCCAGGCCGGTGATGAAAAAGATGAGAACGATAGAGGTAATGGTGGTATAAATGCTGATGCTGCCGGAAAACTCGTAGTTGCCGATGAGGATGCCGAACAGCAGGGTGGTCACAACGGATGCGGAAGCCACCTCGTTGGCCATCTTGTCGGTGGCGTCGGAAATCACACAGGTCAAAAATGCCGAATTGTGTTTGAACATTTTGACCATATCCACTAGGTTGATCTTCACACCGGGGCGGTAGTTGGCGGCGATGTTGTCGTGAGTGTCCGCCTCAGAGATGGCGATGCAGGCCAGAACGATGAACACTGTGGCAACAATGGTGGCGGTAAGGCCGAACTCCTGGAGAAGTTCGAAGCTGATTTTTCCATATTTGGGGAAAAGGATTTTAGAGCGGTAGATGGACAGGAGCATTGCGATGACCATGGTGTAAATCTGGGTGCAACGGCCGATCAAGGGACGCTGTTTGGGATTGTTCGTGATTATGTTGGAGGCGATGTTCTTGCCCTGGTTCATGATGGTCCGGCCGAGGTAATAGCCAAAGTAGCAGATGATCCAACCAACAACACCAGTTCCCGGCAGGATGAACAACGCGCCAAGGGTGGAGATGGCGGTGACCAGCAAGCCGGTCACCATAATAGGACGGGCTGCGCCAAAGGGGGTATTGATCTTTGGTACGATAACGGCAATGATGGGGTCGGTCACAGCGTCCCAGATCTGGGCTGCCGAGGCGACAGAAGCCGCCACAGCCATGGCCAGCCCAAAGCCGCCGTTGGCGATATAGGAATGCATAACGAACACCATCATGAACAGGTTGCCGGTAGCGGGCAGCAGGCTGTACAGCATGATCCGCCACAACTTGGTGTCCATATAGACCTTTTCGCTCTGCGCGGGCTGGGTGGCGTTTTTCTCTTCGCTCATAGTCTCTTTTCTCCTTTTCAATATTACAGCGGTAAAGATTCATCCTGATTCGAGCGACAGGCGCCGTCACGCTTCTGAATACAGAACCCGATGTGCCGCTGCACCACGATCGAAGGTGATATATGAATTATGACAAAGGAGAAAGGATTTGGATATTTTCAATTTCGTTTTTTTATCTTTTCTTTTGCTTTGTTATTCTTTGTCAGCTAATTATACGTTAAAAAAGCCAATTTGTATATATTGTTTTTTTGGCAACTGTGGTTTTCTTCAAGCAGAGTGCTCCGTTACCGTTACTGCCTAATAAGCAATTCATTTCATATACACATGGCATCATCAGGTGATCAATCCGGTATCTGGATGAATCAGCGTGATATGCCTTCCTTTTTCCTCCGCATACCGCACCGTCTGTCCCGTTCCGCTTCTCAGTTTTTTGTCATTGTCATACACTGCTATCAGGCAGTCCGCATGGTCTACCAGGTAGTGGTTTCTTTTATAATAGCTCTCTGGGCCGGTATCAGTGCCGATGGTGATGCATTCGGCGCAATGCTCCCGCAGAAAGGCCATCCGCTTTTTGCTTCGCTCATCCCACCGTGCGTCATGGCCCAAATGAGGCAGCACGATAACCAATTCAATATCGCTGTACTCAGGCCGCTCTTTCAACTTCAGAAGGATCTCCCCGCTCCACATATCCACACCCAGGGCTCCACCCACCAGAAACCGGCGGACGCCTTGCTCATAGAGTAGGATAAACTGATCGTGCAGGCGCTTTTTCAGCCGTTTGCACCCAGCATAGTTTTCGTTGTACTTAAATTTGAACCGTGTCGGCCGGTGGCCGGTAATAGCACAGGTTTTCATGATAGTGGACACCTCCAAGAAGTTATTACTCACATTATAATGCTAAAGATTATATAATTCAACTTACATCCCTTAATAATCCATGCTAAAGCAGATAGACTAGAGCTATAACATGGAAAGAGGGCTGGGCATGGACATTACGCTACAGGAAGTTGGGAAACGGCTTTACGAGCGGCGCAAGCAGCTGCGTATGACCCAGGAGGAATTGGCGGAACGGGTCGGCATCACCGCCCAAACCATTTCCACTGCTGAGCTGGGTAAGAAGGCCATGCGGGCGGACACCATCATCCGGGTGTGCGGCGCACTGGATATCAGCGCGGACTATCTGCTCTTTGGGTATGTCTCCACCCAGGACCTCTCCATCCTCTCCCAGAAGGTTTCCCAGCTGACCCCGGAGCAATACCGGCACCTGGAGGACGCGATAGACAGCTTTGTAGCCATTGCGTTGGAACGCGAAAAAAAGACATAGCGGCAGTCCGCTATGTCTTTTTTATGCCTTTCACGCTCCGGCCCATTTCTATATGACGCCGCTCAAAAGGAGCCCTATGTACCTCCGACAACTCTTGTAATCCAATTCCGGGTAGGCGATTTGAGTGATAGCACAAGCAATAATGAACGAAGCGATGCTGATCGCGTCCGCCACTTGGACTGGGGCCAGAAGAAGCCCTTTCTTTCCAGCTCCATCATCGGACGGGGCTGCCACGCTGATCGCCGTGGGCACGGCCACGGCGATCACCGGGACGCCGATTGTGGCTTGACACAGGCGCGCGGTTTTGCCATGGCTTTCTATCCCGCTGTCCGTCAGATGAATGGCAGCGCACAGCCTTTGCTCATCCTTGGTGGTGCTGGAATCCACGGCTACCACACAAGCGGCGCCCATCGCGGAAACCACGCCGGAAACAATGGTTTCCGTGGCCAGGTTGGTCAGGGCGCTGGTCCCGGGGCAGACCACGGCGATTTTCTCAAAATTGGACCGCTCAGCAAAGATGTCATACATATGGGGCTGGAACCTTTTGGCCGTCTCGGGGCCCAAACTATCGGACGGCATGTCTGGGTTGCCCATCCCGCAAACGCATATGGGTTTTCCAAAATAGGACTCCAGCAGCGGCCTTAGCTGGTCCACGAGGCAGGCGCACATGTCCTCAAAATCCACCAGATGGGTCAGCGACCCCGTTTCCAGGGTGATGTACCGCCCCCGCGTCCGGTTCAGGTTCTTCATGTCCTGCTCTGTCTCCACCTGGACTTGGGTGACGGGTATCCCATGGGACACAAATTCTTTTGCCTGCACCCCCTCACCTCCAGAAACCGATGTAGTCCGTCCCGGCCTCCGGGTCCATGGCGATCATGTATTCCGGCGAGCCCTCCAGCTCCCGGTCCTCCGACCCCAGCGCATATAGGAGCAGGCCATGGGCGTCGTGAAGCCCGGCCTGCTCCTGTGCGTTGTAGCCCAGGGCATATCCAGGCTGATACCTCCAGATAGCGTTCATGAGTTCCGGCTTGCGGATCAGGCCGGCGTCGATCAGCTCTGAGCGGGTGCGCAGCAGTTCCCAGACGGCGACACAGGCGGTTTCTTTCGAGAAATATAGATACCCCATCTCGCCCTCTATCGCCAGCCTTTGCCCCAGCTCCGACAGCCCTTCCGACAGCTCTCCATCCCAAATCGGATTGCACACAGCCATAACCTCCAGGCACTGCTCTGTCTCGATCCAGTACACGCCGTTGTCCAACGGACGGTGCCGGAGGGTACGGCCCCAAGGGGTGAGAAAGGGTACAGGGTAGGCCCCGAAATAGTCCGGGCGGCGCTCCATGCCAAACAGGGCGGCATCAAGCAGGGTGGTACCTTTCGGCGGGGGTAAGCCGTGGAGCGTCAAATATTTCAGCAATTCGTACCTTACCGCCGTGTGAGCCCCATCCTCTGAGTCCAGCAGATATGTCAGGACAGGTGCACTCTGGAGCGGCCTGCCCATGGCCCGCGCCTCTTGTGAAATGGGGGCGTCCTCCAGCACGATGTAATATTCCTCGGCGTTTGCGGTATCCAGCAGGACGGCGAGGTAATAGACGCCGGGGCATTCCTCCTCCCAGCGGTATATCTCGCCCAGTTCGCAGGCCAGCAGGTCCAGCAGATCACTATCCATTTTGATCTTCCTTCCATAAATTACCTATTTATAGGTAATTTAGCACAACTAAATTTCGAAGTCAACCTATATATAGGTAACTTCTGAAAATTCTCTGTTATGATGGGTAAAAATGACAAGAGCGGAGAAGTTTCAGATGGAATACTATCAAATCATTGCGAACAGGATTCTCGCGCTGTGCAAGGAACGTGGGTTCTCCATCAATAAGCTGGCGAGGATGAGCAACGTCAAGCAATCCACAATCGACAATATCATGCACGGTGCGTCCAGGAATCCCGGTATTCAAACGCTGCACAAAATTTCGCTGACCTTCAATATGACGCTCTCAGAGTTTCTTGACTATCCCGAGTTGAATGAGTTTTCTTTTGACGATAATTCGCCTGATGATGAAGAATAAAAACGGCTCCACCAGAATTGGTGAAGCCGTTTTTTACTATCTATATCCGCTGTGCATCCCGCCCGGAAATCATTACCACTTGTATTTTATAAACATTCGTTCTATAATACGGGTGTTCGCAAACGACAGACCGGGGGTGATGACATGGCACGCAATATCCTCCACATTGATTTTAACTGCTTTCTACGCTTCGGTTGAAATGCAGCGCCGCCCGGAGCTGCGCGATAAGCCCGTGGCTGTGTGCGGTAGCCAGGAGGACCGCCACGGCATCGTCCTTACTGCAAACTATGTCGCAAAGCCATTCGGTGTTAAAACAGGGATGACAATTTGGCAGGCAAAGCAGTGCTGCCCGAACCTGGTGATACTTCCCCCGGATATGCGGCAATACATCCGCATCAGCAAGCTGGCCCGGGAAATCTACGAGGACTACACCGATCAGATTGAGCCCTTCGGCCTGGATGAGAGCTGGCTGGATGTGACCGGCAGTGTGGGGCTGTTTGGTTCCCCCATGGCTATGGCAAAGGAGATCAGCAACCGTATCAAGTTCGAGCTGGGCATCACTGCCAGCATCGGTGTCGCCGACAATAAGATCACCGCCAAGCTGGGCAGCGACTACAGGAAGCCGGACGCCATCACCCGCATTGAAGCAGACAATTATCGGGAAATCGCCTATCCGCTGCCCGTTCAAGACTTGCTCTATGTGGGGCCGGCCACCGAGCGGAAATTGAATGGTCTAGGCATCTATACCATCGGACAGCTGGCCCAATGCCCGGTGAACTACCTGACCTATAAGCTGGGTAAGATGGGGGCCGTCCTCCACACCTTTGCCACCGGGAAGGACCCTTCTCCTGTAAAGCGCACTGACTACGCCGCGACCGTCAAATCCGTGGGCAACAGCGCCACCACGCCCCGCGACTTGGTGTGTGACGAGGACGTTCATCTCATGCTGTACCTGCTGGCCGAGAGCGTGGCCTCCCGGATGCGGGACCTGGCCGCGCGGTGCATGGTGGTGGAGCTGTACGTCCGGGACACCCACCTGGTCTCGTTCACCCGCCGGCGGAAACTGGCCGTCCCCACCTGCTCCAGCGCGGAGATCGCCCATACTGCCTTTGAGCTGTTCCGGGCAAACTACCGCTGGAGCCGGCCGATCCGGAGCATCGGCGTGCGGGGCGCGGAACTGGTGGAGGCGGACGCCGGGGTGCAGACCTCCCTGCTGGGCGACGACGCCAAACGGGAGAAGTGGGAGCGTATCGACGCCGCCATGGACCACCTGCGCCAGCGGTACGGCTATATGAGCATACGCCGGGCCGTGACCTGTGCCGACCCGGAGCTGGGCAGGATCGATCCCAGGGATGACCACACGGTCCATCCCGTAGGATACTTCGGAGGATGACATGAACGAGGCAAAACGGGAAAAACGGTATGTGCCGGTGGTGGTGCGCTTCGACGCGGAGGGACAGCTCCGGCCGCTGACCATTGAGTTTGATGAGGAGCACAAATACGCCGTAGATAGAGTGCTGGACATATGCCACGCCGCCTGCCAGACGGTAGGCGGCGTGGGGGTACGCTATACGGTCCGGGTGCAGGGGCAGGAGCGGTATTTGTGGCTGGAAAAGAGCCGGTGGTTTGTGGAAGCGATAACGTAGCCTTTTATTGCTGTTGGAACGCATCCAGCGTTCTGAAGATCGCGTCCCGGTCCGTGACGTGCAGGGCCTGGTCATTTGCGTCTGCATTGGAAGTCATGTCCGCATCTTCGGACTGCGCCTCCCGCTGTGCCAAGATATCCTCTATAAAATGTCTGAGCTGTTTGTTATCCATGACAGTCGCTCCCTGCGGGGCCAGCGTCTGACCACCAGCATAATGAAGCATGGCATTTGTGATAAACTGGGCCTTAGACCGTCCCTGACGGTTGAGCAGTTCCGCCGCCTGCCTTTGCTGTGGATCGCAGAGGTTGAAGCGGACGGTGAACTTTCCGGGATCTTTCTTGCCATCCATCCCCGTCACCTGCCCTCCTGGGCCAGCCGGTACAGCAGCTCAAAGCCCTTGGCGTTGGCCCGGATATCGTCCACAAACAGGGGATGTGCCACCTTTCCCGACGCCTCGATTTGCCGGCGCAGCAGGATGGACCCGCCGCCCATAAACACTACCATGCCGGATTTCAGTTCCAGCCCCCGCTCCCGCAAAGTGCTGAACAAATCGTTAACAAATGCCTGGGCCTGCCGCTCCACCATATCGGCAACCTGGGGAGGGACGTGTTCTTTACGGCCCAGGAGGATGGCGTCGATCTCCGACTCCTCCAGCAGCACGTCTAGCTCTGCATTCACCCTGGACTTCACCTGGTTATACAGGGTGATGACCCCGTGCTCCAGGGATTCGCACACGGATAAGTCGCCCGCGCCGTCCTTCATCAGCAGCAGGTCGGTGGTCATACCGCCTTGGTCGATGATGAGGGCCTTGGGCTTGTCCCGCAGGGCCTGGAGCATGCTGACGGCGGCGGCGTAAGCCTGGGGGAAGCACATCACCTTCTCAATGAAGATAGAGTAGACTTTGCCCTGGAAGTCGAACTGTACCGCGCCCCGCCCGGTGAAATAGTTGATAAATGCCTTATGCTGGGCCCCGTAATGGGCCGGGGGCAGCCCCACCGCCAGCTGCACCCGCATGAGATTGGGGGAGTACGCTCCAGCCGCCTGGACCTCGTAGGCGATGGCGAACAGCGTCAGCACCCAGAACCGCTCATCCTCCGTCTTGTCCCGGTGGTAGGGGATGCGCTTCTCGGACAGGGTGTAGTATTTCTCCCGATACTTCAAGGTCTCGCCGCCGAAGGGCGGGCTGTCGCTCTCCAGAAGTCCCGAGGTGAAGGGCGCGTGATTTACGACTTTCACGAGCTTGTTCCCGTGATCAACTGAAATTAACATGGTAATCCGCCTCCTTATACCGTTCTTATACAGTTGGAATACGCACAGTTCAACAATTTTTATAGAATTTCAAACAAAAAATGGTTATGCGCAGAGCATCATCTTGCGTTTCAGTCCAAACAGGTGTACAATGGCCCGGTAATTTTCATAGAGAGGATGTTTTCTGCATGAATAAGATGGAATTGGTGTCGGCCATGGCCGACAAGTCCGGCCTGTCTAAAAAGGACTGTGAGGCCGCGCTGGGTGCTCTGACTGAAACGGTAACCGATGCGCTGAAAGCGGAGGACAAGGTGCAGCTGATGGGCTTCGGCTCTTTCGAGGTAAAAAAGCGTGATGCCCGGACCGGCCGCAACCCCCGGACCAGCGAGCCAGTGGAAATACCCGCCGCCAAGCTGCCGGTGTTCAAGGCCGGCAAGGCGCTGAAGGACGCAATTCAGTAAACGAGAACAGCCCGTGTGCTCCCTTCGGAGCACACGGGCTTCATATATCTTTATGTGTGGACTGAGTAGTTCGCTTTTTTCAAATTATCGTGGTAGTTGTGAAAAATCAGCCCACCGCATATGCCATCGCGGCCATTGCAGACCTCCCGGAAGAAAAATGAATACGGCACAATATCATGGTAGAAGTCGATCTGCTCCACACAGGGGAAGCAGAAATTGTCTCGTAGCGCACGGGCCAGCTTTTTTCGGACGGTTTTATTTGCCATACATTCCCGCAGCCTTTTCTGGTCGTGAAAAACAAGCCTGGGCCGGGATGTGGAGCAGACAGAGAGATGTTTCCACGTTTTCGGCCCACCGTCCTGGGTGCTTTCCCCCATGAACGCCAGCAGCGGGGCGTAGGGGATCGTCACGGATTCCTCCCAGCCGCGCACCTCGCCGCCGCAAACACCATTCAGCCAGGTGAAATTGATGGTCAGAAGCCCGGTGGCCTCGTTGCGGCGGAGCACCGCGAAAGAGTGGATATCGGATACGATTTCCGTCTGCCCATCCTCCAGGGTTTCCAGCCACTCACGAACGATAAGGAACCGCTGGGGAGACTTCCTGTTCCAGCTGAGCGTCCTAAAACTGATGCAGCATTCCCCGGCGGTGGCGATCACCATGGTTCGTTTACTCGGCATTGTCCTTGCCCTCCTCTTCAAAATACTTGACCGGGATTCCAAGCCTTTCGGCCAGTTTGATCTCCTCCCGCATCCCCGCCGTACACGCGCCATAGGCGTTGACATGCTGGCAGAGCGTCACCAGCCTAAGTCCCATCTCCCGCGCCGCCTGATCCTCATCGGGATCGCCAGGATTGGCGATGGGCGGGAACATCAAATGGGGGCAGACGGGGATCTCTCCGGCCTGGAACACCTCCCGGGCCCGCCGGCGGGCAAACTCGATGTTGTGTTCCACATTTCCCCGGAGCGGGGCACAGATGTAGACCAATTGGAGATCATCACGTTCCGGTTCCGATACTTGCTCAAGGAACGGCTGCAAGTATTGCCTGACCGCGTTTCTCAATTTCTCGCGGTCATCTTCGGTGAATGGATATTCTTCCTCTTTAGCCGGGCAAGTCCTGATGTCCGGGCAAATCCTCCAGCCCAAATCAGGCGTCACAAAAATATGTTTATTACGCCAGATATCCTCGAATTTCAAAGGGGTCGTAATGGCTGATTGAGCCAGCCGATCCAGCACCACGATTTCCAGCGCGTCATACCGCACAGTGGCAAAGGTGGAAATAAAGCGCATCCTGATCCAGAAATCCCTTCCCAGCGTTCCCACGCACGTATTGGCCTCAAAACATACGGACTCCATTAGTCTTCCGCTGGAAAATAATTTGCGCAGTTCCCTTTCAAAAAAGTTCATGATACACCTCCAAATGTTCAGTCAGTTTCCGGCATCTGCGACTGCATCTGCTTTTCAAAGCCGATGATCTGCTCCATCGTCAGCCACTCCGGCTTCATATCCGCCGGAAAGCTCTCCCACAGAGCCTTCATGTAGCCGATTTGATCTACGACGTTCCCGGCCCACAGATGGTTTGCATAAAAGCGCCCATACCCTAAAAAATAGATGCAGTCTAAGCGCATTCGATCCAGCAGCATATATCGGAATGTACTGTCCCAGTTTTTCGCTTTCAGATATTCCTCGTATTTGTTCATGTCATTAGCTCCTTACGTAAAACCAAACTCACGTATTTGCGCGGGGGAGAGCCATGCGGCTCTCCCCCTGTGTTGTCATTTCCCGGCCATCTGGAAGAACTGGGCCGGTGTCAGCACTGTCACACCCAGTTCCCTGGCTTTGGTCAACTTGCTCCCGGCGTTCTCGCCGCAGACCAGATAATCCGTCTTTTTGCTCACCGAGCTGCCCGCATGGCCGCCCAGCGATTCGATCTTTGCGTTGATGCCGTCACGGGTGTACGGCTCCACCTTGCCCGTCACCACAATGGTCTTGCCCACAAAGGGGCCGCCAGCTGTGGGAGCTTCCTGTGGAACATGGGCCGCGACGCGCACATGGTTGCGCAGCTCGCTCCAGAAATACCAGTTATCCTCGTTCTGGAACCACTGGTAAATGTTCTGATGCAGCGTCTCCCCGAAATCTGGGAGCTGGGTGAAATCGAACTGGTGAACCACCGCGCTCTCCAATTCATCCAGGCTGCTGTGGAACCGCTGGGCCAGCACCTTGCTGGCGGTACGGCCGATCAGCGGGATGTCCATGGCGATGAGATACCGCTCGAAGGTGGTGTCCCGGCTGCGCTGGATGGCGTTCCAGAGGTTCTCCCAGGATTTCTCCCCAAAGCCGTCGATCTCCATGACCTCGGCCTTGCGTTGGTCCAGCTCGTAGATATCCCAGTAGTTTTGAAGCAGGCCCCAGCCGATGAGTTTTTCCAGCGTCCCCTCGGACAGCCCCTCAATGTTCATGGCTTTCTTCCCGGCGAAGTGGACAAACTGCCGCAGGCGCCGGGTGGCGCAGTCCGGGTTATCACAGAACAGCCGCTTCACTCCGTTTTCCTCTTGAATTCGGGTTGGCCGGTGGCAGCAGGGGCAGTAGGGCAGGGTCACCCGCCCCAGGTCAAAGCCGCCCCGATCCAGGTTTTCCTCAATGTGGGGGATGATCATATTGCGTTTGGACACCAGCACGCGGTTGCCCGGCATCAGCTCCAGCGCCTCAATGAAGGACAGGTTATGTAAGCTGGCCCGGGACACGGTGGCGCCGTCGATCTGAACAGGCCGTAGGAGCGCCACCGGGGCGATCACTCCGGTGCGGGTGGGGTTCCACTCAATGCCGGTCAACTGGGTTTCAAACTTCTCGTCCTCAAATTTGAACGCAAGTCCATCCTTGTAGTGATGCTCGGTGCGCCCGCAGGTATTGGCAAAGGCCACATCGTTATAGGTGGCCACGATGCCGTCGATGGGGATATCGTTGTCCCGGGCATGCTCCCGGAGTTTCTGGATACCGGCCTCCATCCCCTGGGGGGAGGGGCTGTGTTTGGAGAGCAGATAGTAGCAGGGTTGGAAGCCCAGTCCCCGCAGACGCTTCAGCCGCTCCGACTTGTTAGGCAGCTCGTCAAAACCCTCCAGCACATTGAAGGGCATGAAGGTCACCCGGCGTTCCCGGCAGTCCTCGGACTTAAACAGCCGGACTGACCCGGCGGCCAGATTGCGGCTGTTCTTATAGGGGTTTCCGCTGCTGTCCACCAGGGTATCCTGCAGCACCTCAAAATCGCTGGGGCGGATGAACGCCTCGCCCGTCACCACCAGGCGCCTCTTGTATGGGATCTGGGACGGGATGCCGGAGATGCCCCGGACGTTGTGGGTGATGTCCTCCCCCACGTCCCCATCGCCCCGGGTGGCCGCCTCCAAAATGATGCCCTGCTCATAGGTCACCTTGATGGTGAGCCCGTCCAGCTTGAGCATCAGCATAACAGGCTGGTCGCCGATGAAAGAACAAAGCTCGTCCACCTGCTTAGTCTTATCCAGCGACAGCAGGGGGATGGCGTGGGCGACCTTGGCCAATCCGTCCCTGGCGGGCCAGCCCACGGTCTGGGTGGGAGAGTTGCCCATCTGAATGCCCAGGGCTTTCTCCATCTGGGCCAGCTCGTCAAACAGGCGGTCGTACTCCCCGTCGTCTACCGAGGGGGCGTTGAGGTCGTAGTATTCCCGGCGGTATTGGTTCAGCAGGTCGGTCAGCTCCCGCAGGCGTTTCATGTTTTCCTGTTCCATGTCATTTTCTCCTTCTGTCTTCTGAGTTTCATCCCCCGGCTCCAACTGCCGCTCGGGGACAAATTTTTCTCCCTCCGCATAACCGGCGCAGGCATATTTCGCGCGCCAGCCGCTGGTGTTTGCCGTCCCATATGTGCTGGGTGCCCCCATGCGGCCAACGACGTCCTTCACGGCCTGGGGCACAGCCAGGACAAGGCCCCATTCCTGGTGTTCCTGTTGCTGCTGCCGGAAAGCATCTTCCAGACCGCTGCAAAAGCCCCAGCCAAAGGCGTTGCACATCTCCCGAAGCTCTGTGGCGCTGCGGCCCCGCTCCCTGGCCCGGATATCTTCGCACCGGGCCTTGACACATTGGCAGGCATACAGGTAGATCCGCCGGCATACCTCAAAATCCTCTTCCATGCCGACAAAGCCCATCGTCACCTTTTTGGCGCCCTTGACGTGCTGGCGGTATGCCTTGCAGCAATACCGCTCTCCAATGATGGCGGCCAGTTCGGGCACCCAGGTATCTGTCATCTGGGTACACTCCATACCGACCGGCTGCTTGACCACCTTGACGGACTGCTTTTCCCGGCACTCCTCCGGCCGGAGCTTGTGCTTTGCCATCAGTGCCCGGGCCTTCAAAAGCGCCTCCTGAGCCTCCTTCTCGTTGGGGCTTTCGGCCAGCGCCAGCAGCTTGGCAATTTTTTCTTTGATCATACTCATTGCCCTGCCTCCTCGCGTTTACCCAATAAAATCTTTTCGGGCGCGATACGCATCTACCTCATCGCGGGTTGGGCAAAAAAACGGCGGTGCCTCAGCACTGCCCATCTGGATGGGGATCAACACTTTTTTCACCCGCTCCAGCAGGGCCTGATCCGGGCATCTGTCGATAAATCTGCCTGCGGTGTTCAAAATCAGTCTGTCCATGGTATCTGTTACCGTGATTTCGGATGCGTCCATGTGAGCGCCGATAAAATGAGCGATATTCTCCGGGGTATACTGAAACACATACTGCGTATACCGGCCACCCTTGCGGCGAGCATAGCCGTAGACGCAGTTCCCCATTTTCAGCAGGCCTTCAATATCCGTTGCCTCCCGCGCTTTGCAGATGGCGGGAAACAGCTCGGGGAGCATCCACTCCCTCCAATCGGGGCCGGTGTCCTGACGCTGCGGAAGCTCTGCTTGAATGCTCTCAAGGACCTGCGAGTCTAAAGTACGGCCCTCCAATGCGTCAAACAGGGTTTTCTGGCTGCCTGGGTCGATGCGGAGCAGCTTTGCGTCATACGCCTCATACGCGGCATAGCCAAATCGCTCAAAATTGAGGGCCTCACCCTTTGACATGGGGACTTTGGCCAGAGAGTCCGGGTCCCTCATGGCGTTCATATAGACCGCTTTCCCGCGAGAGATCAGCCAGGAGCGGAAGTAGGTGAAGCCATCGTCCGTATAATGGGCCCCCAGCGCGGCGCTGGCCGCCCACAAATCGTTCCGATAGGCCGCGTCTTCATATTCCGTCAGGATCAGGTGCCAGTCCAGAATGTCTTCCAGGGAAAGCTTTACCAGCTTTTCCACTACCAGGCACCGACGCGATTCCTGGTCCTTATCAGAAAAGGTCTGATTGACGGTATCAATGATATTCCAGAATAAGTCTTTGTTCATATTGATTTCCTTCCATGTACGGCGTACTTTTCCAGTGCGCTCAGTTATCAGATTTTTGGGCGTATTTTCCGAAATTCAGCTCATGGACAATGCGGCGGATTTCCGCGTCATTATCCCAGGCGCTGTGTAAGGTCTCCCGCTCGTGGCCCGCTCCCATATGGACGCTCACGGTTCCATCATAGATTTGCATCAGCACGTCAGGGCGCCTGGCACACACGACAGCCAAATTACCAAGTTCTTTCATTTGAAATGCCTCCTTCAAGCCGCAATTCTCATTTCCCAATAAGGGTCGGATTCCTCCAGTATACTGATAGGGGTCACAGCGTGGGGCAGATAGTGCGGCGCATCCCGGAAACCGTATTGGATTCGGGCGCTGCTGCAGCTGCGCATCTCGTAGCGCAGGCTCATAAAGATGTAGCCCTTCAAGCTGCCTCCGCTCCTTTTATCGGGGTCGTACAGCTCCACCGCCCGAATCAGCCGCGCGGCCAGGGACTGGTACACGTCCTCCCGGTCCAGATGAGCGGCGCGGATCAAAGACCCGTTCTGCCACATCACGCTGTCGATGCACCAAAGGTACTGCTCCACCAGCGCATTGCGCTGGTCGATAGACAAATTTCCCATGTTCAGTTTTCTCCTTTTTTAGCGGGGGCGTGCCCATTGAGCACGCCCCCGCTGATTTCATCAAGCAGCATTCTCCATCAGATCCGCAGTCAGCACATCCACCAGCCGCCGTCCGGCTAAATGCCCGGCGTGGATGATGACGTTATCCTTCCGCATCTGTTCAAATTCTTTCTCCCGCAAAACCCGGCTGACCGCGGCCTTCTTTCGGTCGTTTGCTGTCAACCGCTCCGCGACTATATGCTGCCACTGCGTCAAAAAAGCTTCGGCATCCTTGATGTCAGCTCCCTGCCGGTCAAATTTGGTCCGCTTCTGGCGCACCGTTCCATCCGGCTCGACCTCCAAAGTGTAATAGGGCATATCCGGCGCGGAGGCTTTGCGTAAAAACAGAATGTACGCCTCATGGCGCTGGATACGATCCCAGTATCGGACCTGGCCGCCAACACAATGGTTCAGCAGCTTGCCCTCCACGATGATGTCCAGTACGCCGTTGGGAACAACTACAGCGTACTTCCCGTCCGCGTACTGATACTTTCCCTTAATGGATTGGCAGATGTGATCCACCTCCGGGAAATCCTTTAATACGTCGGCGGCAAGGCTCTTGCTGTCCTCCTGGTTGCGGCGCAGCACCAGCTCGTCATGCCGCCGGCGCAGCAGCCTCACCCGGTAGACGATGGAATCGCTGGTGTCCATCCCCAGCTCCTCCGCCATGGCGAGGTAGTCCTTCCAGGTGATAAGCACCTGCTGGACTTTCTCTTTGCTCTCCCTGGCCTGTCGGCGCAGGTAGTTGTGTACCTGGAGCGGGCTCATCCGATCCAGGATGAAGGTAAGGTCAGCCGGCTTGATCCCCCATTTGCAGAATCTGCCGATCACCGCATCGTCCAGCACCGTGTCCCGCTCCTTTTCCCAGCGGAGCCACGTCAAAAAGGCAATGCCGCCGTCGCTGCGGCGCAGACGGCCCAGCCGCTGTGTGTCAAGGCACAGCGCCCTGGTCAAACTGTCCTTGATGCTGCCTTTGAACGCTTTGAACAGCGCGGTGTCATTGGTCAGGCACTCGGATGTGAGCTTGGGCAGGCCGGCCTTGGAAATCAGCTCCTGAAAGAATTCTTTTTTCTTCTCGTACAGATAATCGTTTGGGTTCATAAAGGAGTGGTCTCCGTGGAGGAATCTGGCGATGCCGGTGCCGCCCAGCTTGGACTGAAACAGCTGGGACAATCCTTTGCCATAGACCTGCCCAGGCCTGTCGCCATGGCAGTAGTAGCTGGATTGAGGGTTAAGCCATGATGGATTGGGCAGTCCCTTGATCCAGCGGAGCCCGCGATGCTTGTAATCCCACCAGAAATAGGTGCGGGGATTCAACCGGCTGTCGTAGATCGTGCGCAGCTGCTCCATGCAAATGACCTTGGGCGTTTCCCAGGAGACTTTCGTGTAGAAACGGGCGGCCCAGAACTCCCGGACAACGAAGCCGTCCGGCCTGGGCTGGAGCAGGTAGACACAGTTCCAGCCGGTAAAGAGCCGGTCCAGTTTCCCAAAGGACTTAAACACGGCCTCGTGGCGGCAGTATGGACAGCGGACAGTCTTGTTGTAGCGGGGGTTGCTAATAGGCACGTTTTTGCCACAATAGGTGCAGTAGCCCTGTTTGGCCCCCCGCTTTTTGTAGTGATAAAAGATGTAATTCTGCTGGACGCCCACCTTGTCCACCCAGCGGTTCCAATCTTTGGGCAAACCCCGTGTGGGGCTGAGGTCTGCGTCCCAGGCGTCCGTCACCTTCCTGTGGCGGCGAACCAGCGCCTCCTCCCGGATTTTTTCCTGGTAGTCCAGCACGCCGTCATAGCCGCCCCGGTCGCCGCCCAGATACGTTTGAACGGTTTTTGTGTCGGAGGGGGACATCCATGTGCCGTCGGTTGCACGAATATAGCGGGGCCAGTCCAGATTGTCCAGCTTCGCGGTACGCCATTTGTCTGTCATCCGGTCATAGGTAATGAATTTCCCCGCCGCACGGTCAATAAACACCTCGTAGGAGGGCAGATATCCGCCCGTGCGCAGGTTATCCGGGAAAAACAGCGCCACCTTGAGGATGCCGCTCTCCACCTGGCACCGGGCGAACCGGGCGTATTTGCGGTAAGGCCCCCCATATAGGTCTGAAACCTTCTGAGGGGTATCGGCCCACTCCGTTTCCATCATGTCCGTTGTGGCCCTCAGCGGCTGCATGGCCAGCAGGCTCTTTTTATTCACGGCAGTTCCACCGTCCTTTCTTTCAAATTGGCGTCATACCACACGTTGGGTCTGGCGCGTTTTCCGTCCACGCAGGTCAGCGTGACCTGTGTGATCGTCTTGCCATCCAGCCCCTCTTTCGCAAAAGCCAGGATGCTGTTTTGCTTGCCCCTGGCAACGGGGTTGGCGCCGCGCACCACCGCAAAGCCGTTTTTTTCCGCTTCCCCACGATTCCGCGCCACAAGATTGTTGTATTTCCGCTCCGGATGGTCCATCATGTACGCCAGGGCGTGGAGGAAAAATTCCTCCCGGTCCAGCCTTTTGAGGATGGTCAGCTTCGTGCAGGAAATTTTGCTGTCGCCCCCGTCCTCGTCCACGTCACCGCCGGCGTCCACCAGGTAATATTCGGATCGCTCCATGTTGGAGTAATAGGTCAGGCAATCCAGCGGATTCTCGGCGCAATGGAAGCCGTTGTGCCCACAGTTGGCCTCGTCCGTCACATTGAGTCCCATCTGGAACTGATAGCCCAGGCATCGAAGCCCAGGGTCAAAACCCTTGTACGCAATCATCCCGCTTTCTCCTCCGGCATCAGAAAATCACCGAGAGAGATCTGCCCGGAGCTCTCCGCAGGCTTTGGGTTTGGCTTTTTCTCCGCCTCCTTCTGGGACTTTGGCTTGGCGTCCTTTTTGTCCTTTTTCTCCTTTTTGGTGCTTCTGGATTTGGATGTGCCACCATAGTACGGCCTGGGCACGAACTTCTCCTCGTCCTCGTGATCCTCCTTGGCGTCCGGGTCGTTGAAATAGTCCTCCGCCCATTGATAGCAGATGCCCTCCGGGATCGCGCTTGCGTAGGGGGTCTCGCGGCTGGGGGTGATGTTTTTGGCCTTCAGCTCGTCCTGCACGTACTCCCAGGCCTTCCGGCCGATATACTGACAGCAGCGGATCATGTTTTTCCTCGGCTGCATCACCTTCCAGGCAAAAGTGGGGTCGCCCAGGCACAGGGTCTGGATGTGCTCCATCACACACTCCATCATGTGGCGGCGGGTCAGCTTCTCGGTGTCCTCACCCACCCGCTTCAAGGACGCGGCCAGCAGTTCCTCCGGGCTCATGGCCTCCAGCTGAGCCAGCTGCTCCTGCTCGGCGGTCTTTTTCGCCGCCTGACGGGCATCAAACTCGGCCTTGCGCTTGGCCTCGGCCTCCTCGTGGGCCTTACGCTTGGCGTCCTCGCCGGCTTGCTCCTGTGTGCCATTGCCCAACTTGTCATCTGTGGGCTGCGCCGGGGCGGCGGTCTGCGGCTCCACGGGCTGGGTGGGGGAGGCGGAGACCGGTTCCACCCGCAGTACATTGCCAGTGCCGGCAGGGGGCGGGGTGCACGGCCCATCGTCTTCCAAAAACGCATCATCGTCCACAAAATCGTCGCCGTCCTCACGCATGGCGGCATCCAGTTCAGAATAAGCTCCCATTTTAAAAATCCTCCTACATAATGTAATCAAAAAAGGGGCGCAGTCCGGCCATAGCCGAATCTGCGTCCCGTCCTTGTTTTGCTCAAACCGCGTACACCAGTGTGCTGAACGGGTCAACGCAGCAGCACACCAGCCCCGGGTATTGGGCTGTCCTCTGTTTGATCTCCTGCTGAACGGCCAGAGCGCGGCCCTCGTCATAGGGCCACTCCCAGCCATCCCATACCATAGCGGTCAGATACCGCTCTCCCGGCGGCCGGCGCACCTCCGCGCCCAACGCCCGGCAGATGCCGTCCACCGCGTCCAGTTGTGCCATCTGCTCATTCATCCCCGTCCGCTTCCCCCATGGGGGCGGCCTGTTCCGCGTCGAACCGCACCGGGGTGAAGCCGTCCTCGTCACAGTAGAAGAAATCCCGGTTGTCCCCGTCATACAGCTCCACGATGTCGGACATGGACAGGCTGTGCCCCTGGTAGCCCGTAGGCAGATCGTCGTTGCACAGGCTGAAAATGCGCTCCAGCACATTGTTCTCGGTCCACTCCCTGGGGTGGACCAGCTCCCCGTCATAGACAAGCTGGTAGCTGTCCGCCGGGGGCTGTTCATAGCCCGCCTTGTGCAGAAAGTCGGTGCCTCGGAAGGCAAAGTCGTGGACTCGGATGCCCTCTCGGGTCAGCTGGAACACCCGAAACTTCTGGGTGCGCCGCTGGCTGTCCAACCGCTCCTTGAGGGAGGCGGGCTCATGCAGGAACATCTTATGCTCCTCGTGGTCCAGGCCCAGGTATACTGCCGCGCTCATTTTGAGATCCGGCCTGTTCCGCCACTGGTCCATGCACCCGTCGATGTAGCCGAAGGGGCACATCCCGTTGAGGTACATCTCCTTGAAATTCATCTGTTCTCGCTCCTTTTTCTTCATTTCTTTTCGGCGCAGCGCCAGAAGCCAGTCGTCGATCCCCTTGTAGTTGGGGTTCCACACCAGCCGCCGGCACTTCAAGCCATTTTTCAGCGCCAGCTCGTGGACCTTGGAGGCCCCCCGGCTGACGTTGGGATTGCAAAACTTGTCCATATCCTCGGCCTCGACGATCTCCTCCGTGCCGTTCCGACGCAGAAAGGCAAAAAGCTCGTCCAGGCCCTTGGTGTTGTTCACTCCCACCGTGGCGGCGAAAGTGCGTCCGGTAAGGGCGTGGGCGATGTCGGCCTTCAAAGCACCCTCGGTGACATAGACCACCCGTGAACTGGGATCGCCCACAAAGTGAATGGGATTGCCCGACGTCACCCCCATAGGCTTGCCTGTAGAGGTAAACGGGAGATATTTGATCCCCGATTTCTCCGGCGGGTCGCCCACCTTTTTGATGGGATGGTCCAGCCGGATCTGCAAGCCCTGGAGCAGACCGTCCACGCCCCGGAGGAGAATCACAATGCCGGAGGTGCGCTGGTAGAATTTTGCCCGCCACCTGCCGCCGCCGTCCAGATAGAAGCCGGGTATACCCTCCACGGTGCAGCCCTGCTTCAAAAGCTGGGCCGCGACGGCGCGGCATTGATAGGCCGGGGGAGTGCTTTTGAACCCAAACCCTTGGATTTGCTCATCCGTCAGCCCCCGCTTGGCGCGCAGATGCTCCCGATGGGCGGGGGAGAGGGTCAGCATGGTCAACAGCACCGTCAGTGTTCGGTGGATCTCCTGGGGACTGGCCCGTTGGGTCTGGGGCGCGTCCGGAACTGTCTCGACCTTGGCCTTGGGCGTGTACTCCCGACCGGGTGCACCCACCTCCAGTGCATTACAGATCTCTTGATACGCCTCCGAGTTACCGATGCCATGGGCCTTTCCATAGAGCGCCAGCATCCCGCCACATTCGCCGCAGTGATAGCAGCGCCAGGTGTCGATCTCCGGGTACAGGCCCAACTTGCCCCGGCGGTCGCCGCAAATAGGGCAGTCGGCGTAGACCACACGCGAGCCGCCCCTCCGCCTGATGTTCAGGCGGAGGAGGTCGGCTATGTCCAGGATGGTAAATGGGAAATCCCTCCCACTGGCCACAGGGGGTCAGCTCCTTTCGTGGCTGGCCGGGGCACTCATCCGGCCTTTCTCAGTTCCAGGTCATTGAGCACGATGGTGGCCGCCGCCTTGAGTTCGTTGTCCGCGAAGGGGCAGACGCTCTGGAGCCACCGCAGGCTGGTGGGCCGATCCTTGGCCACCTGCGCCAGCGTCCAGCCCTTGCAGGTGCCGTCCAACACCTTGAGGTTTTGGGCCTGCTCCAGTGTCATGCGCTGGGTGATCTCCTCCACCGTCATGTCCGGCGTATAGGTCACCGGCGCAGGTGCGGGAGGAGTCTCCGGGGCAGGGGTAGCTTCAGGCCCAGGCTGGGTGCCTGTCTCCGCCTGACTGTCAGGCTTGTTCTCTGCTGTCACAGTCTGGCGGGCATCGCCGATGTTCACCACAGTCGGAGCAGGCTTTTCTTTCTCCGGAGTCGGGGCGGCATGGGGCTGGGGACCCACCGGCGCAGGGCGCGGGGCGGCATGGGGCGGCGGACCCACAGGGGCCGGGCGCGGGGCGGCGTCAGCGGCAGACTTGGGTGCCGGGGCGTTTCCCTTGGTTTCCTGCCTGGGTGCATCGGCCTGCGCCGGGGCGGTGGGCCGTCCGGTTTCCTGCACCGGCGGCGTTCTCTCCGGGCCATCCTCTGCCGCTTTAGCGTCCGGCGCCATAGGCTCCTGCTTGACGCCCCTGGGGGCCATGGACCACAGCCGCAGGCTGAACCCGGCGTTTTTCAGCGCCTCATTCAGCGCGGTCTCCTGGGCGGCGCGGATGTACGCCTCCCCCTTGGTCTTGTCCGCCTTTTGGGTGGCGGTGAAGCTGGCAAGGGGATTGCGGTCATCGGCGTCCGCGAACACCCGGGCCTCGAAGATGGCCATGGCGTCCGTCACCCGCAGGGCATTCAGCGCCAATCCGCCGCCGGGGCAAACCAGCCGGAACCAGATCTTCCGGCCCTCCAGAGACAGCTCCAGGTCCTTTTTCCCGCCCCGGTCCACCTCTTTGGCGTACTCCATCAAGTTGAGGCCAGGGATGTGCCCCAGATCCCAGGGGTCGTAGGCATTGCGTTCCATCGTGGTTTTCTCGTCGGTCATTTGAACATTCTCCTTCCATAAATAAATAGGAGATGACTCCGCATTTTTTTGCGTGTCACCTCAAATCAACTGGCATTTTTCAATTCTTCCTCGCCGGCCGGTGTATTCCTCCGGCTCAGCGCCTGGTAATACAGCTGGACGCGCTCCCCCAGCAGGGTGTTGCGCTTGCCCGTGCTGTCCTTGCGCACCGCTATATACAGAGCCTTTTTCATCCCCACCAATGCCACACGGCGTTTGGCGCGGGTGACGGCTGTATAAAACAGGTTGCGGGACAGCAAGATCCTGTGGGCGGTCAGCATGGGGATGAGCACAGTGTCGTACTCACTGCCTTGAGACTTGTGGATGGTGGTGGCATAGGCCAGATCCAGTTCACCCAGGCTCTCCAGAGGATAGTCCGCGTACCGTCCGTCAAAACAGACAGTGAGCATATTGGACTGGACCCCGGACACGATGCCTACCTCGCCATTGAACACCCCGGCAGCCACTTGCAGGCCGTTCTCGTCATACAGGGCCACATCATAGTCGTTTTTCGTCTGCATCACCCTGTCGCCCAGACGGAACAGACGTCCGCCGTTGGACAGCTCGGGTTTTCTGATATCCGGCGGGTTGATCTCCGCCTGGATGGCCGCGTTCAGGCTGTTGGCCGAGGCGTCCCCTGTGGTTCGGAACGGGGTGAGGATCTGTACCTGCTCGATGCTGGCGGTTTTCAACGCTTTCCGATAGATGCGCCGGATCAGATCGGCGGTCTGCGCCTGATCCTCCGCCGTGACAAAGGCAAAGTCCTGTCCGTAGTACAGCTCGGGCGTGCCCTCTTTGATGAATTTGGCGTTATAGGCGATCCGGCTGTCCTCCGCCTGACGGAAAATCTGGTCCAGCACCGTCACCGGCACCAGCCCGCACTGGATGAGCTCCCGGAACATGCTGCCCGCGCCCACGCTCTCCAGCTGGTCGGCGTCGCCCACGATCAGCAGCTTTGCCCCCTTTTTCAGACGCATGAACATCTGATGGGCCAGCCACATATCCACCATGGAGGCCTCGTCCACAATGAGGAAATCCGCCTCCAGCAGTTTTTTCTCCTGCCAGCCTGTGTCCTCCTCGTGGAGGCCCAGCAAGCTGTGGAGGGTGGCGGCGCTGCCCATTCCGGTGGTCTCCGCCATACGGCGGCTGGCCTTGCCGGTGGGCGCCCCCAAGGCGATGGCGCTATTCGGATACAGCTCCCGGTACGCCTCGATCACCGCCTTCAATATGGTGCTCTTGCCGGTGCCGGGCCCGCCTGTGATGATGGACAGGTCGTGCTGGAACACCATCTCCACCGCCCGGTACTGCATGGGGGACAGGGTGATGCCCAGCTTGCCCCTGATGCGCTCCATGATGGGGGCCAAATTGACCGACTCCGGCTGATCCAGCAGCATTTCCGCCACCTTGCGGGCGGTCTCGCTCTCCTGGACAAATACATGGGGCAGGTAGATATTGCTCTTCGTGGACACCACTACGTTGGCCTTGATCATAGTGATCAGCTCCTGCGCCAGCTGGGGCCCTTTCAGCCGCCGGTCCAATTGGGGGATCTTTTCATTCAGCAGCGCCAGGGCCTCGCCCAGCAGCTTCTCCGCTTCCAGATAGAGGTGGCCGCCCTCGGTGCGGGACTTTTCCAGGGCATAGAACAGCGCCCCGCGTATCCGCATGGGATCGTGGAGGTCGCCGCCGGACTCCTGCACGATGGCGTCCACCTTTTTGAACCCATACCCCGGGACCTGACAGAGCTGGTAGAAGCTCTTGTGCAGCAGGGCCGCCCCGTCCGGGCCGAAATACTCATAGATCTTCATGGCCGCTTTCGGGGTCAGCTTAAAAGGGGCCAACACCGTCATGATAGCGCGGACAGCCTTGCTCTCGGCATAGCCCGCCTTGATCTCCTCCAGCCGTTCTTCGGTGATGCCCCGGATCTCCAGCAGCTTTTCCGGCTGGGTCTCAATGACATTGAGCGAGTCTGTGCCAAACCGCTGGACGATCTCCCCGGCGGTCTTGGGGCCGATGCCCTTCAACAGCCCGGAGGACAGGTAGCCCAGGATGCCCTCAATGGTGGGCGGCACCAGCTCATGCCAGGTGTCCACCTGGAACCGGGGGCCGTGCTTGCTGTCTATCCACTCCCCATCCAGCTCCATCTTGATGGCGTCCGTCCGGGGCAGGTCATAGCCCACGGCCACGAAGCGGATCAGGTGGTCCGCGAATTTGTGTTTGTCCCGGGCGTCCTCCGGCACCATGGGATCGGCGGTTTTCAGACGCAGGATACAATACTTTTCAGCTGCATTGTAGTAGAGCGTTTTGTCATACGCCGCCACGATACTACTCATATGCGTACCTCCTACGCCGCCGCTTCTGCGGCGGTAAATTTCACGTTGAACGTCCGGCTCTCAGACAGCGATACATACTGGTCAAAGATGTCCGGGTGGGCGTCCTTCAGCCGCAGCAGATCGTCCTTCAGAATATTGAGCCTCTGGCTGGGCTTCATGGTGACGGTATAGCTGCCGCTTCCGTCCTCATAGGCTGCTGACCAGCTTCCAGCCATATCGGTCACAATTTGGGCCTTCAGCCGTTCCATCTCCTTATCCAGCTTCTTCACATCGGCATTCAGGGCGCCCTTCTGATCCCGAAGCTCCACATACCGCCGTACGTTCTCGGATTGGGCCTCGGTGAAAGCAGCCGGGGGCATATCCTTATAGGACGGGCCCAGACAGCGCCGCAGGCTCTCCAGGATCAGAGCGCCGTCGTCCTCGATGTAGGGCGGCGGGGTCTTGGCCTTGACGTGGTTCACCCAGAAGTACTCCTCCAGGGCGATCAGCTCCGCCTCGTACTTCAAATCACGGTCGATGTTGCGGATGATGATCTCGTCCTCGCTGTTGCCGTAGAGACAGCAGAAGTACACCCGGCTCAGATTCATCACGGCCATGTAGTGCCGTCCCTGTGCCTCGTAATACTGGGGCACGATGGGCTTGCCGTCGTACTCCCACTTGTCCCGGGCGTTGTAGTTGGTGGTCTTGCACTCCAGGATGGCGGTACTACCGTCCGGCAGGTTCACCAGGCGGTCCACGTCGGCCAGCATCCAGGGATGCTCCGCGTGCTGGAACATGACCGGCATGGGGCAGACCTCCAGGCCGGTCTTTTTCGCAAAGATGCGGGCTACCAGATCCTCCAGGAGAGTGCCCACCTCTTTGGCAACCCAGTTCTGTTCATCGTCCTCCACTGGCTGGCCCAGCTTGTCATAGTAGAGGTCCACCCCGGTGCGGAAGGGCGAGATGCCCAGTACGGCGGCCGCGTCGCTGCCGCCGATGCCCTGGCGGCGGTATGCCAGCCATTCCTCCCGGGGCAGGTCTGCGGTGGGGGTGAGCACATTAGGCAGCTTTCCCTGCGGTTCCGCCAAGATTCGCCGCCCCCTTTCCTGGGATAGTCCCCCTGGGCTTGAGGGCCTGGAGCTGCCTCCGGCCCGGCTTCATGGACCCCATCCCGCGGCGCGGGCGGCCGCCCGGCTTCCATACTGCGTGATACTTCATGTCCGATCTCCTTTCATTTTTTGATATATCCTCAAAGCCTCTCGGCGTTTGGGCAAACAAAAAAAGCGGGAACAACTGGATTCCGGCATTGCCGGCTTGGCTCATCCGCAGATGAACCCCAGTCATTCCCGCTTTATGCGTCGGGGAGTATCTTCCCCGTATAGAAAACAAAATCGCCAGCCGATGCCGCCGCAAATGGGCAGACTTCTCCCGCTGACGATACAAACAAACCCGGAAAGCGCCTCATAGATCATCCCTGCTGTTTTTCCAACAGAGCCAGCGCTTCCCGCAACGTGTGCAATGCGAACCCTTCGCTCCCAGGTCGGTGAGACCGGCCTGCCCTCCCGCAACGGGAGAAAACGCACATAGAATCAATTACAAATGGATGATACCACAATATTTAGACGCTGTCAACCACATTATCCTATATCTTGTATTCGGAAAATATTTCAAAATATTTTTGGTCGGATGCAAAAAAATGGAAGCTGTTCCCTATTTATTATATGGAAACCCAAATGACTCCTGCACCTTGACAAACGGCGCAAGCCCATACTCTGTCCCGGCAGTCATACAGGAGCGGCGGATAGTGCGCATCGGCGCGCCCACCGCACAATCAGCGCACAGCGCGGCCTGAAAATACGCGGTCTGAAGCGAGAGCGCAGGAAGTGGGCCGGAGACAAATGTGAAAATAAATTTTTTACAGATGTAGAGTTGCCATCCTTCTGGCAACGCCCTGTTTTTTTGCATAGGAGGAAGAACATCAATGCTGGAACAGTTCCCAGACATTTTAACCGTTAAAGACCTGCAAAAAATTTTGTCCATAGGCCGCAGCAAAGCGTATTCGATCCTACACAGCGGTGAGCTGCAATATATAACCATAGGGAGGCAGATCCGCATTCCTAAAAAGTATCTGCTGGACTATCTGCAAAAAATGAGCTATAATACTAAGTTGAAGAGTGGCATGGACTCCACGGAGGGACGTGCCCATGTCAGTTAGCCTGCAAGAAAAGAAAGGCGTTTATTACGCCGTGTTCCGTGTCGTCGATGTGAACGGCGAAACGAAACAGAAATGGGTATCGACTAAAGTTCCTGTCAAACGGGGCAATAAAAGGGAGGCGCAGAGAGCGGCACAAGAGATCGCGGGCAAATTTGAAGAAGGTAAGATCGTCGCCTATCCCAGAACTCCGTTCTGGCAATGGCTCGAAACCTGGCTGGAGCAGAAGGAGAACGAGGTTGACCGTATTACGTTTCAAGGCTATGCCAGCTACTACAGAAATCATATTGGCCCGTATTTCAAGCAGCATAACGTAACCCTGAATGATATTTCTCCTCAGGATATACAACTGTATTACAATCGCAAAGCACAGAAGCCAGGAGAGCATATCAAAGGAAAGCTATCTGGAAAAAGCCTGCACGACCACCATATCGTGATCCGGGGCGCTCTGCAGGACGCCGTAAAGAAGAATATCATCCCGTACAATCCCGCTGACCGGGTGACGCTGCCAAAGAAACAAAAGTATGTTGGCAGCTTCTACACTCAGGAACAGTCCAAGGCATTGCTTGGAGCCATCAAGGGGACTATCATTGAACACATCGTTACGTTCACGATCATCTATGGTTTGCGTAGGAGTGAAGCGGTAGGTTTGAAGTGGAGCGCGATCAATTTTGAGAACAATACCTTCACGATTGAGGCGACCGTCGTTCGCTTCTCTGAGATCCTTGAAAAGCAGACCACCAAAAACCAGGCAAGCCACAGGACCTATCCCATGATGCCGGACATCAGGCAGATGCTCTTATCCATCAAGGAGCGGCAGGAAGAGATGAAAGAACTCTTGGGCAGCTCCTACGTTGACAGCGGATATGTGTTCACATGGGATGATGGCAGGATCTTGAACCCGGATTTTGTGAGCCGAAAGTTTACGCAAATTCTCAAAGCAAATGGACTGCCCCATATCAGATATCACGACCTGAGACACACGACGGCAAGCCTGCTGATCGCCAAAGGCTATGATATCAAGCGGGTGTCCGAATGGCTCGGCCACAGCGATATAGCAACTACGGCCAACATTTATGGGCACCTGAGTTTTGAGAACAAAAAAGGCACTTTGGCCGCTATGTCAGACCTGCTTTCCGATGGCAAAAATCAGGGTACGTGTTAGAACTTTTGTTAGAACAGCGAAATTTCAAAAAATCATTTCTCTCAAAAAGTTATGAAAACCGCCAATTTCTCAAGAAATCAGCGGTTTTCCATGGTCGGAGTGAAATTATAGGACTTCAAGAAATCCAGTCATACCAACGGTTTGCTGGCCGTCAACAAGAGGTTTTCCATCAGGCAGAAAATAATATGGTGACATGACTAATCACTCTCTCCATCTGGAGTATTATCTTCTAAATTATGTTTATCTTCATCTTTTTCGTCAGACTCAATAGAAAAATCAATAAACTTATACGCAATACTTGCCCGGAATAAAACGATAGTATTATAAATTACACTTTTTACCTCATAAAAAACACGAAAACTAAACGTAAAATATACCAGTAAAAAAATACTCGCTAAAAGATTATCAAGAAGCAAGTTAGATGTCAATCGCGCATACGGGTCAACACAACACGTTATAAGATATATGGCACCTGATATACCTGTGCTGATAAAATATAAAAATAGGACAGATTCATAATAGATGATGCTTTGCTTTAACATACTTGTCTTGCCAGGTATGTCAATTCTTGCAAGCCGCTTCATGTATCCATCACTTAAAAATGCTAATAGGATCGAGTATACTGTAAATATGCAACCAAATATTGCAAGCTCTGCACTAATCAACTTATCGCATATCTGGGATAATAGTTCTACAGTTTCATTTGCAAAGCCTACTGACAGGGAAACGAAAATACCCAATAAGAGTGAGATTATAAACGCAAAGCGATTTCCCTTTGTAGGGATGATTTCTTTCAAGGCAGATAGCATAAGTTTTTTGGCGGGTTCAGTTGTCCTAAACTCTTGAATAGCATGAAAAAAATCATTTTTCATAAAATGCCCCACCTCTGACAAGAAATTATCCCTTCAGCCGCTCGATAACACCTTTAAGCCGATTATATAATTTTTTGTTTTCGTCGCTAACAACTGAAACGGCACCATCTCTTTTTGCCTGTTCAACAAGGTACATATCATCGTCTGGGTGTATATCCCCGCGAAAAGGCACCTTGGTAGATGAAGTGAATTTTTCTTCTTTGATACGTGATTTATTTCCGTTGTCATCTTCAACTTCTAATGTTGACACAGCTAAACCAGCAGAACGATCCATAAGACTTTTGACTTCTTCCTTTGAATCTGGCGAAGTAAACTGCAAATGAGCATGTTTACTTCCAAGCTTTTTCATTTGCTTATCAATATCGTCTGCAATAGGGATGGGACTAATGTCATTGTTCAGCGGGAAGAAGCGGATTCTAAGCCAATTGATTTTATGAACATCTTTTAAAATAGCATCAATATCTTTGGGCAAAGGGATTTCAACAATATTTACGATTGCATTGGGGAGCCTGCCTTCCTTGTCTTTTATGCCACGATTCTCTTTGCGTATGTAGCTATTAAGCATTGCACGAACTGTAGCCTCAAAGCTCCTAATATCAGGACTTTTGGGTTCGTTTCTAACTAAAACCATACGGTGGTTTTGAAGAAAGATAATAAATCTTGAATATGGTGCTGTAGGCACACGAGCGGGACTTGATACTAATTCGCCATTCTGAACTGTCGTATATACATCATATTCCATATCTTTAATATAATTTCCAACCAAAAGATATTCGCCGTCAATTTGCTTAATTTCAACATCGTCCATATAGAAAAGTGGACGCTCATCAATTTTCCCGCGCTTAAAACCAGAGATAAACGCAGGGAAAATAACGTCTTCAAAGTGGGTTAACATGGGGTCTACTCGGGAGCCAAAAGTAACATTAAAATTGGCGAAATGCATTATTTTTTCGTTTTCTGCCATTTTAACCATCCTCTCACATTTTGATAACATGATTGGTATCCGAAAAGCAGGACTTTCGCTGTGATTTTCCAAGTTTCCCATAGTTTCTACATAGTTATTGTATATGTTTTAGCTTGTGTCGTCAAGAGTAAGGTGTATATCTTTCGGCCTAAATAACAGATAAAGCAAAACTAATTAGGAACAGCCACGATTTACTAATTATAGCTGTTTCATATTTTAGGGAGAAATTCTATGCAAAGTAATTCCGATCTTAGTTACTTCAACAATGGAGAGCTCGTCAATTTCAGTTTCTTCTGTATCCCTCGTACTCTGATGAAGGACGAGCAGTTCCGCAGTCTCTCCACCGATGCCAAGTTGCTATACGGTATGCTGTTGGATCGCATGGGCCTGTCCGCCAGAAACGGCTGGCATGATGATGCTGGGCGGATCTACATCTACTACACCGTAAAGGAAGTATGCGAGACCATGGGCTGTGGCCGGAACAAAGCCATGAGCCTGCTGGCGGCGCTGGACACCAACAAAGGGATCGGCCTAATTGAGCGGATCAGGCAAGGCCAAGGAAAGCCTGACAAAATCTACGTCAAGCGAATCAATGTTCAAGAAGATACCGGGACATCTGCCACAACAACCTCAAGCTCCACCGCGCCCATTTCAGAGGTCGATTTTTCCGATGTGCAGAGGTCGGAAAAACCGACTTCAAGAAGTCGAGAAAATCGACCTCTTGAGGTTTCAAAAGCCGACCCTAATAAGACTGATATAAACCAAACTTACTTTATCCAAACCAATCTATCCATCTATCCGCAAAGCCCCCTGCGGACAAGATGGATGGATCGATACGAAAAAAAGGAGAACACACACCTTCTTATCTTACCAAGGACAAGCCCTACTCAAAACCGCCCACCCGGCGACAGAACCCAGGACAGCGCCGCTTGCGGCGCTGTCCAAGCAAGTATGTCAGCTGGTAGCACAGCTGACCCTTGTTAGGGGGCACAGCCC
>CATLHC010000021.1 GCA_949948775.1 uncultured Oscillospiraceae bacterium
GCCGCAGGCAAGGACCCCAAGAAGGCCCACCAGAAGAAGAAGGACAAGGAGCCCGGCGTGGACCTGTCCGCCAGCCGGGAGGGCCTGCGGGCCTATGCCCGGGGCCGGGCCTATGACCCCAACCGCTATCCCGTCACCCCCTACTGGGACCCCAACGGACCCGCCAAGCCCGCCGAGGAGGAGTCCGCCGGGCTGACCGAGGAGGAAAAACAGATCGTAGCCGAGTCCAATCCTGAGCTGGCCGCCCAGGTGGAGGCCGCGGAAAAGGCTGAGGCCGCCCAGGAATTTGTCGCCGCGGAGGAGACAATCACGGTCCAGGGCGTACTGAACGACGCTCAGGCCCCGAAAGAGGAGCAGGCCGCGGACGGCGGGGACTATGAGGAGGCCTACGCCGAGGACGACGAGGAAAAGTAAATTGAACCACCGGATTTCATTCAACACTTGACAAAGGAGTGCAGTTTCGTGCTGAAATATATGGAATTCACCGCTAAGACGGAGGATGAGGCCATTGCCAAGGGGCTGGCCCATCTCGGTCTGGACCGGGACGACGTATCCGTTGAGATCTTGGAGCGGGGCAAGACCGGATTTTTGGGTATCGGCTCCGTGCCCGCCAAGGTGAAGCTCACCTACGAAGCTCCCGATGAGCCCGCGTCTCCCATTGTGGAGGAAAAGTCCGCTCCCGCGCCTAAGCCGGAAAAGCCCGCCGCGCTGAAAGCGGAGCGACCCGCGCCCAAGCCCCGCAGCGAGGCCAAGCCCGCGGCGGAGAAGCCCGCCCCCAGGAGCGGACCGGCGGACGACGACGTGGCCGCGGCCATCGTCAAATTCCAGACCGGGCTGTTCGAGCACATGGGTGTGGAGGCTGTCTCGGTCGTCACGCGGGAGGGCGATACGTATCAGGTAGTGCTGGAGGGGGAGAACATAGGCGCCCTCATCGGCCACCGGGGGGAGACCCTGGACGCCATCCAGCAGCTTACCGGCTATGCCGTCAACAAGGGCCGCAGCCACCGGGTGCGCATCCATGTGGACGCCGAGGGCTATCGGGCACGGCGGGAGGAATCGTTGAATCGCCTGGCCCGCAAAACGGCGGGCAAGGTGGTCAAGTACCGCAGAAACATCACCCTGGAGGCCATGAACGCATACGAGAGGCATGTCATTCACACGGCTCTGCAGGATTACCCCGGCGTGTCCACCTTCTCCACCGGCACCGAGCCCAACCGCCGCACCGTGGTGGCCTACGACCCGGGAAAGATGTAAGGTCCTTACTTTTTCTTTGGAAAAGAAAAAGTAAGCAAAAAGAAACTTTAAACCGTTACGAAAGCAGGAAAAAATCGGTATAATTCTGCTCGGCAACGAAATGAGAGTAATCCGTGTAGAAAAAATTATATAAATCATATTTTAAAACGGGGCAGAAACAAATCAGTTTCTGCCCCGTTATGAAAACAGCGTTTATGAACAGATAGAAGCTTGAAAGGTTCTTTTTTTGCTTCCTTTTTTCTTTGAAAAGAAAAAAGGAAGAATACAAACGTGGAGGAATGAATATGGAGATCAGCGTACTGCGGCTGGGCCAGATCGGCACTAACTGCTACATCTTTCGCAAAGAGGGCGGGTACAAATGCGGCATTGTGGACCCCGGCGACCAGGGGGAGCAGGTGGCCCGCTGGCTGGTGGACAAGGGGCTGGAGGCGGAAGCCGTCCTGCTGACGCACGGCCACTTTGACCACATTCTGGGAATTCCCGGCCTGCGGGAGGAGTGGCCCGGCCTTCCCGTCTATTGCCACCCCTCCGATCTGGGGGAGGGACGGAGCACTACGGGCCTGTTTGGCGAGACCTTCCCCACCGTATCTTCCTTTGGGGATATCACGCCCTATTGGGAGGGGGATGTGGTGAAGGTGGCGGGCGTGGATGTGGAGGTTTTGGAGACGCCCGGCCACACCCCCGGTTCGGTGACCCTGCGCTCAGAGGACGTGCTGTTCACCGGAGATACCCTCTTTGCCGGGTCCATGGGCCGCACCGACCTGCCCGGCGGCGACGAGGCCGCCATCATGAAGTCCCTGAAGCGGTTGGGGCAGCTGGAGGGGGATTACCAGGTGCTGCCCGGCCACGAGGAGCGCTCCACCCTGGAGCGGGAGCGGAAAACCAATTACTGCCTCAAGGCAGCCATGGGCCGCTGAGATGTGGATCTGGTTCACCGAGCACAACTGGCCCTGGCACCCAGAGCGCTACCGCTTCCCCGTGGAACAGATGCTGCTGACCCTTTTCCCCGGCGAGAAGCCGGAGTACCCGTCCGCCCTGCCCTCCGGCCTGCGCGGGGAAAAGGGCGTCATGATCGCCCTCAGCCGGGGGGCCAAAAAGGCCGGCGTGAGCGTGCTGGTGAAGCTTGGGGACAGCTGCCGGAACGGCGTGGTCCGTTTCCCCGCCGAAAAGCTGGACGAGTCGGAGGAGGCGGTGTACCATACCGTGTCCCACGCCTTGAAGCAGGCGTTTTACAAGGCCGGGACCGCCCTGCTGGGCCATGAGCTGCCCTGGGGATCGCTCACCGGAGTGCGACCGGTCAAGCTGCCCACAAAGGCCATGCTGGCGGGGAAAACGGCGAGGCAGGCGGAGCGGGAGCTGCGGGAGGTGTACCGCGTGTCCCCGCCCCGGGCAGCGCTGGCGGTGGAGTGCGCCCAGGCGGCGCTGGACGTGAAGCGGGGGCTGTCTGCGGACGGGATGGCCCTGTACATCGGAATCCCCTTCTGCCCCACCCGGTGCGCTTACTGCTCCTTTATCTCCGCCGACGTGAAGCGGTCGCTGTCGCTGGTGGAACCCTATGTGGACGCGCTGTGCCGGGAGATCGAGCTGGCCGGAGCGCTCCTTCGGGAGCGGGGCCTGCACATCGGCTGCGCCTACATGGGCGGCGGCACGCCTACCACGCTGTCGGCGGCACAGCTCCACAGGGTGCTGTCCTGTGTGGAGAGCTTTCTGCCCATGGAGCGCTGCGGCGAGTTTACCGTGGAGGCGGGCCGCCCGGACACCATCACGGCGGACAAGCTGGAGATGTTGAGAGACCACGGTATCCATCGAATCTCCATCAACCCACAGACGATGGAGGACAGTGTGCTCCAGGCTATGGGCAGGGCCCACACCGCCGCCCAGATCGAGGAGGCCATGGCCCTGGCGCGGCGGCATTTTGACGGCATGGTGAATATGGACCTCATCGCTGGGCTGCCCACCGACGCCCTGGAGGGCTTTGCGCGCACCCTGGACCGGGTGCTGGCCATGGAACCGGCCAATATCACGGTTCACACGCTGGCGCTGAAAAAGGGCGCCCGGCTCACGGAGGAGGGCGGCGGGCGGTGCGCCCCCGAAGTGGTGGAGGCCATGCTGTCCCTTGCCGGACGCAGGCTGCGGGAGGCGGGGTATGGACCCTATTATCTCTATCGGCAGAAATATATGTCCGGCTCCCTTGAAAACGTAGGCTGGACCAGACCCGGCGCGGTGTGCGCCTACAACATCGTGATGATGGAGGAGCTGCAGACCGTGCTGTCCCTGGGGGCTGGGGGAGTGACCAAGCTGGTGGATCCGGATATGAGAAAAATCACCCGCTTGTCCAACCCCAAATATGCCAAGGAGTATCTGGAGAGCTGGGACAAGATTGCCGCCGGAAAACAGACCGCCGCCGATTTTCAGGCGGAGCTGGCCGGCCGGGCGAAATAAAGTGCGAAAATCACGGGAAAGCTCTTGACTTTAAGGAATTGGATTGATATACTATCAAAGCCGCTTTGAATGGGTGTGGTATGTCCACGGCAAAGAGGGACACGCTCCCCGCCCCCGACAGCGAGCCCGTAATAAAGGAAAGGAGTGCAGATATGCACGCGATCATCGAGACCGGCGGCAAGCAGTACAAGGTGGCCGAGGGCGACACCCTCTACATCGAGAAGCTGAATGTGGAAGCCGGTGAGACCGTCACCTTCGACAAGGTGCTGGCCGTTTTGAACGACGACAACGCCAAGTTCGGCGCCCCCACCGTGGACGGCGCCTCCGTCACCGCCAACGTGGTGAAGAACGGCAAGGGCAAGAAGGTGCTGGTGTTCAAGTACAAGCCCAAGAAGAACTACCGCCGCCGTCAGGGCCATCGTCAGCCCTACACCAAGGTGGAGATCACCAAGGTCAACGCCTGAGGGAAAAGCAATGACCACCGTCACCTTCCACAGCGGCTCTGAGCGGATCGACGGCTTTGTGGTGGAGGGACACAGCGGGTACGCCGAGGCGGGCGCGGACATCGTGTGCGCCGCCGTCTCCGCCGCCGTGGGGCTCACCGAGTGCACCATCAACGAGGTGCTGGGCCTGGGGGCCCCGGTGAAGGCCCGGGAGGAGACCGCCCGCATCTCCCTCAAGCTCCCGGTTGGGCTGAGCGAGGAGAACGAATATACCTGCCAGAATTTGCTGACGGGCATGATGGTCTACCTCCAGGCCATGGCGGAGCAATATCCCGAATATCTCATCGTTTTACTAAATGATGAAGACGAAAAGGACTGAAATCCTTAACCTTTGACAGAAAGGACGGAAACGACTATGCTGAAGCTCAATATCCAGTTCTTCGCCCACAAAAAGGGCGGCGGCTCCACCAAGAACGGCCGTGACTCCCAGGCCAAGCGCCTGGGTGTGAAGCGCTCCGACGGCCAGTTCGTGCTGGCGGGCAACATTCTGGTGCGCCAGCGCGGCACCCACATCCACCCCGGCGTCAACGTGGGCAAGGGCAGCGACGACACCCTGTTCGCCCTCAAGGACGGCAAGGTGAAGTTCGAGCGCCTGGGCAAGGACCGCAAGCAGGTTTCCATTGTGGAAATCGCGCAGTAAGATTTGCCGGAAAGCCGCAAACGGGGGACCGTTTGCGGCTTTTTGTTGAAAAGGAGGTCTTTATGGCCAATCAATTTATCGACACCGCCCGCATCACCGTCCGGGCGGGCACCGGCGGCGGCGGGGCCGTGGCCTTCCACCGGGAGAAGTACGTGGCCGCCGGCGGCCCCGACGGCGGGGACGGCGGACGGGGGGGCGATATCATCCTGCGGGTGGACCCCCACATGTCCACCCTGATGGACTTTCGCTACAAGCGCAAATACACCGCCGAGAACGGCAAGGACGGCCAGGGCAAGCGGTGCTCCGGCAAGGACGGGGCGGACCTGGTCATCCGGGTCCCCCGGGGCACGGTGGTCCGGGACCTGGAGACGAAGGAGATCATCTGTGACATGTCCGGCCAGGAGGACTTCGTGCTGGCCAAAGGGGGCAACGGGGGCTGGGGCAACCAGCACTTCGCCACTCCCACTCGCCAGGTCCCCCGGTTCGCCAAGGCGGGCTTGCCGGGGCAGTATCGGGAGGTGCTGCTGGAGCTGAAGCTGCTGGCCGACGTGGGGCTGGTGGGCTTCCCCAACGTGGGCAAGTCCACCCTGCTCAGCGTGGTGACGCGGGCACAGCCCAAAATCGCGAATTATCACTTCACCACCCTCTCTCCCAACCTGGGGGTGGTGGCCGTGGACGAGGGGACCTCCTTCGTGCTGGCGGACATCCCCGGCATCATCGAGGGGGCCGCCGACGGCGCGGGCCTGGGCCATGACTTTCTGCGGCACGTGGACCGGTGCCGTCTGCTGATCCATGTGGTGGACGTGTCCGGCTCCGAGGGCCGGGACCCGGTGGCAGATTTCGACGCCATCTGTGAGGAACTCCAGCGCTGGTCCCCCGAGCTGGCCTCAAGGCGGATGCTGGTGGCCGCCAACAAGGTGGACATCATGGAGGACCCTGAGCTGTTGACAAAGCTCCGCCAGCATGTGGAGGCCAAGGGGTGTCCCCTGTTCGAGCTGTCTGCCGCCACCCACCAGGGCACCCGAGAGCTGATGTACGCCGCCGCCCAGGAGTTGTCCACCCTGCCCCCGGTCATCGTCTACGAGCCCACCTATGTGGAGCGCCCCCCGGAGGTGGACACCTCGGAGTCCCTGGACATCCAGCGGGACGAGGACGGCACCTGGCTGGTGGACGGGCCCTGGCTGCGCCAGCTCATGGCAAACGTCAACTTCTCCGATTACGAGAGCCGCAACTGGTTCGAGCGGCGGCTGAGGGACGCGGGGGTCTACCAGCAGCTGGAGGACCTGGGGGTCCAGGACGGGGACGCCGTGTGCCTCTATAATCTGGAGTTTGAGTACCAGAGATAAGGGCCTTACTTTTTCTTTGAAAAGAAAAAGTAAGCAAAAAGAAACTTTTAGGGGCCTGTCCATTCGGACAGGCCCTCTTTTATCCTTTTGGCACACTGATGGGATAGGCCCATCCCAGGACCCGGCTCCTCTCCAGATCGAACCAGCTCCCGTCCCCTGATTGGTGGGAATAGGTCCCGTTTTCATAGGAAAACATATCGAAAGCCACCTCATCCATGACAGGATCATAGAATTTGAGCAGGACATAGCGGGCATCCTGCGGCGGCGTGTCGGGAGAGCGCCAGGGTATGATAGTGACCTCGTCCATACTCTGGATCCCCAGGATATCCATCAGCTCCTGCTCCCGGCTCGCGTCATATAAAAGCTGTTCCGTGCCGTCCCAGATACGCATTGCGATCCCCACCTTAATGACATCTAGTAAATGTCAACTTAATAGCTAGTATAGCATAAACTCTCCTTAATGACAACTACTAAATGTCAAAGAGGGTGGGGATATGTTCAAAAATAAGAGTCCTGACGGCAGGTTGAACCTGTGTGGAAAAAATGTGGCCCGTCTGCGCATGGCTATGCAACCAAAGGTATCCCAAAACGACTTGGCGGGCCTGTTGCAGCTGGCTGGGCTGGATCTGGAGAAAAACGCCGTCCAACGCATTGAGAGCGGCCAGCGCTTTGTGACGGATATAGAATTAAAAAAGCTGGCGGAAGTGCTGGGTGTGTCCATAGAGGAGTTGCTGAACTGAAAGAGGGCCTGTTCATCGAGACAGGCCCTCTTTTATTTTTGATACGCGTACGGGCTGGGGCGATCTGCCGGCAGCCCCGAGCCGTGCGGTGCACGAACTCAGGCGCAGTCCAATAGACCTGACCCGGTCCAATGACGGGATACCGGCGGCAGCACAAATAGGAGCATCTGGGTCGAAAGCCACATGCGCCGGAAATCTATGCCCACCCGCCGTATAGGGCGTCCCCCGTAACAGGGGGGTCTCGGGGGGAGGCCCGACTGTGAACATGGCCCGCCCTTGGGGCCGTGTTCACCCGGAGGGCTTCCCCCTGAGCGTGTCTTTGGTTCCTTTCTGCACGAGCAGAAAGGAACGCCCTTTTACGGCTGATCCAGCCGCGCTTCCAGTTTGGAGTAGACCAGCCGCTGGCTGGAATACAGCGAGTACCGCCCGCTGACCAGGAAGCTGAGGGCGCAGGCCAGGGCGAAGAACAGCAGGCCCTCCCCGCCGAACAGCTCGATGGCCAGGAAAATGGAGGCCAGGGGGCAGTTCACCACTCCGCAGAACAGGGCGATCATGGAGATAGCGGCCCCAAAGGCGGGGTCCAGCCCGAAAAGCGGCCCCACGGCGCAGCCGAAGGTGGAGCCGATGAACAAAGTGGGCACGATCTCCCCGCCCCGGAAGCCAGCCCCCAGGGTGAGGGCGGTGAATATCATTTTGAGCAAAAAGGCCCAGGGGACGCGGACCTGTCCCTCCACCGCCAGCTCGATGATGTGGCCCCCGGCGCCGTTGTAGTCGCCGCTGCCCTCAAGGACGGTGAGGAGGATGACCAGCGCCGCCCCCACCAGCGAGCGCAGGTACTGGTTTGGGATGTATTTTTTGTATAGGTGGCCCGCCTCGTGCATCAGCACGCAGAAGGCGATGGACACCAGCGCCGCCAGCACCGCCAGCGCCCCGCACTGGAGCAGGGAGACCGGCCCCAGCTGGGGCAGGCCCCCCAGATGGTATGCCTCGGCAGGTAAGCCCAGTGAGCGGGGGATGGCGTTGGCCACCAGCGCGGACAGCAGACAGGGGAACAGGGCGGCGTAGCGGAAGTGGCCCACGTTCACCACCTCCATGGCGAACACGGTGGCGGTGAGGGGGGTGCCGAACAGGGCGGAGAACAGCCCCGCCATGCCGCACTGGATGATGGTGTTGGTGTTCCGCTCCCCCAGGCGCAGCAACCGGCCAATGCCCGCCGAGATGCTGCCCCCGATCTGGAGGGCCGCCCCCTCCCGCCCGGCGCTGCCGCCGGTGAGGTGGGTGAGCACCGACCCCAGAAAGATCAGCGGGGCCAGCCGCACCGGGGGGCGCTCCCCGCCCCGGACGCTGGCGATGATCTGGTTGGTGCCGCTGTCGTTCTCCATCCCGGCGGCGCGGTAGCTGAACACGATGATAAGCCCCGCCAGGGGCATACAGAACAGCAGCCAGGGGTGGGTCCCCCGCAGGGCCGTGGCCTGGGCCACACACCAGGTGAACGCCGCCCCCGCCAGCCCGCAGGCCGCCCCCGCCAGCCCCGAGAGCACCAGCCATTGCCCAAGGGTCCGGAGGGTGGGCAGGATGGCCTCCAGCCGCGCCTTGAGTTTTTCCGCCATAGGGAGCTCTCCCCTCTCGCAAAATTCACAGACTCTATTATACCAGCCCTGTCAAGGCGGGGGGGATTGCCGGTTTATGGGAAAAGAAGGACCAAAACCCCCACTTCTTGCCATTTTGCCGAAGCTGTGAGAAAAAAGTTTGAAAAATTTTTCACAATACCTCTTCCCTTTATGGTGCCGTTAGAGTATAATAATACCGCGAGACCCAATCACCACCATAATTATATTAAGGAGTGATACCAATGAGCATCAAAGTAGGTATTAACGGTTTTGGCCGCATCGGCCGCATGGTATTCCGCGCCAGCGTGAACCATCCCGAGATCGAGATCGTGGGCATCAACGACCTGTGCCCCGCCGACTACCTGGCCTATATGCTGAAGTATGACACCATGCACGGCAAGTTCGACGGCGAGGTGTCCGCCACCGAGAACGCCATCGTGGTCAACGGCAAGTCCATCCCCATCTTCGCCGAGCGCGACCCCAAGAACATCCCCTGGGGCAAGCTGGAGGCTGAGTACGTGGTGGAGTCCACCGGCCTGTTCCTGACCCAGGAGAAGGCCCAGGCCCACATCGACGCCGGCGCCAAGAAGGTGGTCATGTCCGCCCCCTCCAAGGACAGCACTCCCATGTTCGTGTGCGGCGTGAATCTGGACGCCTACACCCCCGACATGAAGTTCGTGTCCAACGCCTCCTGCACCACCAACTGCCTGGCCCCCATCGCCAAGGTGCTCAACGACAACTTCGGCATCACCGACGGCCTGATGACCACCGTGCACTCCACCACCGCCACCCAGAAGACCGTTGACGGCCCCTCCATGAAGGACTGGCGCGGCGGCCGTGCCGCTTCCGGCAACATCATCCCCTCCTCCACCGGCGCCGCCAAGGCCGTGGGCAAGGTCATCCCCGCTCTGAACGGCAAGCTCACCGGTATGTCCATGCGCGTTCCCACTCTGGACGTGTCTGTCGTTGACCTGACCGTCAACCTGGCCAAGCCCGCCAAGTACGAGGAGATCTGCGCCGCCATGAAGAAGGCCAGCGAGGGCGAGCTGAAGGGCATCCTGGGCTACACCGACGAGGACGTGGTGTCCAGCGACTTCCTGGGCGACCCCCGCACCTCCATCTTCGACGCCAAGGCCGGCATCGCTCTGACCGACACCTTCGTGAAGGTGGTGTCCTGGTACGACAACGAGATGGGCTACTCCAACAAGGTGCTGGAGCTCATCAAGCACATGTACAGCGTGGACCACAAGTAATCTGCCCCTTTTGGTGAAAATCCGCGGCCTTTTCCGCCGGATTTCCGGCGGGAGGAGATCCCTTTGAACAAGAAAAATACGCTCCTTTTCGATGGCGTAAAGCCGCGGAAAGGAGCGTATTTTTATGCTGCTGACCGGCCAGGGACCGAATTTACTTTTACCATGGGCGCCGAAAACGAAAGTATGTCTGTAAACGGATACCACCATGCTTCAAAAGGATTTAAAAATGAGATTCTCCCGAAAAAAATCACGATTAACAATTCTCAAACAATTCTGAAACATTACTCCAATTTAAGGCGGATATACTGTGTTCAAACGGGCGGAAAGGGGGACGCGCCATGGAGCGGTGGAGAGTTATACTGAAAGGGCTGTTGTTTCCCGGCGGGGGCTGGGTCGCCCTGGCCGTCCTGTTGGGCGGAACCTCCCTGGCCCTGACCTTCCTGGTCTTTGGGGAGCGCAGCCCCTTTGCCTATGCGTCCTATGTGCTGTCCGCCTATGCCCTGACCGTCCTGGTGACCGCCGTGGCACCGCTGTTCCCAGCCGCCCGGCGGCTGATTCACCGCGTCCCCTTAGCCCACCGCTACATGACCGACCGCTATTTCAAGGTGCGCTCCGGATTGGTGCTTTCCTTTTTTATCAATCTGTGTTATGGTGGGTTTAAATTGGCCTGCGCGGTGCTGTACGCCTCCTTTTGGGAGGCCGCGCTGGCGTCCTATTACATCCTGCTGTGCGCGGTGCGGCTGTACCTCATCCGGCGGGTGCCGGCGGGGGCGGAGGGCCGGGACGTGGCGCGGGAGCTGCGGGATTACCGCGCCACGGGGGTTTTCCTGTTGGTATTGGACCTGGCCCTCAGCGTCATCGCCACCCAGATCGTCCGAGACGGCTATGGCAGCGATTACCCCGGCATGCTGATCTATGTGGCGGCAATGTACGCATTCTACAGCCTGACCATCGCCATCGTCAACACAGTGCGGTACCGAAGATTCCACAGCCCCGTGCTGTCCGCCGCCAAGTCGGTCAACCTGACCACCGCACTGGTATCTCTCTTCAACCTGGAGACGGCCATGATCGCCCAGTTCGGCGCGGATCAGGTGTATTTCCGGTTGGTCATGACGGCCTGCACCGCCTTTGCCGTGTGCGCCGTCGTGCTGGGCGCGGCGGTCTTTATGGTGATTTCCGCAACGCAAAGACTAAGGAGGCTTGCCCCATGATCCATATTTTAGTGGTAGAGGACGACGCCGAGCTGAACCAGCTGGTGTGTACCTATCTCAGCGACTGCGGGTTTGAGGCCAAAGGCTGTCTGAATGCCCGCGACGCCTATGACGAGCTGTACAACAGCCTGTACGACCTCATTGTCTCAGACATCATGATGCCGGAGGTGGACGGCTTTGAGTTCGCCCGGACGGTGCGGCAGGTGAACCGCCGCATCCCCATCCTGTTTATGTCCGCCCGGGACGACCTGCCCGCCAAGCAGAAGGGTTTTCAGCTGGGCATTGACGACTACATGGTGAAGCCCTTCGAGCTGGACGAGCTGGCGCTGCGGGTGCGGGCGCTGCTGCGCCGGGCCAACATCGAGCTGGAACGGAAGATCACCGTGGGCAACCTGGTGCTGGACGCCGACGGCATGACGGCGGAGGTGGACGGAGAGGAGCTGAGCGTTACCACCCGGGAATTCAACATTCTTTACAAGCTGCTGTCCTATCCGAAGAAGACCTTCACCCGGGCCCAACTCATGGACGAGTTCTGGGGGGTGGACAGCGAGGCCAGCCTGCGGGCGGTGGACGTGTACATTACCAAGCTGCGGGACAAATTCTCGGGCTGCGGCGGTTTTGAAATCAAGACGGTGCGGGGGCTGGGCTATAAGGCGGTGCTGAAATGAGGGGCCGCTTTCCGCCCATCCGGTCCAGCCGGTTCCCCATCGCGCTGTTCGGCATCATCCTGGCGGGGTTGATGCTGGCCTCCGGCATTCATATGGGCTTCATCGTTCTGCTGACCCGGCTGGAGCTGAGCGACTTTGTCACGGTGAATATCCCTATCCTCTACTGGTGCCTCATCGCGGCGGGGGTGACCCTCCTGATCTCCCGGCTCACCCGGAGCACCTATGAAAAGCCCCTGAAGCAGCTGGCTCAGGCCGCCCGGCAGGTGGCGGGGGGCGACTTTTCCGTCTACGTCCCGCCCATCCATAGCCTTGATAAGCAGGACTATATGGACGACATGATCCTGGACTTCAACAAGATGGTGGCGGAGCTGGGCAGCATCGAGACGCTGAAGACCGACTTTTTCTCCAACGTCTCCCATGAGATCAAAACGCCGCTGGCGGTCATTCAAAACACCGCCGCCCTGCTGGACGACGGGACGCTCACCCACCGGCAGGCGGAGTATGTGGGCACCATCAGCCGGTGCGCCCGGCGGCTGACGGACCTCATCACCAACATTCTCAAGCTGAACAAGCTGGAAAAACAGAACATCTGTCCTGTTCCCGAGCCCTATGATCTGTGTGGGCAGCTGGCGCAGTGCGCCCTGTTGTTTGAGACCCGTTGGGAGGAAAAGAACATTGAATTTGAGGCGGATATGGAGGATATGGCTGTCATTGAGGCGGACGAGAGCCTGCTGGAGCTGGTGTGGAACAATCTGCTGTCCAACGCGGTGAAGTTCACCCCGGCCGGCGGAACCGTCACCCTGCGGCAGAGCTCCACGGCGAATGGCGTGGAGGTGACGGTCTCCGACACCGGCTGCGGCATGGACGCCGGGACGCTGGAGCACATTTTCGATAAATTCTATCAGGGCGACGCCTCCCACGCCGCCGAGGGCAACGGCCTGGGGCTGGCGCTGACGCTGCGCATCCTACGGATGGTGGGCGGGGACATCTCGGTGTCCAGCAGGCCGGGTGAGGGCAGCACGTTCATCGTGAGACTGCCGCGATCAAGCAAAGAAGGGGAATAAAATGAGCGAAATCAGAAAAGAAAGCACGCAGTTCATCGGTTACGAATACAAAGAGATCAGCGCCGTTGGGGAGCGCGCGGCGTTCTGCCTGGACTGCTATGAGAGCTTCGGCTGGACGGTGGATGAGCGGACTCAGGAGGGCGGACCCGCGTCCAAGGGTAAGATTGTGCTGAGGCGGGAGCGAAAAATTGTCAATAAGATGGAGCTGACCCGCCTGCAGCGCCATTTTGAGGCATGTATGGACGAGATCAGGGCACTGGAGAAATCCAAGACCACCAACGCCACCATCTGGGCCATCGTGGTGGGGCTGATTGGGACCGCGTTCCTGGCGGGGGCCACTTTCGCCGCCGTCCATGTGCCGCCGCTCTATGGGTTGTGCGCCGTTTTGGCCGTTCCCGGCTTTGCCGGCTGGGCGCTGCCCTATTTTCTCTATCAGAAGCTGACCGCGAAGCGATCGAAAATCGTGGCGGAGCTGGTGGAACAGAAATATGATGAAATCTATGAGCTGTGCGGGCAGGGAAATAAGCTGCTCAGCTGAAAAGCCGCTCCCCATGGACAACCCACGGGGAGCGGTTTTTTCAGTCAACACGCTGCGCTGCATGCGGCACGGAAAAAGTCAAATATTTTGTCAACAATCCGGCGGGAGCCTCTGGCCTGTTCAGTGATCAGGACAGACCGCACGGCGGGCGGAACTTATGAAGAATGTAGGCGTCATCACCGACGGGGGGGCGGCATGGCGGTCATTCGTCTGTTCCGCAGGGAGGAAATACGACTGAAATGGTGCTGCCGCCGGTGTCGCTGCGCAGTTCAATGGCCGCGTGGTGGTACTGCGCGATATGTTTGACGATGGAAAGGCCCAGTCCGGTGCCGCCGGAGGCCTTTGACCGACTCTTGTCCACCCGGAAAAAGCGCTCAAAAATACGGTCCTGATATTCCGCCGGGATGCCGATGCCGGTATCCGCAACGGTGACGGCGACACCCTGTTTTCCACCGGATACGGAGATATCCACGTGCCCGCCCTCGACGTTGTACTTGACGGCGTTGTCGCAGAGATTATAAATCATTTCGTATAAAAAGCTGGGGACGCCGTCTATTTGGATGTGCTCCCCGGCGACGGAGATCTGGACGCGCTTTTTTGCCGCGCCGTCCCGCAGGGCGGCGGCCGCGCGCTCCGCCGTCTCCAGCAGGTCGACCGGCTCCTTCGGCGGCGCGGCCCCCTCGTCGAGCCTGCTCAGATGGATGATGTCGTCCACCAGCGCGACCAGCCGCGCCGCCTCCGTGTGGATGAGTTCGGCGAAGCGGGGGATGTCCTCCGGCCGGACCAGCCCGTTTTTCAGCAGCTCCGCGCTGCCGAGAATGGATTGCAGCGGAGTTTTCAGCTCATGGGACACATTGGCGGTGAACTCCCTGCGGCTGCGCTCCGCGGCGGCCTGTTCCGTCACGTCGAAGGCCAGCAGGGCCGCCCCGATCACCAGTCCGTCCGATTCGATTCCGCTGACGTCAAACTGGAACTCCCTGTCGCTTCGCTTCGCCCGGATCTCGCTGTGCCCATCCTCTAGAGCCGTTTGAATGGCGAGATACAGGCTGTGGTCCTTGTCAACCGTCAGGAAGCGCTGCCCATGGCAGGACGGCTCCACGCCGAAAATCCGCTGCGCCGCCGGATTGATGCTTAAAATCGTCCCGCCGTTGTCCAGCAGGACAAGCCCCTCCTTCATATGGCCGGTGATCTGCTCAAACTCGTCCGTTTTCTCCTGCAGGTTCCGGACTTGGGCGGAAATCTGCCGGCGCTGCTGATGGATTCGGCGCAGAAGGGGCGCCAACTCCTCATAGGCGTCGTTTTCCAGGGGATTCTCCAGGTCCAGGGAGTTGAGGGGACGGACAATCCGCTTTGCCATCCAGCCCGCCAGGGCGGCGGACAGGATAATGGCAAGCAGGCCGACCAGCAGGATCGGCTGGAGCATGGCCAGCAGCAGAACGGGCAGAGTGGCCTGGCTGACGGAAATGCGCAGCACCGTTGCGTTATTGAGCAGCCTGGCGTAATACAGCGTGCGCTGCGTCAGTGTGGCGGAGTAACGGACGCTGCGGCTCTCGCCCGCGGCGAACGCCTCCCGGACCTCAATGCGGTCCGCGTGGTTGTCCATCTGGCCGGCGGGGTCGACGGTGTCGAAAAGGACGGTCCCGTCCGGCGCGATCCAGGTCAGCCGGTAATCCGGCGTCCATGTGTAGCGGTAGTCGCGCAGGGTCAGCTTTTCAAGATAATCCTGTCCGCTTTCCTCCACCGCGTAGGCGGCAAGCCACAGCTCATCCTTCAGCTGCTTTTCCTGCACGGTCCCAAAATAATTGTATAGGCAGCCCATCACGATCACCAGGCTGGCCAGCAGCACGGCCGCCGAAGCGGCCAGGATAGAGCGAAATATTTTCTTCGTCATGGATTTCCCTCCAGCCGGTAGCCGACGCCGCGGACGGTCTCAATCATTGATCCGCAGCCGCCCAGCTTCTGCCGCAGCGTTCGGATGTGCATATCCACCGTCCGCGTCTCGCCGGTATATTCCGTGTCCCAGACGCTGGACAGCAGGGTCTCCCTGGTAAACACAACGCCGGGAGAGGAGAGAAACAGCCGCAGCAGCTCAAATTCCTTCAGGGTGAGGGCGACCCGCACACCGTCCGCCGTGACGGTATGCTCCGCCAAATCAATGGTCAGGCCGTTCACAGCCAAACTGTTCCGCTCCTGCCGGGGGGTACAGCGGCGCAGCACCGCTTTAACGCGGGAGACCATCTCCATCATGCCGAAGGGCTTGACCAGATAGTCGTCCGCCCCCAGGTCGAGGCCGGTGACCTTGTCGTACTCCGCCCCCTTGGCGGTGGCCATGATCACCGGGACGGCGGCGGTGGCCGCCTGCCCGCGCAGCCGCTTCAGAAGGGATATTCCGTCCTCGCCCGGAAGCATGATGTCCAAGAGAATCAGCTCGGGCAGCTCTGTCCGCAGGGCGGCGAACAGGCCCTCGCCGTCCGGAAAGCCTTTCGACTCAAATCCGGCGGCGTTCAGCGTATAGAGCATCAGACCCCGGATGGCATCGTCGTCCTCCACACAAAAAATCATAGGGACACCTCCTCAGCGGCGTTATCCATACCACCGCTGAGACCGGCGGAGCCGGTTTTAGCGGTGGTGTAACATCAGTAACAGGCTTTTGCGCGGCGATTGCTGATATCATATCATAATCGCTGTGGGCAATCAACGCCCGCCCCGTCAGGGCAGGGCGTACCTGCGCGTATATTCCCGGTACCGCTGCTGAAAGTCCTCGCTGCCGTCCCGGATCTCGCGCAGGGACTGGTGCAGGTTCAGGTTGTCATGGGCGGCGTCTATCACGCACCCGGCGATATTGGAGCAGTGGTCCGCAGTGCGCTCCAGGTTGGTCAGCAGGTCCAGCCAGGCGAAGCCCGCGTCGATGGTGCAGCCGCCCTTTTGCAGACGCAGAATGTGGCGGGTGCGCAGCCGCTCCTTCAGCCGGTCGATCACCTGCTCCAAGGGCTCCACCTTGGCGGCCGCCGCCAGATCGTTCTGGAGGAAGGCGGTAAGGGACAGCTCCAAAATGTCATGGACCGCGGCGGAAATCACGGACAGCTCCTCCTCCGCCGCGTCGGTAAGCCGCAGGTCCTTTTCCCGCAGCTCCTCCGCGGACTCCACAAGGTTGACCGCGTGATCCGCGATCCGTTCGAAGTCGCCGATCATTTTCAGCAGCTTCGCCGCCTCCCGGCTGTCGGGCTCGCTGATGCGCCGCGCGCTCAGATTCACAAGATAGGTTCCTAAAATATCCTCGTAGTGGTCGGTTTTCGCCTCCTTTTCCCGGACGGCGGCGGCGGTTTCCGCCGAATAATCGCGCAGCGTCTCCAGGGCCTCGTTCAAGGCGAGCACCGCGGTTTCCGCCATGTGGTTGGCCACAATATGGCACCGCTCCAGTGCGATGGAGGGCGTGGCGAACAGGCGCTCGTCCAGCTCGGAAAATACCTCCGGCTGTTTCGCGTCCGGCACGAGGACCGTGACCAGCCGCTCCAGGAAGCCGGACAGCGGCAGCATCAGGACGGTGCACAGCACGTTGAACACGGAGTGGGCCACGGCGATGCCCAGCAGAGACGCCGGTTCATCCAGCAGGGCCGGGCGCAGCAGCGCCCGGAGCAGGCAGAACACGGTCAGCCACACCGCCGTCCCAATCGTGTTGAAGGAGAGGTGGACCATGGCGGCGCGCTTGGCGTTTTTGTTGGCACCCACCGAGGAGAGAATCGCCGTCACACAGGTGCCGATATTCTGCCCCATGATGATGGGGATGGCCGCCCCGTAGGACACCTGGCCGGTGACGGCCAGCGCCTGCAAAATGCCCACGGAGGCGGAGCTGGACTGAATGACTGCCGTCAGCACGGCGCCGGCCAGCACGCCCAGAACCGGGTTTTTGAACAGGACAAACAGCTGCTGGAAGGCGGGGACGTCCCGCAGGCCGGACACGGCGCCGGACATGGACTCCATGCCAAACATCAGGGTGGCGAAGCCCAGCAGAATCATGCCGGTGTCCTTCTTTTTGGCGTCCTTGACAAACAGATAGAGAATGATTCCAATGAAGGCCAGCACCGGCGTGAAGGAGGACGGCTTTAAGAGCTGAATCAGCAGATTTCCGCTGTCAATCCCCGTAAGGCTTAAAAGCCATGCCGTGACAGTGGTGCCGATGTTCGCGCCCATGATGATATTGATGGCCTGCTTCAAGGTCATGATGCCGGAATTGACGAAGCCCACCACCATGACCGTGGTGGCGGAGGAGCTTTGAATCACGGCGGTGACGCCAAGGCCCGTGAGAAGCCCGATGAATTTACCGGCGGTCAGCTTTTCCAGCAGTGTGCGCAGCTGCCCGCCTGCCCTGCGCTCCAGGGCCTGTCCCATGACGCCCATACCGAATAAAAACAGGCTCAGGCCGCCGAGCAGGGTGAGCGCGTCAAAAATGTTCATGAGATGGGTGCCCCCTTTTTGCTTATCATGCACCACTTTAGCATTAAAATGTAAAACCTGTCATCGGGGTTGTGTAAAATTCATGTAAAATTTGCGGCCAAGGCCGGGGTCCCGCTAAAAAAGCGCCCCCTGGAGAAACCTCCAGGGGGCGCGTTCATCTATTGAATCTGATAATCTTTGCCGAACTGTAGGTCGGTATACCGCCTGGTGGCGTCCGGGTCCAGCTCAAACTCCTCCTGCGGGGTGAGGGGCTGGGCCTCCTGAGGTTCCAGGTCGTCGGGCATGGGGGGCACGTCGTCGTCCGGCCCGATGGCCACCACCCGCCGGACGGCCTTCTGCTGGGCGGCGGCCTGCTGCTCCTCCTCTTGGCGGGCCTGGGCGTCCAGCGCCGCTTTGATCTCGGCGGAGGGATCGTCCTTCACCGCGGCGGCCGCCTCCGGCGGAACCAGGTCCCCCAGGCTGGACAAAAACAGCATCTCGTCGTCGTGGGCCTGGGCCAGCTTGCGCACATAGGCGGCGGTGGACTCCTGGGCCTTTTTCAGCCGGTATTCCTCGGCGGCGACCTGCTTTTGCAGCTCGTCCACCCGGGCCTGCACGTCATGCTCCGCCTCGCTGACCAGGGCGGCCTGCTTCTTTTTGGCGTCCGCCACCAGATCGTCCGCCATCTTTTGGGCGGCCAGCAGGGTCTTGCGCATGGTGGCCTCGGTGGCGCGGTACTCCTCCACCGTGTCGGAGAGCACCTTCAGCTTGTTCTTCAAAATGGCGTTTTCGTTGTATAGAGCGGTGTAGTCCTCGGTGAGCGCGTCCAAAAACTCGTCCACCATGGCCAGGTTGTAGCCGCCCAGGGTGGCCTTGGCAAAGGAGTGGCTGGCCACCTCCTGCGGAGTCATCATAGCGTCAAGTCCCCCTTACGTCAGAAATACAGGCCGTTGTTTTCCAGCTCGTCGATGAGGTCGCCCAAAATCTCCACATTGTAGGGGGTGATGATATAAGTGGACAGGGCCACCTTTTTGATGGTGCCCTCGTTGGCGTAGGCCACGCCGGACAAAAAGTCGATGAGGCGGCGGGCGATGTTCTTATCGGTCTGTTCCAAGTTGAGCACCACGGTGCGCTTGTCACGCAGGTGGTCGGCAATCTCGCTGGCGTTCTCAAACCGGGTGGGGCTGACCAGCACCACCTGGAGCTGGGTGGTGGTGTGGATGTTCACCACCTTGTTGCTGCGGCGGTCGGCGTCCCGGTCCGGGTCGCGGTCGGCACGGCTTCCCCGGTCACGGGGCATCTCCCGCACGTTGTTCACCGGGGTGAAATCCTCCTCATAGTCGTCCTCCTCCTCGTCCTCATAGGGGCGGGCAAGGCGCTTGAGTTCATCAAATAAGCTCATACAGACGGTCTCCCTTCAATCGTGTGTAAAAGGAAGCGACAACGGTCAGTCCTTCCGCGGTGACATAGGCGGGCGGGGTCCGAACAGGGCGGAACCCACGCGGATGCAGGTGGACCCCGCGGCGACGGCGTCCTGATAATCGCCGCTCATCCCCATGGAAAGCACGTCCATATCTATGTTATTATCCACCATTTCCCGCGTTATGTCAACAGCTAACTGACGCATTTTTTGAAAATATGGAAGATTGTCCCCCGGCCGGACGGCGGCGGGCGGGATACACATCAGCCCCTTCAGCCGCACGCCGCCCAGTTTCCCGGCCAATTGGGCGGCGTTGCGGGCTTCCTCGGGCGGGAAGCCGGACTTGGATTCCTCCCCCGCCAGGTTGATCTCCAGGAGAATGTCTTGGACGATCCCCAGCTTGTCCGCCTGGGCGGACACGGCCCGCAGCAGCTTCTCCGAGGACACGGAGTGGATCAGGTCCACCCGGCCCACCACGTATTTCACCTTGTTGGTCTGGAGGTGGCCGATGAAGTGGAGCCGCGCCCCCTCATAGGCGTCGTCGTCCAGATGGGCGGTGAGCTCCTGCACCCGGTTTTCGCCGCACACGGTGATCCCAGCTTGGATGGCGGCGCGGATGGTGTCCGAGCTCTGGGTTTTGGTGGCGGCCAGCAGAGTGACGGACGCCGGGTCCCGCCCCGCCTTGACGGCGGCGGCGTCGATACCCGCGCGCACCTTGGCGATATTTTCCCTCAGGCCCATTCAGCGCACCACCTTTCCGTCGTAGATATTGGAGGAGTTCAAAATGACCTCGTCTCCCGCCCGCAGGCGTTTGGCGGCGGACGGGTCGATGGGGCGCACCAGGTAGTAGGTGTCCGCAGTGTACAGCACCTCCACCTCCCGCCCCCAGGCCTGGGAGCGCTCGATGATGTAGACCTTATACCGATTTACCTCGCGGGTGGAGCCGTCCTCGTCGGTGACGGTCTCCGTCTCCACCCGGAGGGCCTTGCGGGGGATGCGGATGCCCTCCAGCTGTTGGGTGACCACATCCACCGTCTGCACCCGCAGCATGGCGGTGTCCGCCAGGTGGGAGCGGCAGGAGAAGACGGCCAGGGTCCGATCTTCCTCCAGAGAGACGCGCTCCAGGGTCATATCGATCTGCCCATAGTAGTCGCCGGAGAAATTGAGGGTATACGTTCTGCCCGACTGAAGCCCGGTGTCGTCGCCCTCCAAAAGCGCGGCGTAGTACCAGGTGGAGCCGGTGATCAGCTTGCCCACCGACAGAGCGTCGGGGGCGTGCTTTTCCGAGAGCAGGGCGGTCAGGGAGTCGGCGGTGAGCTCGTCCAGCATGGCGGGGGTGACGACGCCCTCCCAGCCGTCCACGCCGGCGGAGTAGACGCCGGAGACGGGGGCGGACACCGTGGTGGACAGCTGGTTCAGGGAGTGGTTTAGCTCGGACAGCTGGGCCCGCTTGTCCGCGATGAGCTGAGCCAACTGTCCGGCGGCGCTGGCGTCGCCGTAGGTGTAGTCCCGCTTGAACACCATGGAGCGCAGGTTCAAAGCGCAGTCGTCCAAGTTGGTCAAGTCACCCTTGGCCGCCAGGGAGCGGAGGGAGACGATGGAGCCGATGACCTGGGCGTCGAGACGGGCGGAGTCGGTATTTTGGGTGCCGGAGCTGTAGGCGTACTCCAGCTGTTCGATTTCCGCCTCCAGGGAGCGGATGGACTGCCGGGTGGTCAGGGCGGAGGCGTCGCTGTACAGGAGGACCACCGGCTCTCCGGCGGCGGCCTTGGCGCCCTCGCCGATGATCTGGTCCACGTAGCCGCCGGAGCCGTTGAGCGGGGTCTCCTCCCGCACTAGGATGCCCAGGGCCTCGTGGCCCGCGTCCAGGGAATAGGAGTAGGCGTAGGTGGTGACAACGCCCTCCGCCCAGCCGCGAACGAAGTAGACGGCCAGGTAGACCGCTACGCCAAGGCACAGAACGGCGATCATGACTTTGGTGGCGATGGTGCTCTCTTTCAATGGAATCAGTCCTTTTTCTCTCTGGTGCGGGGAGCCGCTATCCCTCCAGCTCCAAGGGGTGCTCCGGGGCGATGGTGGAGATGGCGTGCTTGTAAATGACCTGCTGCTTGCCGTCGCTGACCACCACCACCACGTAGGGGTCAAAGGCGGTGATGATCCCCCGGAGCTGGTAGCCGTTCATAAGGAACACGGTGACCCGGGCGGCTAAACGGCGGGCGGCACACAAAAAGGCGTCCTGAACGTTGGGCTGCTTGGTGACGGACACGGTGGATGTAAGACTCATGTAAATGCACTCCTCTTTTTTTTAATACGAGCGCATTTATTGTAAGCCACACGCCATGATAAGTTTTGTCGAAAAATCCAGGGCGGCGGAAAAATCTGGAATCTTTTCCCAGTTAAACCAATAAGCTTGCTTGTTGCGGCGAAACCAGGTGAGCTGTCGCTTGGCGTACTGCCGGGAGCGGAGCTTGACCTCCTGCGCGCCCTCGGAGACGGGCCGGCCCTCCGAAATGGCGGCGGCCAGCTCCTTGTAGCCGATGGCCTGCATGGCGGTGCAGCTTTTGGGCACGCCCGAGGCCAGCAGCGCCCGGACCTCCCGCTCCAGCCCCCGTTCCATCATCTCGTCCACCCGGCGGTCGATGCGCTCCCACAGCCAGGGGCGCTGAGCGAAGTTCAGGGCGATGGTCAGCGGCGTATAGCGGTTTGGCAGGGTCCGGCTCTCCCGGTCGTGCTGGGTGATGGTTTTGCCGGTGGATAAATACACCTCCAGCGCCCGGATGGTGCGCTTTTCATCCCTTGGATGGATCTTTTCCGCGGCGTCCGGGTCCACCTGCTCCAGCTGGGCGCGCAGGGCGGGCAGGCCCTCCGCCCGGGCGCGCCTTTGGAGGGTCTCCCGCAGGCCGCTGTCCGGCGCAAAGGGGGCGAACCGCCGCCCGGCCACCAAGTTGTCGATGTACAGCCCGGTGCCCCCCGCCACGATGGGCAGCTTCCCGCGCCTGAGAATATCGTCCACGATGGGGACCGCTTCCCGGACGTACCGGGCCACGGAGTAGTTCTCCTCCGGGTCGGCCACGTCCAGCATGTGGTGAGGGACGCCCCGCATCTCCTCCAACCTGGGCTTGGCGGTGCCTACGTCCATGCGGCGGTAGACCTGCATGGAGTCGGCGGACACCACCTCCCCGCCGAAGCGCTGGGCCAGGGCTGCGGCCAAAGCGGTCTTTCCCGAGGCCGTAGGGCCGCAGACGACAAGAATGTTGGGTTCCACGGCCTCACCTCCGAATGTGATGTGTGCTGAATATTATACCGCATCGCATCAAGAATTACAACCTCTTGGGAGCGGGCGGTGAGGTATTGACATTTCAGCCCGGAAGCGGTTATAATTTATTGATAAGATTGGAGGGTGGATACCATGGGCTTTTGGACATCGCTGCTTGGGCGCTCGGGCGACAGCCAGGCGGAGGATTCCGCGAATGAGACCGCCGGGATGTTCCCCGAGCTGTACAACGGCATGACGCTGGACGTGGAAACCTCAGATGGCCGGCACATTCTCACCGGGCGGCTGGCGGGGTATACGGCCGGGGACAGCGCCCTCACCCTGGAACGGCTGCCCGGAGCCCTGTCCTTTGAGACCAGGGAAATGGGCACGTCGGTGACGGTCCGGGGGGTTAGCGAGGCCATGACCCAGTTCTTCCTCCGGGGCACTGTGCAGGAGTCCTCGCGCCTGGTGTGCAGGCTGAAGGATATCAAGGTTAAGGCCATCCCGGAAAACCGCCGCGACTTCCGGCTCCAGATGGGCGTGCCGGTGACGATGTATTACCAGGCGGACGAAAAGATGAGCCATCCGGAGGAGTGTACCCTGGTGGACATCAGCACCGGCGGGGCCTGCATCGAGTCGGAGTACCTCCACGCCGAGGACGAGGTGCTGCGGCTGAAGGTGAAGCTGATGGACTATACCCCGATGGAATTTTTGGGGGAGATCATCCGGGTCACCGAATATCAGCCCGGCAGGTTCCGCTACGGCTTCCTGTTCGCCCAGCTGACCGAGCGGGAGCTGACCGAGCTGACCCGCACCCTGTATAACATCCAGGTGGGCAACCGCTCCACTTGGGTGCGGAGTACGGAGGGACACTGGTGAGTCCCGGCGCTGAATACTAGGGATAAAAAGGTATCTGTTCCATCGGGATGGATACCTTTTTTGCCGTTTGTCCCTGTTGAGCCTTGCCGCAGGGGAGTTTTTTTGATATAATGCCACAGTTATATACCTTTGGATTTGGGAAAGGCCGGCCGGAAGACGGTTGAGGGGGCGTGGGAATGGACAACATAATCCTAATCGGGATGCCGGGGTCGGGCAAGAGCACCGTGGGCGTGGTGCTGGCCAAGGCCCTGGGCCTGCGCTTTGTGGACGTGGACCTGCTCATCCAAGAGCGGGAGGGCGCCCTGCTCCAGCAGCTCATCGACACCCAGGGCGTGGAGCGGTTCCTGGACCTGGAACGGGACGCCGTTCTGTCCCTGGACTGCCGGTATACCGTGGTGGCCCCCGGCGGGAGCTGTGTGTGCCGGGAGGAGTCCATCGCCCACATGCGGCGGCTGGGTACGGTGGTCTACCTGAAGCTGCCCTTGGAGGACGTGGCGGGGCGCATCCGGAACCTGGCGTCCCGGGGCATCGCCCTCTCCCCTGGCCAGACCCTGGCCGATGTGTACCAGCACCGGGCGCCGCTGTATGAGCGGTGCGCCCACGTCACCGTCCCGGTCGGGGGCCAGAGCCTGGCGGACACGGTGGAAGCAGTGAAGAAAGCTCTGGCAAGAAGTGCGGAGCCGTCGTGAGCAGCGGGCTAAGACCGGAGCGGAGCGAGTTGACCGGAGCCGCCAAAGGCGGCGCAGGTCGGCTTGCGGAGTCGTAGGTCTTAGAACCGCGTCGCGAACAGGCGAAGCATAACAACAGATTGATTAAGATAGGACGTAGAAAGGGATATGAATTTTCGCGATTTGGGGCTGACCGCCCCCATTCTCAAGGCTCTCACCCAGGAGGGCTACACGGAACCCACCCCCATCCAGCGCAAGGCCATCCCCCCCGCCTTGGCGGGACGGGACGTGCTGGGCTGCGCCCAGACCGGCACTGGAAAGACCTGCGCCTTTGCCACCCCCATCCTCCAGCGGCTGTCCAAGGCCAATCCAAAGCCCAAGGTGATCCGGGCGCTGATCCTCACCCCCACCCGGGAGCTGGCCATCCAGATTCAGGACAGCTTCGTGTCCTACGGGCGAAATCTGCCCCTGCGCTCCGCCGTCATTTTCGGCGGCGTGGGTCAGCAGCCCCAGGTGGACGCTGTCAACCGGGGGCTGGACATCCTGGTGGCCACGCCGGGCCGCCTGCTGGACCTCCACGGCCAGGGGCTTCTGGATCTGTCCCACATCGAGATCTTTGTGCTGGATGAGGCGGACCGCATGCTGGACATGGGCTTTATCCACGACGTGAAGCGGGTGCTCAAGCTGCTGCCGGAGAAGAAGCAGACGCTGTTTTTCTCCGCCACCATGCCCCCGGAGGTGATGGGGCTGGTGAACGGCTTGCTCCACGACTACGCCCGCGTGGCGGTGGACCCGGTGTCCTCTCCGGTGGAGGTCATCAAGCAGTCCCTGTACTATGTGGACAAATCCAATAAGACGAAGCTCTTGGCCCATTTGATGGAGGAGCGGCATATCACCTCCGCCCTGGTGTTCTCCCGCACCAAGCACGGGGCCAACCGGATCGCCCAGGACCTGCAGAAGCGGGGCATCTCCGCCGCGGCCATCCACGGCAACAAGAGCCAGACCGCCCGGGTGCAGGCGCTGAGCGACTTCAAGGCGGGCCGGGTGCGGGTGCTGTGCGCCACCGACATCGCCGCCCGCGGCATCGACATCGACCAGCTGCCCTTTGTGTTCAACTACAACCTGCCCGACGTGCCCGAGACCTACGTCCACCGCATCGGGCGCACCGGCCGGGCGGGACATGAGGGGGAGGCCGTCTCCTTCTGCCAGTTCGACGAGAGGGACGAGCTCAAGGCCATCGAAAAGCTGCTGGGCAGGCCCATCCCCGTGGTGGAGGGCCACCCCTTCCCCATGGAGAACTTCGATCCGCCTCAGAAGGATAAGCACGGGCGGCCCGTCAACGCCGAGGACGCGGAGGCCCGCGCCGCCGCCAAGGAGCGCCGCCGCCAAAAGGACTCCCCAACCGGCGTTAAAGCGCCGGCCGGGGGCCTCTTAAATTTAAAATCCTCGGACGGGATGACTCCGCCCTGCGGGAATTCTTCGAATTCTGCGGCGGACTCCCGCCGTCCCCGCTTCGCGGGTGCCAAGGGCGCGCCTCAGACCGGCGCGGAGAGGGCGTTGGGCGAAACCGACGCGCCGAAAAAAAGCAAGCGCCGCCGCAAAAAGAGCGGCGGCCAGGAGACTCCGGCGGCTACGGCACCCGGCAAGGGGGAGCCGCTGGTCCTGCGGGACCGGCCCATCGGTCGGGGCACGCGCCAGGGACGGCTGGAGGACACGCTGCCCGATGACCCCGCCATGCCGATGACCGACTTCTATAAACCCAACCCCCTGGACTCCGACGTGATCATGGACGCCACCGCCCGGCTGCTGGCCCCCCGGCGGCCCGCGGCCCAGCCCCAGATACAGGTCCAGCCCCAGCGGAAGGCGGAGTCCGCCAAAAAACAGGATCGGGCGCAAAGGCCGGTCCAGCAGAAACCCCGGCGGCAGGGCAAAAAGCAGGGCGCGCCCGCCCAGCCCGTCAAGGAGCCGGTGCTGCCTCCCTCCCTGGCCGGGAAAAAGAGACAGCGCCGGGATGACCGGCCCCGCCCCATCGACGCCCCCCTGCGCTCCGACCGGCAGAAGGACTCCACCCAGCACAAGAGCCTGATGCGGCCCTACTACCTCCATGACGGCGACTGACCGGGAGGGCGCACCCCACAGGCGCCCCCGGGAAAAACGCCGCCATCCGCTGCGGTGGCTGGCGGGGCTTGTAGTGCTGGTCGTGGGCGGCACGGCCTGGTTCCACTGGCAGTGCTGGGGGCTTCAGACGACGGAGACCGAGGCGGCGCCGGACCGCCTGCCGGAAGGGTTTGACGGCTATAAAATCGTCCACCTGTCCGACCTCCACGGTCACGAATATGGGGAGGGCAGCGCGGAGCTGCTGAGGCTGGTGGCGGAGCAGGAACCCGACCTCATCGTGGTCACCGGAGACCTCATCGACCAGGAGAGCCAGCTTCAGATGGTCCCCGCTCTGGCGCGGGGGCTGGCGGCCGTGGCGCCGACCTATTACGTCACCGGCAACCATGAATGGGGGCTGGGGACGGGGGCGGTAAAAAAGCTGAAAGGTGTGCTGGCCCAGTGTGGGGTGACGGCGCTGTCCAACGAATACGAAATTTTGGAGCGGAATGGGGCGCAGATTGTGCTGGCCGGGGTGGACGACCCAAACGGCTACGCCGATCAGAAAACCCCGGAGGAGCTGCGTGCCCAGATCGGGAACGCCGCGCCGGGACTGTTTACCCTTTTGCTGGCACACCGCAACGACCGCTTCGGGCAGTATGCCGCCGCGGGATATGATTTCGTCCTGTCCGGCCACGGGCACGGGGGGATCGTTCGCCTGCCCTTTGTGGGCGGGGTGGCGGGCACTGACCGGACATTTTTCCCCGACTGGACGGCGGGACTTTACACAGTGGGGAACAGCACCCTGTTTGTCTCCCGGGGGCTGGGGAACAACACCGTGCCGTTCAAGGGATTTCGGATTTTTAACCGGCCCGAATTGGCTGTTTTGACGCTGAAGGCGGAGGACTAGAGCTTTTCCAGGGCGGCGTCTGCCAGCTGAACGCCCAGGCGCAGGCCCTGGTAGAAGGCCCAGAGGCCATGACCCTGAACGGGGTCCTTTTTGAAATAGTCGGGCCAAAAGTACGGGTCCGGCTGGGTGACAAAATAGCGGTAGAGTTCTTCTACGACCATGGGAATCTCAGGTTCCATTCTGCATTCCTCCAAATGATACGCACTACTGACGTGATTTACTATATCACGTCAGTAATGGAATGTCAAGAGGTGACAGAGATGATTTTTAATGATAGACTAAAGCTGTTGCGGGCGGAACGCGAACTCACACAGGAAAAAGCGGCGAAAGCAATCGGAATACCGTCTCGAAGCTACCAGCGGCTTGAAATGGATGGCTGCAAGACTCATTATGATACCCTAATCAGAATCGCGGATTACTATGAGGTTTCCCTGGATTGGCTGACGGGCCGCACGGACATGCGGGAAATCAACCGTGGATAGGAGGCCGCGTCATGCGCTATGACGCCGGACAATTTGACATCGCTGTGATCGGCGCGGGCCACGCCGGCATTGAGGCCGCCCTGGCCGCCGCCCGGATGGGTCTGAAAACCGTGTGCTTTACCATCAACCTGGACGCGGTGGGCAACATGCCCTGCAACCCGGCCATCGGCGGGACTGGAAAGGGCCATTTAGTGCGTGAGATTGACGCCCTAGGCGGCGAGATGGCCCGCGCCGCCGACAAAGCCTGCATCCAGTACCGGATGCTCAACCGCGGCAAGGGCCCGGCGGTCTGGTCCCTGCGGGCGCAGGCGGACCGCCGCCGGTACCAGGAGGTCATGAAGCACACCCTGGAATTACAGGACAATTTGTGGGTGAAACAAGCGGAAGTAACAGAGATTTTGACAAAAGACGGCGCTGTGTGCGCCGTGCGCACTGTTACAGGGGCCACCTACGCCGTCAACGCGGCGGTCGTCGCTACGGGAACCTATTTAGGCGGGCGGACGATTGTGGGCGAGGTCACCCGCTCCTCCGGTCCGGACGGTATGGCGGCGGCCCTGCCGCTGACGGAGTGCCTGGTCGGGCTGGGCCTGTCTATCCGCCGTTTTAAAACGGGCACGCCGCCAAGGGTGAACCGCCGCAGCGTGGATTTCTCCCAAATGGAGATCCAGCCGGGGGACGACATGCCCGTCCCCTTCTCGTTTGTCACGGAAGCGCCGCCGGAGAACCGGGCGGTGTGCTACCTCACCTATACCAACGAGACCACCCATAAGGTCATCCGGGACAACCTCCACCGCTCCCCCCTGTTCTCCGGGGTCATTGAGGGGGTGGGGCCGCGCTACTGCCCGTCCATTGAGGATAAGGTGGTGCGGTTTGCCGAAAAGCCCCGGCACCAGCTGTTCATCGAGCCCATGGGGCTGAACACCGAGGAGCTGTACATCCAGGGCTTCTCCTCCTCTCTGCCCGAGGAGGTGCAGGTGGAGATGCTGCACACCATCCCTGGCTTGGCGAACGCGGAGATGACCCGGTGCGCCTACGCCATCGAGTACGACTGTGTGGACCCAACGGAGCTTTTACCCACGCTGGAGTGCAAAAAAATCTCCGGCCTGTACGGCGCGGGGCAGTTCAACGGCTCCTCCGGCTATGAGGAGGCCGCCGCCCAGGGGCTGATCGCGGGGGTCAACGCCGCGCTGAAGATCAAGGGCGCCCCCCCCCTGGTTTTGAGCCGGGGGGACGGGTACATCGGCGTGCTCATCGACGACCTGGTGACCAAGGGCACCAACGAGCCCTACCGAATGATGACCTCCCGGACGGAGTACCGGCTCATCCACCGCCAGGACAACGCCGACCGGCGGCTGGCCGCCTACGGCCACCGGGTGGGGCTGGTGAGCGGAGCGCGTCTGGCCCAGGTGGAAGAGAAATACGCCGCCGTGGACCGGGAGATCAGACGGCTGGCGCACATGGGCGCGGCTCCATCCCCCGGGCTGGATAAGCTGCTGGAGGAAAAGGGCGAGCCCCCCTGCCCCCACGGGGCGCGGCTCATCGACCTGCTCCGCCGTCCCCGGGTGAGCTACGACGATCTGGCCCCCTTTGACCCGAGCCGGGCGGGGCTTTCCCGGGAAATCACCGAGCAGGTGGAGATCTCGGTGAAGTACCAGGGCTACATCGACCGCCAGAACCGGCAGGTGGAGGAGCTGCGCCGCCTGGAGGACCGGCCCCTCCCCCCGGATGTGGACTATCTGGGCATACAGGGCCTGCGCCTGGAGGCCCGGCAGAAGCTGGACAAAATCCGCCCGCTGAATCTGGGGCAGGCATCCCGGGTGTCCGGGGTATCCCCGGCGGACGTGACGGCTTTAATGATATACCTGGAACGTACCAATTGAGAAAAGGAAGTTTGGGCTATGAGATTATTTTTGGCCGTTATCGTGTGTAAGGTCCTGCGGTTCATCGGCGGGCTTATCGGCAAGGGCAGCTCCCTGCCGGGGCAGTTCGCCCTGAAGGTGTGCCCCGACGTGCTGGGCCGGGTGAGGCTGCCCGAAAACGTCATCGCCGTCACCGGGTCCAACGGCAAGACCTCCACCGTGGAGATGATCGCCGCCATTTTGACGGCGGACGGCAAACAGGTGGTGTACAACAAGGAGGGTTCCAACCAGATCGAGGGGGTGGCCACCCTCATTTTGTCCCATTGCTCCCTGGGTGGGAAAATGCGGGGGGACGTGCTGCTGCTGGAGAGCGACGAGCGCTACGCCCGCCACACCTTCCAATGGTTTCACCCCACCCACTTTGTCATCACCAACCTCTACCGGGACCAGCTCACCCGCAACGGCCACCCCGAGTGGGTGTACGACGCCGTCAAGGCTGCCGTGTTTCCGGAGACGGTCCTGGTGCTCAACGCCGACGACCCGCTGGTGTCCTGCTTCGCTCAGGACCACGACCCGGACAAGGTGAAGTGGTTTGGGCTGGATGAGTGTTCCGTCAGCACCAAGGAGCACCGGGGCGTATACCACGACGGCGCCCGGTGCCCGGTGTGTAAGGGGCGGATGGAGTACTCCTGCTATCACTACGCCCACATCGGGCACTACGCCTGCCCCTCCTGCGGGCATAAACGGCATGACGCCGACTTTGCCGTTACCGCGCTGGATTTGGAGGAGGGCAGGCTGACCATCAACGGGGAGAGGTCAATTTCCCTGGCGTTCAAGAGCATCTACAACGTGTACAATATCCTGGCGGCCTGGTCGGCGTGCGCCCTGACGGGGGCGGACAGAGAGACCATGGCGGGGGTCATCAACAACTATATGTTGAAAAATGGACGGATGATTACATTCCGGCTGGGAAAGCATCAGGGTACCCTGCTCACCTCCAAGCATGAGAACTCGGTGGCCTACGACACCAACCTCAGCTATATCGCCGCCATAGAAAAGCCCTGCACGGTGCTGGTCATTGTGGACGCCATCAGCCGGAAGTACTTTACCGGAGAGACCAGCTGGCTGTGGGACGTCGACTTCGACCGGCTCAGCGCGCCCCACATCCAAAAGGTGATGCTGTACGGCAAATACTGCAACGATCTGGCGGTGCGATTTAAGTACAGCCATGTCCCGGCGGATAAGATCGAGGTGGGCGAGCGTATTCCCACAGCGGCGGAGTACCTGAAGGAAAACGGAGACGAGGACGTGTACGTGGTCACCTGCTTCTCCGACCGGGATAAGTTTTTGGCCTTGACGGAGAAAGACTGACCTACTTTTTCTTGAAAGAAAAAGTAGGCAAAAAGAACTTTAAACCGCCACGAAACAGGTGGGTATCCCACGTTGTCCGCACGACAACGAGATGTGTACTTGATTGTGAGGGAAAATAATATGGAATTAACCATTTTACACCTTTACCCCGACTGCATGTCCCTGTATGGGGAGTACGCCAACGTGATGGTGCTCCGGCGGCATCTGGAGGCCGTAGGGGTGTCCGTGGCGGTAGAGACGGCGCTGTTTGAGGACACGCCGGACTTTGAGCACGCCGACTTCATCTATATGGGCGCGGGCACCGAGCGCACACAAAAGGCGGCGCTCGCCGCCCTGCTCCCCCATAAGGACGCGCTGAAGCGGGCCGTTGACCGGGGGGCGGTGGTGCTGTTCACCGGCAGCGCCATGGAGACGCTGGGCATATCCATCGTGGACGCCGCGGGCAAGACCTGGCCCTGCCTGGGGCTGGCGGACTTCGCCACGGTGGAGACGGACCGGCGCGCTCCCGAGGATGTGGTGGCCCACACATCCCTGTGGGAGAGCCCGGTGGTGGGGTTTATGAACAAGTGCTCCGTAACTGAGGACGCGCCCCCGCTGTTTGACCGGCTGAGTCTTGGTTTCGGCAACGAGGAGGACAGGGGTCCGGAGGGCTATATAAACGGTAACGTGTTCGCAACGCATATTACCGGTCCGGTACTGGTAAAAAACCCGGACTTTGTGGATTTTCTGATCAAGCGTATTTTTGCCCTCAAGGAGTGGGAGCTGCCCGAAGTCCTTCCCGTCCTTCCCTACGAGCGGGAGGCGTATGAAGTAACACTAAAGGAGCTGACAGCCCGAACCGGAGGTTAATGCCCCACCCCGCGCCGAACGGTCAACCACCCAGGCGCAGTCTAAACCCGCACCAGCGTTCAGTATTCAGACACCGGCGGCAGCACAAATAGGGGCGCCCGCGTCGAAAGCCCAACGCGCCGGAAGGGTATTGCAAAGGGTGCGTATAGGGCGTCCCCCGTAAACAGGGGGTTCTTAGGGGGAAAGCCGCCTGTGAGCGAGGGAGCGCCCTTTGCTCCCGAAGTCGAACCGGCGGATTGCCCCCTAAGTGTGTCTTTGCCTACTTTCTGCACAAGCAGAAAGTAGGCCGCCGGAGGCCCCCTGAGGGCCGAGGAAACCCAAACGTTACATTGGGAAACGGGAACTCCCTGGTCAAACCGGGCAGGTTTGCTATGCTGGGGGTATCAAGGGGACGAAGCTCCCGATTTTATGAGGTGATACCATGAGCTTAGGAAACAAACTGGCCGAGGCCCGGCGGGCCAAAAATCTAACCCAAGAGCAGCTGGCGGAAAAACTGGAGGTGACCCGTCAGGCGGTGAGCCGCTGGGAGTCGGACTCGGCCTATCCGGAGACGGACAAAATCGTGCGCATGGCGCAGATTTTAGAGGTGAGCTGCGACTATCTGCTCCAGGACGGGGTGGACGAGAAGGGCAAGCCCGCCACGCCCGCAGTGACCCGGCTGCTGCGGCAGGCCCAGGGCAAACGGGTGAGGCTGACCTTCTATGAGGGCGACGGAATGCCCGTCGTCCACGAGTGGTGCGTCATTCAGGACTTCGATGGAGCCTGGGCCAATGTGGAGGTGGTGGTGAACAAGAAAAAACCGGAGAAAAATGAGGTGCGGCTCATCCCCCTATCCTCCATCAGCACCATCACCTTCCTCAAGGACGGGGAGGCGGCCCGCCGTTCCCCCCTGGAACTGAACTGAGGAGGGGCTGCGAGATGGAATACTTCGGAGTTTTTGCCTTTGTTTTTGTGCTGGGCCTGTACGGCAAGGTCCACCGCCTGGAGCGCATTTTGCGGGACAACGGCATCGGCATCGTCCGGGCCGCGGGCCTGGGCGAGCAGATGAGAAAACAGGTGGGACATACCGTCACCCTCACGGTGGAGGCCGGCGACGGCGACCTGCTGGGCAAGGAGTGCAAAATCCTGGACGCCGACGAGAGCTGGGCACTGGTGCTGGCCAACGAGGGGAAGAAGAATGAATGCGAGAAGTTGATCCGGCTGGACAGCGTCAAGCAGATCAAGGTAAAATAGGGCTTCGCGGGCGGCCGCCCGCGAAGCATGAATACGAGGAGGAAACCCTGATGAGCGAACAGTGGCTGGAGATCACCCTCCCTGTCCCGGCGGAAAAGCTGGACCGGGTGTGTGAGGTTCTCACCGCCAACGGCATGACCGGGCTGGTGATGGAGGAAGAAGGGGATTTTCTCCGCTTTTTGGAGCAGAACCGCCAGTACTGGGACTATGTGGACGAGGGCCTGGCCCGGCGCATGAAGGGGGCCAGCCGGGTGAAGTTTTACGTCCCGGACAGCGAGGAGGGGCAGAAGCAGCTGCGCCGATACCTGGCGGGGTTGGAGGAGTATGAGCCCCAGACCGTCTCTCTCCGGGAGGAGGACTGGGCCACGTCCTGGCAGAAGTATTACCAGCCCATCCCGGTGGGAATGCGTATTCAGATTATTCCCGACTGGATGCGGGAAAAGCCGGTGCCCGACGGGCGCACGCCGCTGTACCTCAACCCTGGACTGACCTTTGGGACGGGGGCGCATCCCACCACGCAGCTTTGCCTGGAGCTGCTGGAGGAGGTGCTGCGGCCGGGGGATCAGGTGCTGGATCTGGGCTGCGGGTCAGGTATTCTGGCCATCGCGGCGCTGGCGCTGGGGGCATCCCGAGCCGTGGGGGTGGACATCGACCCCAAGGCGGCGGACGTGGCTTTTGAGAACGCCGCGCTGAACGGCGTTGGGCCGGACCGGCTGAGCGTGTATGCGGGGGATGTGCTCCGCGATCAAAAGCTGGCGGCGAAGCTGGAGCCGGGCCAAAACCGAGTGGTGCTGGCGAATATTGTGGCGGATGTTATTATCCCCTTGTCAACGAAAGCTGGGGAGTTTATGACAGAGGATGGAGTGTTTCTCACGTCCGGCATTATCGACGGGCGGGAGGACGAAGTCCGAACCGCCATGGAGTCCAATGGTTTTACCATTGTAAAACATTTGGAGCGCAATGGCTGGCACGCCTTTCTTGGCAAGCGTAAATAAAGCAAGCGCCCCGGACCGCACCGTTTGAGCCGTGTCCGCCGGAGAGCCGCCCCCTAAGCGCACTCTTTGGTTACTTTCTCTCGCGTGCGAGAAAGTAACCCCCCGGAGGGCGTCCCCTGGCAGGGGACAGCTTTTTGTACAGTTTTTCTCCGAAAAACGGTTGACAAATCCCCTTTGCGCCTATAATATAAATAGCGTCCGTTCCCGGAGGAGCGGACGCCATATTACAAGGCTTTGAACAGGACGAGTAACCGGAAACTGCCTCTCAGAGAGCTACCCACACGGTGCGAGGGCGGCGGGGCGGGCCCGGCGAAAATCACCTGGGAGCCGCGGACCGAACGTTTTTATGCAAGTAGATTCCGCCGGAAGTCCCCGTTACAGGACGCGCGAGTGCCGCATTTTGATATGCGGAACAGGAGTGGTACCGCAGAGGTTTGCGCCTTTGTCTCCTTTTGGGGACAGGGGCGTTTTTGCTTAGTGGGGAAGGGCCAAACGGATTCCGGTGGCCAGGGCAGTTTTGATTAACGCCTTGTTTTCCAACAGGTTGACGCGCAGCTCAGCATTTAATAGCTGTTCCAAATGGGCATTTTCTTCGTCGTTCAGATGCTCTATCAGCCATTGCAGGTGCTGTTCCACGCAATGCTGTTCCTCTCGATACTTTCCCATTGGAGAAATATATGGAAAAGAACTTTCATCAATACCCTGCATCAGTGTATCAAATATGTTTGTCAGGTCTGCCACAAGCAATCACTCCAATTTTGGTCCGTTTGTACCTTTATTATAGCTATTCCAAACGTGCTTGTCAAGAGGTGATTTGAATGAAGTTGCCAGAGCGCATGAAAGAACTTAGAAAAGAAAGAAGGCTTAGACAAGAGGATATTGCCGCCGCTTTGGGTCTATCACTGAGCGCATATTGCAGATATGAGCAGGGTAAACGGGAGCCGACTGCTTCTGTATTGGAGAATATAGCAGATTATTACAATGTCAGCGTCGATTATTTGCTTGGCCGACGCAACAGCCGCAAGTAACAATAAACAATATTTTATTCTGTTTAGGAGGAATTCCAAATGGACTACAACAAGACCGTCCACCTGCCCCAGACCGATTTCGCCATGCGGGCGGGGTTGCCCCGCCGCGAGCCTGAGATGCTCAACGGCGAATGGGCCAAGATCACCTACCACAAGCTGATGGACAAGAACGCGGGCAAGCCCAAATTTGTCCTCCATGACGGCCCCCCGTACGCCAACGGCAACATCCACATCGGCACCGCCATGAACAAAATCCTCAAGGACATCATCGTCAAGTACAAGAACATGACGGGTTTCCAGGCCCCCTACGTCCCCGGCTGGGACACCCACGGCCTGCCCATCGAGACAGCCGTACTCAAGGACAAGAGCGTCAAGCGCAGTGAGATGACCACCGCCCAATTCCGGGACAAGTGCCGGGAGTTCGCCACCCAGTATATCGGCCGGATGACTGAGCAGTTCCAGCGTCTGGGCGTCATCGGCGAGTGGGAGAATCCCTATATCACCCTTCTGCCTGAGTTCGAGGCCCGGCAGATCGAGGTGTTCGGCAAGATGGCCGAAAAGGGGCTGATCTACAAGGGCATGAAGTCCGTGTACTGGTGCCCCCACGACCAGACCGCCTTGGCCGAGGCGGAAATCGACTACCAGGACGACCCCTGCACCACCATCTTTGTCAAGTTCCCTGTGAAGGACGACAAGGGCAGGCTGGGCCAGTACTGCGACCTGTCCAAGACCTTCTTTGTGATTTGGACCACCACCCCTTGGACCATCCCCGGCAACACCGCCATCTCCCTGAACGCCAATTTTGACTATGTGCTCCTCCAGGCGCCCAACGGCGAGGTCTATATCATGGCCAAGGAGCTGGCCGAGGGCGTGTGTAAGCAGGCGGGGCTGGACTTCGACGCCTGTAAGGTGCTGGCGACGCTGAAGGGCTCCGATTTCGAGTTGATGGTGGCCAAGCATCCCCTGCTGGACCAGGACTCTGTGATTTTGAACGGCGACCATGTCACTCTGGACGCCGGCACCGGCTGCGTCCACACCGCCCCCGGCTTCGGCGCGGAGGATTTTGATGTGTGCAAGCGCTACGACGACGCGGGGCTGACCCACATCGGCGTGCCCGTCCCCGTCAACGCCAAGGGCGTGATGACCGACGCGCGCTATAACGGCCAGTTCTACGCCAAGGGCAACGACATGGTGGTGGAGGACCTGGAGAACGAGGGCTTCCTGCTGGCCAAGGCCAAGATCACCCACTCCTACCCCCACTGCTGGCGGTGCAAGAACCCCATCATCTACCGGGCCACCGAGCAGTGGTTCTGCTCCGTGGACGCCATCAAGGACCAGGCCGTCAAGTCCTGCGACGGCATCTCTTGGCACCCCACCTGGGGCAAGGAGCGCATGGTGTCCATGATTACCGAGCGCAGCGACTGGTGCATCTCCCGCCAGCGGGTGTGGGGCGTGCCCATCCCCGTGTTCTACTGCGACGACTGCGGCGAGGCCATCATCACCCCGGAGAGTATCGCCCATGTGGCCGCCCTTTTCCGGGAGCACGGCTCCAACATCTGGTTCGACAAGACCGCCGAGGAGCTGGCGCCCGCCGGATTCAAGTGCCCCAAGTGCGGCAAGGCCCACTTCTCCAAAGAAAACGACATCATGGACGTGTGGTTCGACTCCGGGTCCACCTGGGCGGCGGTGGCCAATGAGCGGGACTACCTCAAATACCCCGCCGACGTCTATCTGGAGGGCGGCGACCAGTACCGCGGGTGGTTCCAGTCCTCCATGCTGACCTCTATCGCCTGCAACGGCGTGGCGCCCTATAAGCAGATCATCACCCACGGCTGGACGGTGGACGGCGAGGGCAAGGCCATGCACAAGTCCCTGGGCAACGCCATGCCGCCCGAGGAGATCATCAAGGACTACGGCGCGGATATGCTGCGTCTGTGGGTGTCCTCCGCCGACTACACCCAGGATATGCGCATCTCCAAGGAGATCATGAAGCAGCTGTCCCAGGCGTATTTGAAGATCCGCAACACCGCCCGGTATATGCTGGGCAACCTGAACGGGTTCGACCCGGACAAGGCCGTGGCGGTCAAGGATATGCTGGATTTGGACAAATGGGCCGTGGCGGCGTTCAACGATCTGACCAAGGCCGTCCGGGCGGGCTACGACGCCTACGAGTTCCACACCGTCTACCGTGCCATTTATAACTTCTGCGTGGTGGAGATGTCCAACTTCTATCTGGACATCATCAAGGACCGGCTGTACTGCGGGGACGACGCGGGCCGTGCGTCCGCCCAGTCCGCCCTGTTCCTCATCCTGGACGGCATGACGCGGATGCTGGCTCCCATTCTGGCTTTCACCAGTCAGGAGATCTGGGCGGCTATGCCGCACCGCGCCTCCGATGATGCCGAATGTGTGCTGTTCAACGACATCCCGGACTACGACCCGGCGCTGGCGTTGGACGAGAAGGACACCTCCAGGTGGGGTGTGCTAATCGAGCTGCGAGACGCCGTAAACAAGGCTTTGGAGGAAGCCCGTGAGCAGGGCGTCAAGAAGAACCAGGACGCGGAGATCGTGGTGAAGCTGGATGAGATCGGCTTTGAGAACTGGAAGGGCGGCCTGATTCTGCCCGGCTTCGATGAGGCCGATCTTGCCACCCTGTTCATCGTCTCTAAAGTGACGGTGGCGGCGGAGGCAGGGGCCGCTTGGCCCACGGTTGAGGTTAAGCTCTCCGAGGCCCCCAAGTGCCCGCGGTGCTGGAACCACGATGCGAACATTGGCACTCCCGGCCATCACGCTGAGCTGTGCGACCGGTGTGCTAAGGTGCTGGGAGAGTAAACGCAAACGCTCCGGGAGGGGACGGCGGGCAGGGTCCTCTCTCCGGGCCGACCAGTCCCCCCTTTATTTGTGTGTGAGTTTTGAAACCAGGTGCGCCCAACCGCCGGAGCTGGCGGCCCTCCGTTCGGACCCTGCCCGCCGTCCCCTCCCCCGCCCCGTTGCCCAATACGCACCGGAGCCAGACGGCGCACCAACTCAGGCGCAGTTCAATAAACCCACACCCAATCAATGATTAGACACCGGCGGCAGCACAAATAGGAGCACCGGCGTCGAAAGCCGCACGCGCCGGAACGATTTGACCCACGTATCGTATAAGGCGTCCCCCGTAAAGGGGATTCTTAGGGGGAAGCCCGCCTAAGGACGCGAAGCGTCCGTCCGGCGGGATGCCCCCTAAGCGCGCTCTTTGGTTACTTTCTCTCGCGAGAGAGAAAGTAACGCCCCCGGCAGGGCACTCCCCTGCCTGTGCACCAAACAGGCAAAACAAAACCCTCCCTGAAACCAGGGAGGGTTGTATATTATCCGTTGGGCTGATTCACAACGCCTGTGAATAAGGGCAAACCGCTTTCGGCGGTGATCGAAAACAGGAAGGGCCGGTCCAGCACGAAGTCCACCTCGTCGTCGGGAGGCATGGCCGCGTCGCATTCTGCCATCAGGACGGTGTAGGCCGCCGCCTCGCAGCCCTCCTCGTCCACCTTCACCCGGGCGGCGTGCTGGGCGGTGGAAACGTAGATAGGCTCGTCGGTGGACGCCTCCAGGGGGTCAAAGTTGGAGACGGTGTAGTCAAACACGTCGGTGACGCCCAGCTTTTGCAGGCCGTCGATCAGGTCCAGATCGGAGGACACGTCGAACTTGGGCATAGACAGGTTGATGGTGAGGTATTTTTGCCCGGTCCAGCCCTCCTGCGTCACATTGCCCTGATCGTCGTACTGGTCGTATTTGGGCGAGAGCAGGAACTCCATGGCCTCGCCGGTCTGGAGCAGCTCATCCACGCTGTATCCCTCCGCTGGGAGAATGAGCCACATGCCGCCCCCTTGCTGGAAGGAAAGCCGGACCGCGGTGAAATTGTCCCCCCAATAGAAGCTGTCCTCCATGGCGCGGCGCATAAATTCCGCGTCCACATCGTCGGACAGGGCGTGGAACGTGTCGGTCTCAGTATTTTCCCTGCTGAACTCGCCGTCCCAGGCGGCCTTGAAGTAGATGGTGGAGGCCAGGGCCAGCACCGTCTCCGGCGTCATCTCCAGGCCCTCCGCCTGCTCCGCCAGCAGGCCGTTGGTCTGCTCGTTGAGCCAATCCCGCAGGGCCTGGTTATACTCCTCCGAGCCCATTTTGCCGGAGAAGGTGGAGGCGTAGTAATCCTTTGCCAGGGTGTCCAGGGTGCTTTGGCTGTAGGTCATGCCGTCCCTCAGCCACAGGGAATTGCCCAGGATGGAGGTGACGGTGCCGTCGTCCCGGTAGTGGTCCCGCCACAAAGCGCGGGCCCGCTCCCGCAGCGTCTCGACGGAGTCTGCCTGAAGCAGATCTAGAATCTGCCGGCGGGTGTTGTCCCCGGTGGTCTCCGCCAGCATGGACAGGGCCATGTAGACGTTGACAGGGGAATAGACCCGGTTGTCCTCCCCCGCCCCGGCCAGGAACTGGGCGGTGGAGCGGGAGATGAAGCCGTCCATCAGCCCCATGTAGTCCACGCCGGAGCGCAGGGCCTTCATGTCGCTCGACCACGCGGCATAGGCTCTGTCATAAGCCTCGCCGGCCTTTTCCCAGGCGCCTTCGCCGTCCCCGACGTCGGAAAAGAAGTCCTCATCCCTGGGATATGGGGCCACCTCCGGATAGTCCGCCACCGCCAGGGCGTAGGGGCTGACGGGGGGCTGTCCCACGGTCCGGGGGTCGCCGCCCAGGGAGAACGGGGCGGGGCCGTTTGGATTGTCCGCGCTGGGTTGGTTCTTTCCCGGCCACATGGCGATTCCTCCCAAAATGGCCACTGCCAGAACCGCCGCCACCGCCCCCATCCAGCGGGCGTAGGGGCGCCTGACTGCGGGCCGGGCGGCCTTTTCCTTGAGTTCCTCGGGGGCGTGGATGCCCTCGTTTGCCTGCTTGTAGCGTTTCAAAGCTCTACCTCCTTCAGCATATCCCGCAGGAGGGCCCGGCCCCGGCTGAGCTGGGACTTCACGGTGCCCTCCGTCGATTGCAGAGCGGCGGCCATCTCGGCCACCGACAGGCCCTCGAAGTAGTGCAGATGGATGACCGCCCGGTACTTCTCGGGCAGGGAGAGCACCGTGCCGTACACCTCGCGGTAGTCGTCCTCCACGCCCACCTCGGCGGCGGTCTCCAAGGGTACGATGCGTTTGCGCCAGGGAGAGGACAATACGCTCTTGCACCGGTTGACAGTGCAGCGCAGCAGCCACGCCTTGCGGTGCTCGTCGGTGTGGAACCGGTCCTCATGGCGGAAGTAGCGCAGGAATACCTCCTGGAACACGTCCTCCGCGTCGGGGACGCTGGCGGTGCGGGCCAGGGCGAGACGGTATACCATGTCGCCCCAGCGCTCCACCTCCCGGGTGCGCTGTTCCTCTGTCAAGGCCATCGCCTTCTTTCCTTAGCGCGCCTCGGCCGCGGCGCGTTTCTGCCTGTCATTTACAATACCCCGGAAAGGGGGAAATGGTTGCGTCGGCGCAGGCAAAAAGCCCGCTGCGGCCGCAGCGGGCTTTGCATTCAGCCGTGGGGCGCCTGGGGACCCTGTCCGCCGCCGGACTTGCGGCGGTGATGCGGCCGGTAGCGCCGCTTGTGGTTCTGCCCGGTCGTGGACTCGGCCGGCT
>CATLHC010000022.1 GCA_949948775.1 uncultured Oscillospiraceae bacterium
CCGCCGAAATTCTGGGCGAGATCAGCGACTACTACATCGAATTTCCCTTCTGGGACACCATGCTCCACACCATGAACGGCTTTTTGTGCGCCGCCATCGGCTTCGCCCTGGTGGATATCCTCAACCGGGAGGAAAAAATTTCCCTCCATCTGTCCCCCTTTTTCATGGCAGTTACCGCCTTCTGCTTCTCCATGACCATCGGCGTGCTGTGGGAGTTCTTCGAGTTCTCCATGGACCAGTTTATGCTCTTTGATATGCAGAAGGACACCGTCATCAATACCATCTCCACCGTCAACCTAGATCCCAGGCACGGCACCAAGGCCATCATTGTCAGCGGCATCCAGGACGTGATCCTGGTGCTGGAGGACGGAACCCAGATGCCTCTGGGCCTGGGCGGTTACCTGGATGTGGGCATCATCGACACCATGAAGGACCTGTTCGTTAACTTCATCGGCGCGGCGGTGTTTTCCACCATCGGCTATTTCTACGTAAAAGGCCGTGGCAAAGGGAACTTCGTCACCCGATTCATCCCCCGTTTACAGCGCAAGCCCTCCGCGCAGGCGGAAAAAAGCCAGGACGCCCAGAAACAGGAGACGGCCGCGGAGGAAAAGCCCGAATAACTGTCTCGGCTCCGGGGCATACTTCCCCTTGTATTCCAGACATCAGGATACAAGGAGGAAACGACCATGATGAACCAGACCAATCCCAGCATCAAGTGCACCGTGAACAGCTGCGCCTACCACAAGGACCAGCGCTGCACCCTGAACGAGATCCAGGTCGGCCACTGCCAGAACAGCGTGTGCGACTGCAAAGAGACCGAGTGCGCGTCCTTCAAGCTGGGCGACCATGGCACCAGCTGCGGCTGCCATTAACAACCCGCACAGAAACGGGAAGGGCCTCTGCCCTTCCCGTTTCTTGATTATTCCGCCAAAAATCGGCCAAAAGCCTCCTTAACTTTGTCTGAGTAGCGAAATTTTCAAGGCAAATCGCATTTTACATTGACAAACCTCCCATAAAAGGATATGATAACTTCAATACGCTAAATTATGCGTTTGGAAAGAACCGCGGAGCATGGCTCGTCCTGTGTCGGACGCGGCTGTGTTTTTTTGCATTGAAGGAGGTTTCCCTATGTTGATGAGAGGGTCCCAAATTGTCATGGAATGCCTGCTGGAGCAGGGCGTGGACACGGTGTTCGGCTATCCCGGCGGCACCATTCTGAACATCTACGACGAGTTCGAGCTCCACGGCTACAGCGAGAAGATTCACCACTATCTCACCGCCCACGAGCAGGGCGCGTCCCACGCCGCCGACGGCTACGCTCGGTCCACCGGAAAGGTGGGCGTGTGCTTCGCCACCTCCGGCCCCGGCGCCACCAACCTGGTCACCGGCATCGCCACCGCCTACTATGACTCCTCCCCCGTGGTGTTCATCACCTGCAACGTCAGTGAGAACCTCATCGGCAAGGACTCCTTCCAGGAGGTGGACATCACCGGCATCACCATGCCCATCACCAAGTGCAATTTCCTGGTGAAAGACGTCAACGAGCTGGCCGACGTGATCCGGGAAGCCTTTGCCATCGCCCGCTCCGGCCGCCCCGGCCCGGTGCTGGTGGACATCGCCAAAAACGTCACCGCCATTGAGGGGGAGTACGAGTACCTTCCCGTGTCCGAGCACCCCAACCACGGGCGGCTGGCCACTCTGCTGAGCCGCTCTAACCGGGACCTCAAAAATCCCGAACCCAACCGGGGAGACATCGATAAGCTGCTGGAGCTCATCGCCCAATCCCAGCGGCCTATGGTGCTGGTGGGCGGCGGTGTGATCCGTTCCAAGGGCGCGGTGCCTGAGTTCCGCAAGTTCATCGAAACGCTGGACGCCCCCGTGGGCTCCACTATCATGGGCGGCGGGGCCTGCCCGGGCAACCACCCGCTGTTCACGGGAATGGTAGGCATGCACGGCTCCCACGCCTCCAACATGGCCACCGCTGAGTGCGACCTGCTCATCGCCATCGGCTGCCGCTTCTCCGACCGGGTGGCCACCGATCCCCCCTCCTTCGCCAAGAACGCCAAAATTGTCCACATCGACATCGACCGGGCGGAGATCGACAAAAACGTCAAGACCTACCACCACATCATCGGCGACGCGAGGCGGGTGCTGGAGCTGCTCAACGAAAAGCTGCCCCAGCACGACTACACCGCCTGGAAGGCCCAGGTCTTCGCCCGGAAGGAGCTGCCGCTGAAAAAGGACAATATCCTCCACGCCCACGAGATTTTGGAAACCATCTCCGACCTGACGGACGGCGACGCCATCATCGCCACCGACGTGGGCCAGCACCAGATGTGGTCCTGCCAGTATTACCACTTCTCCCGGCCCGGCCAGCTGCTCACCAGCGGCGGCTTCGGCACCATGGGCTTCGGCCTGGGGGCCGCCATGGGGGCCAAGGTGGGCAATCCGGACAAGGTGGTGGTCCACTGCACCGGAGACGGCTGCTTCCGTATGAACTGCCACGAGCTGGCCACGGTGGAACACTACCACATCCCCGTCATCACCGTCATCTTTGACAACCGCACCCTGGGTATGGTCCGCCAGTGGCAGAACCTGATCTACGGCAAGCGGTTCTCTCAGACCACCCTGGACCGGGGGCCGGATTTTGTCAAGCTGGCGGAGGCCTACGGCCTCAAGGGCTTCCGGGCCAAGAATCAGGCGGAGTTCGAGGAGGCTTTCAAGCAGGCCCTGGCCGCCGGCTGTGGCTGCGTCATCGACTGCGCCATCGATATCGACGCCATGGTCCACCCCATGGTCAGCGGGGGCACCCCGGTCACCGATTTCTTACTTCATTGAGGAGGGAGAAACGCCATGAATACCATCATCAAACGCCACACCCTGTCCGTGCTGGTGGAGAACTCCGCCGGTGTGCTCAGCCAGGTGTCCCGGCTGTTCTCCCGCAAGGGCTACAACATTGAGTCTCTGGCCGTGGGCACCACCGACGACCCCGAGGTGTCCCGCATCACCATTGAGGTGCTGTGCGGCGAGGCCCAGATCAGCCAGATCATCAACCAGCTGCGCAAGCAGTTCTCCGTCTACTCTGTCCGGCTGCTGCCGCCGGAGCAGTCCATCCGCCGGGAGCTGGTGCTCATCAAGGTGAAGGCGGAGAGCCGGGAGGTACGCAACGAGGTCATTCAAATCGCCAACATCTTCCGGGCTGCCATCATCGACGTGTCCACCCAGAGCCTGACCCTGGCCATCATCGGCCAGGAGTCCAAGGATGACGCGCTGGAAAAGCTGCTGGCGGAGTTCGGCATCCTAGAGCTGGTGCGCACCGGCATGGTGGCCCTGGAGCGGGGAGAAGCCACCATCCGCAATAACTCCGGCAACAAGGTCCGGGAGGAGTTCGACCTGGGTAAAAATATCCTGTAACGCTCCACAGGGACACCTGTGTTTGGAATAGATCATCATCCGTAAGAAAGGGGACGATCAATGATGAAAGACCATGTGAATGTGATTCCATCAGCCAAACGGAGGGTGCTGTCCCGTTAGCCCTCCAACATAAAAGGAGGACCTTATGGATTTAATTACCCTGCAAAAAGTAGATGAATCAAATTTTATTGCCTGCTTTGCCTTAAAATTGCATGACTGGCAGGAGCAATTCGTATCCCACCCTATTCGGAGTCTGGCGCAGGCCTATGTCTACTATGGGCAGTGTACACCCTTTGCCGTTTGCAGCGGCAGCAGGGTGGTAGGCTATGTCATGGTTATTTACGACTATGACGAGGAGACCTATAACATCTGGCATCTGATGATCGATAAAGGGCATCAGGGAAGGGGCTATGGCCGAACGGCCATGGAGCTGGCCCTATCGTATATCCGCACGAAGCCCTTTGGAAGCTCAAACCGGGTTCTGCTGACCGTCAGCCCGGAAAACCACACCGCCTGCAAGCTCTATCGGTCGCTGCGCTTTTCCGAAACCGGCCGGTTCGACGAGGACGAGGTGGAATTAGGCCTGACGCTGAAGTAATTTTCCCAAAAAGGCATCTGAGAAAAGACCGCTTTTTCCAAGATTGTATCACAGTTATCATTCTTTTCCCCCACGCTGTGATATGATATTTAGAAAGCAAATCCATTGGCTTCCATTCTATATATTTTATGAGGAGTGTTTTACCATGGCAAAGATGTACTATGAGAAGGACTGCGACCTGAGCTACCTGAAGGGCAAGAAGATCGCCATCATCGGCTACGGCTCCCAGGGCCACGCCCACGCGCTGAACCTGAAGGACTCCGGCTGCGACGTGTGCGTGGGTCTGCGGGAGGGCTCCAAAAACTGGGCCAACGCCGAGAAGGCCGGTCTGGCGGTCAAAACCGTCCCCGCCGCCGCCCAGTGGGCCGACATCGTGATGATGCTCATCAACGACGAGGTCCAGGCCGAGGTCTACAAGAAGGACATCGCCCCCTACATGACCGAGGGCAAGGCCCTGGCCTTCGCCCACGGCTTCAACATCCGCTACCAGCAGATCGTTCCCCCCGCCGGGGTGGACGTGTTCATGGCCGCCCCCAAGGGTCCCGGCCACACCGTGCGCTCCACTTACGTCGCCGGCAAGGGCGTGCCCTGCCTGGTGGCCGTGGAGCAGGACGCCACCGGACACGCCTATCAGATCGCCCTGGCCTACATCGCGGGCATCGGCGGCGCCCGCGCCGGCGTGATGGAGACCACCTTCCACGACGAGACCGAGACCGACCTGTTCGGCGAGCAGACCGTGCTGTGCGGCGGCGTGGTGGATTTGATGCGCTGCGGCTTCGAGGTGCTGGTGGAGGCCGGGTATGAGCCGGAGAACGCCTACTTCGAGTGCATCCACGAGATGAAGCTCATCATCGACCTCATCAACAAGGGCGGCGTGGCGGCCATGAATTTCTCCATCTCCGACACCGCCGAGTTCGGCGAGTACGTCAGCGGCCCCCGGGTCATCCCCCACGAGGAGACCAAGGCCCGTATGCGCGCGGTGCTCTCCGACATCCAGGACGGCACCTTCGCAGGCAAGTGGATCGCCGAGAACAAGAACGGCCGCACCTTCTTCAACTCCAAGCGGGCCCAGCTCAAGAAGCACCAGATGGAGATCGTGGGCGGCGAGCTGCGCAAGAACATGATCTGGGGCGGCGACTCCGATCTGGACACCGCGTCTAACTAACGGATATACCATAGCCAAAAAACGCCGGGAGCGCACGGAAATCGCGTGATTTTCCATTGCGCTCCCGGCCTTTTTATGATACAATGCTTTAACCTATAAAACCGCGAAGGAGACTTACTTATGCGTTCCGACAATGTGAAAAAGGGCGTCCCCACCGCCCCCAACCGCTCTTTGTTCTACGCCCTGGGCTACACCCGCGAGGAGCTGGAGCGGCCCCTCATCGGGGTGGTGTGCTCCTATAACGAGATCGTCCCCGGCCACATGAACCTGGACAAGATCGCCGAGGCGGTCAAGGCGGGCGTCCGGGCCGCGGGCGGCACCCCCATCGAGTTCCCCGCCATCGCCGTGTGCGACGGCATCGCCATGGGCCACGTGGGCATGAAGTACTCCCTGGTCACCCGCGACCTCATCGCCGACTCCACCGAGGCCATGGCTATGGCCCACCAGTTTGACGGCCTGGTGATGATCCCCAACTGCGACAAGAACGTCCCCGGCCTGCTGATGGCGGCGGCCCGGGTGAATATCCCCACCATTTTCTGCTCCGGCGGACCCATGCTGGCGGGCAGGCTCAACGACGGGCGGCGCACCTGCCTATCCCACATGTTCGAAGCCGTGGGCGGCTACTACGCGGGCAAGCTGGACGAGGAAGGCGTGGACGAGTACGTCAACAACGCCTGCCCCACCTGCGGCTCCTGCTCCGGAATGTACACTGCCAACTCCATGAACTGCCTGACAGAAGCCATCGGCATGGGCCTCAAGGGCAACGGCACCATTCCCGCCGTATGGTCCGCCCGGCTGCGGCTGGCCAAGCACGCCGGGATGCAGATCATGGAACTGGTCAAAAAGGACATCAAGCCCCGTGACATTATGACCGAGGCCGCTTTCCACAACGCCGAGACGGTGGACATGGCCCTGGGCTGCTCCACCAACACCATGCTCCACCTGCCCGCCATCGCCCACGAGTGCGGCATTGAGCTGGACCTGGACATGTCCAACGAGATCTCCAGCAAAACCCCCAACCTGTGCCACCTGGCCCCCGCCGGGGACACCTACATGGAGGACCTGGAGGGTGCGGGCGGCGTGTACGCTGTGATGATGGAGCTGACCCGCAAGGGTCTGCTGGACACCAGCGTCCTCACCTGCACCGGTAAGACCCTGGGTGAAAATCTGGAGGGCGTGGTCAACCGCAATCACGAATTGATCCGTCCTATTGAGAATCCCTATTCTCAGGACGGCGGCATTGCCGTTTTGAAGGGCAACCTGGCCCCCGAGGGCTGTGTGGTGAAGCGCTCCGCCGTGGCCCCCGAGATGATGAAGCACCAGGGTCCCGCCCGTGTGTTTAACTCTGAGGAGGAGGCCATTGAGGCCATCTACGCCGGGAAGATCGTGGCGGGCGACGTCGTCGTCATCCGCTACGAGGGGCCCAAGGGCGGCCCCGGCATGCGTGAGATGCTCAATCCCACCTCCGCCATCGCGGGCATGGGGCTGGACAAGGACGTGGCCCTCATCACCGACGGCCGGTTCTCCGGCGCGACGCGGGGCGCGTCCATCGGCCACGTCTGCCCCGAGGCCGCTCAGGGCGGCGCCATCGCCTTTGTGGAGGAGGGCGACCAGATCGCCATCGACATCCCCGCCTGCACGATCGAGCTGCTGGTGGACCAGGCCACTCTGGCCGCCCGGAAGGCCGCTTGGGTGTGTCCCGAGCCCAAGATCAAGACCGGCTACCTGGCCCGGTACGCCAAGCTGGTCACCTCTGCCGCCCGCGGCGCGGTGCTGGAATAAGCCGCCGGGGTATGTTACTTTTTCTTGAAAGAAAAAGTAACCAAAAAGAACTTTTAGTTCGCTTCTTTTGGAGCAGTCATCCAACGTTTTCTCCACGGCAACAAAATTGGTGCTTGCTTGACAAAAAACACAATGATAAAGCGCTCCCTGAAACCATTTGGGTTCCGGGGAGCGCTTTTATTCTTATCTATTCCTTTTTATTCATGCCTTTTGGATGCCGTCCGCGATAAACATGGCGTCGCCGAAGGAGAAAAAGCGGTATTTTTCCCGTACTGCCTCCTCATAGGCGGCCAGCACATGCTCCCGCCCCGCCAGGGCGGACACCAGCATGATGAGCGTAGATTCAGGCAGATGGAAGTTTGTAATTAGGGCGTCCAGCACTTTGAAGCGGTATCCGGGGTAGATGAAGATGTTGGTCCAACCTGCCGAAGCCCTCAGCGTACCGTCTTCCTCCGCCCAGCTCTCAATGGTCCGGCAGGAGGTGGTGCCTACGCAGATGACCCGGCCTCCCGCCCGCTTGGTCTTGTTGACCGCATCAGCCGTCTCCTGGGGGATGACGCAGTATTCCGAGTGCATCTTGTGCTCGTCCAGGCTTTCCGCCTTCACCGGGCGGAAGGTGCCCAGTCCTACGTGGAGGGTCACATAGCACACCTTCACTCCCATGGCCTGGATCTGCTCCAGCAGCTCCGGAGTAAAGTGCAGGCCCGCCGTGGGGGCGGCGGCGGAGCCCGTCACCTTGGAGTACACCGTCTGATAGCGCTCCGCGTCCTCCAGCTCCGCCTTGATATAAGGGGGCAGGGGCATTTTGCCCAGCCGCTCCAGCGTCTCCAGAAAGATGCCCTCATAGTCGAAGCGGACCAGGCGGTTGCCGTCCGACCCCTCGCCCACCACCTCGGCGGACATCTCGTCATCGCCGAAAGTGATCTTCGCGCCGGGGCGCAGCTTTTTGCCCGGGCGCACCAAGCACTCCCACACTTTGTCCCCCCGGTCGATGAGCAGCAGCACCTCGCAGGCGCCGCCCCCCGCCCGCTTTCCAATCAGCCGGGCGGGCAGCACCCGGCTGTCGTTGAGCACCAGGCAGTCGCCGGGCCGCAGCAGCGTGGGCAGGTCATAGAAGTGCATGTGCCGGGTCTCACCCGTGGCCTTGTCCAGCGCCAGCAGACGGGAGGCGTCCCGCCGCTCCAGCGGCGTCTGGGCGATCAGCTCGGGAGGCAGGTCAAAATAAAAATCTGAAGTTTTCACACATATCCCACCGTAATGCCAGTATAGTAGAATTGCAGGATCTGCTGGTAATTATACCCCTGTTCGGCCATCGCTTTCGCACCAAACTGGCTCAGGCCGATGTTGTGGCCCCAGCCCCGGCCCGCGAAGGTGAGCGAGCCGTTTACCGCCGTCATGGAACCGCTCCACTGGCCGCCGCTCTGGCCCGGATTTTGGCCCTGGCCCAGCTGAGAGGTGCCGCTGTCGGTAATGACATACACATCGCTGCCCAGCGCGGTGATCGTTCCGTTGCCGTCAATGGCGTACAGGCCGGCAGGGCCGTTCACCGTAGTGCTCCCATTGACGGACACGCTGCCAGAAGGCGCGGAGGGCGCGGGCTGGCCGGTTCCTCCGCCCCCCGCGAAGCCGAAGCGGAAGGAGGGCAGGCCCAGGTTCCCATATACCGATCTGCCGCTCACGCTGAAATTTTTTCCGGCGCTGTCGGTAAACGTAATCAGCAGCGGGTTGCCCACATCCGTATAGGCCGTGATCTCCGCCGACACGATGGGCGCCGACACGTTCTTTCCAGACAGCACACGAGAGATCAGCTCGGAACTGCTAAAGGTGCGCTCCCAGGTATTGTTCAGGTTGAGCGTGGGCTCATAGGGGTCAGCCTTTCCCGCCAGATAGGGATACAGGGACTGGTTGCTTCCCCACACGTTGGATACGCTCTCGCTGGCCCCGCCGTTGCTGGAATAGTAGAAGCTTTGGGCCGGTTTTCCGTTGTAGAAGACCCCCAGCCCGGCCGTCTGTTCCACCGCGGCCCTGGTGTTGCTCCCCGCGTTGGTCTGTCCGTCGTATGCCTGACAGTGGGGGCCGTTGCAAATGTCGAAGTGGGTGCTGCTGTGGGTGCTGGTCCCCAATGTGACGGCATAGCTCCGCGCCGCCACCGCCTGGGCCTTCAGCGCCTCAACGGGCCAGCTGTTGCTCATCTCGGTGGCGATCACGCCCTCAATGTACTCCTCAAAGCTCACGATATTCACCACAGTCATTTTGCCGCCGCCGATGCGCTCAAAGCGGAAACCGCCGTTGTACAATTTGCTTTTGCTCCAAGTGGTGCACTTCTCCGCCCCGGTCTGAACCGGCTCCACTCCCAAGCCGGTACCCTGGCCCAGATCGTCGTACTGGAACAGAATATTGTTGGTGCCGGTGGCCACCGCATTTACGCCATATGACGACGTGCCTTTGATCTCGGTGAGCACTCCCTGGGCAGCCAGGTCATTCTGCGCCGCCACTGCTCCATCCCGGGTGGTATAATTGCCCACACGGGCATAAAATGTCCCGCCAATGTACGCCGGGAAGCCGCCCCGGTAGGCGGAGGCCGCCGCCTGGGCCTCCATAAAGGTGCCGTATGCCCCCGGAAGCTGGAGGTGGAACTCTCCCACCGCCACATTGGTGGTAATCTCTGTATGGTAGGAGGAGTAGCCGCCATAGATGCCATAGCAGGCGTTCACGGTCTCCACCACGGAGATGGCCGTCTGGCCGGTGGCCCCCAACTCCACAAATCGGCTGGCCCCGTCATAGTACCCGAATCGGAAGCCGGAACCCACCTCGTTCAGCAGATTCAGTCCCTCCACCGACCCGGTGCCATAGGCGCCGTCATGGTGCAGACCCACCCGGATGATGCGGTCACTGGTGCTGGCGGGCGCGGCGGAGGCCTTGCCTCCGCCAGAGGCCAGCAAAAGGGTCGCCGCAAGGCCCAACGCTGCAATTTGCACGAATTTTCGCTTCATTTGGTTCTCCATTTCTCCACTTCGGTCGGCAGCGCTAAATTGACTCTTTAGCGCGTTAATGTTATAGTGGTATATGTTCATATCCACCTGATGGGTGTAAATCTCGACATTATTCTTGTATTATAACGTATCCGCCGCAAGGCCGCAAGCCCCAAATTGCATCAGCGCCGGCGGCGCACAGGAGGTAGAACATCATGGAAAAGTATAAAGTCGGCGTCATCGGCGCCACAGGCATGGTGGGGCAGCGCTTCGTCACCCTGCTGGAGAACCACCCCTGGTTCCAGCTCACCGTGGTGGCCGCCAGCCCCCGCTCCGCGGGCAAGCGGTATGAGGACGCCGTGGGCGGGCGCTGGGCCATGGACACGCCCATCCCCGCCGAGGCCAAGGACCTGGTGCTCCTCAGCGCCCAGGACGACGTGGACAAAATCGCGTCCCAGGTGGATTTTGTGTTCTCTGCCGTGGACATGAAGAAGGATGAGATCAAGGCGCTGGAGGAGGACTATGCCAAACATGAGTGCCCGGTGGTGTCCAACAACTCCGCCCACCGCTGGACTCCCGACGTGCCCATGGTCATCCCCGAGGTGAACCCGGAGCACATCGAGGTTATCAAGGCCCAGCGCCTGCGTCTGGGCACCAAGCGGGGCTTTATCGCCGTCAAGTCCAACTGCTCCATCCAGAGCTATGTTCCCGCCCTGTCCCCTTTGCGGGAGTTTGGCATCGAGAAGGTGCTGGTGTGCACCTACCAGGCCATCTCCGGCGCGGGCAAGACCTTCCAAACCTGGCCCGAGATGGTGGATAACCTGATCCCCTACATCGGCGGCGAGGAGGAGAAAAGCGAGCAGGAACCCCTGAAGGTCTGGGGCCGCGTGGAGAACGGCGTCATCGTCAACGCCCAGGGCACCTCCATCACCGCCCAGTGCCTGCGGGTGCCCGTGTCCAACGGCCACACCGCCGCCGCCTTCGTCACCTTTAAGAACAAGCCCACCATGGAGCAGATGAAGCAGGCGTGGAAGAACTTCAAGGGCCGCGCCCAGGAGCTGAACCTGCCCACCGCCCCCAAGCAGTTCCTGAACTACTTCGAGGAGCCAGACCGGCCCCAGGCACGCCTGGACCGGGACCTGGAGGGCGGCATGGCCGTGTCCATCGGCCGCCTGCGCCCGGACACCCAGTATGATTACAAATTTGTCTCCCTATCCCACAACACCCTGCGGGGCGCGGCGGGCGGCGGCGTGGAGCTGGCCGAGCTGCTGTGCGCAGAAGGCTATATTGAGCATAAGTAAGTTTTGAAAGGATGCTGTTTCTATGAGAACTCCCGTCTTTACCGGCTCCTGCCCCGCCCTGGTCACCCCTTTTGACCAGAACAACATCATCAACTACGACGCCTTCGGCAAGCTCATCGACGACCAGATCGAGGCCGGGGTGGACGCGGTGTGCGTGTGCGGCACCACCGGCGAGTCCGCCACCATGTCCATCCGGGAGCACATCGCCGCCGTGGAGTTCTGCGTGAAGCGGGTCAACCACCGGGTGAAGGTCATTGCGGGGGCCGGGTCCAACGACACCTCCGCCGCCGTCTACCTGTCCCAGCACGCCCAGGACTCCGGGGCCGACGCCCTGCTCCACGTCACCCCCTACTACAACAAGGCCAGCCAGACCGGCCTCATCAAGCACTATGAGTACATCGCCGACCGGGTGGAGCTGCCCATCATCCTGTACAACGTGCCCAGCCGCACCGGGGTGTCCTTCACCGCCGAAACCTACCAGGTGCTGAGCCAGAACCCCAAGATCAACGGCGTCAAGGAGGCCAGCGGCAACTTCTCCTTGCTGGCCCACACCCGGTTCCTGTGCGGGGATGATTTCTACATTTGGTCTGGCAACGACGATCAGGTGGTGCCCATGATGGCCCTAGGGGCCAAAGGCGTCATCTCCGTGGCCTCCAACATCGTGCCTGAGGTGATGGTGAAAATGACCCGGCTGTGCCTGGACAACGATTTCGCCGCCGCCTCCAAGCTCCAGATTCAGTACATGGACCTCATCGACGCGCTGTTCACCGAGGTCAACCCCATTCCCATCAAGGCAGCCATGAACCTGCTGGGCATGGAGGCCGGCCCCTTGCGCCTGCCCCTGTGCGACATCTCGGAGAAAAACCTGGAAGTGCTGCGCCAGGCCATGAAACGTGCGGGTCTGATTTAAGGTGATCTTATGCGAAAGATAATTATCTCCGGCTGCTGTGGTCACATGGGCCGGGTGGTGGCAGACATCTGCAACAACGACTCGGACGTGGAAATCGCCGCGGGCATCGACCTGCTGGCCCAGCCCATGGAGGGTTTCCCGGTGTTCTCCACCCCCGCCGCCTGCGACACGGAGGCGGACGCGGTCATCGACTTCTCCCACCCCGCCGCCCTTGGTCCCCTGCTGGACTTCTGCACAGCACGCAAGCTGCCCATCGTGCTGGCCACCACGGGCTACTCGGAGGATCAGCTCCGCCAAATCGACGAAGCTGCAAAAGCTATCCCCGTGTTCCGCTCCGCCAACATGTCCCTGGGGATCAATGTGCTGGTGGACCTCATCCGCCGGGCCGCTGCCCTGCTGGGGGAGGACTTCGACGTGGAGATCGAGGAGCGCCACCACCGCCGCAAGCTGGACGCCCCCAGCGGCACCGCTTTGATGCTGGCGGACGCCGCCGCCAAGGCCCTGCCCTATGAGCCGGAATACGTCTATGACCGCCACGGCGTCCGCAAGCCCCGGGACAGGCGGGAGATCGGCGTCTCCTCCCTGCGGGGGGGCACTATCGTGGGCGACCACACCGTGGTGTTCGCCGGACGGGACGAGGTCATTGAGCTGTCCCACCACGCCGCCAGCCGGGAGGTATTCGCCGTGGGCGCGGTGAAGGCGGCTAAATTCCTGGCCGGGGTGGACGCGCCTGGGCTGTACGACATGTCCCACCTCATCGGTGGGGAGAAAGGAAAATAGTAATGGATATTTGGGAGCAGCTCTGCCTGAAGGCCAAGGAACTGTACCACCCCCAGGACGTCTCCCCGTTCCTGTACGCCCACCATGTTGTCTGCGCCCTGGAGAGCGAAAACGGCGAAATTTTCACCGGCTTTTGCGTTGAGAGCTGCTCCGGGGTGCTGGATCTGTGCGCGGAGCGGGTGGCTGCCCTCAACATGTACGTGAACAGCGGTCAAACCGTGGTCAAACGGCTCATCGCCTTCCGGGACCGGCCTCCCTATGGAGGCGGCAGCGGGATGCCCTGCGGGGCCTGCCGGGAGTTTTTCATGCAGCTCTCCTTAAAAAACAAGGACATGGAAATCATGGTGGATTATGAGAAGCGGGAGACCGTCACCCTGGAACAGCTCCTCCCCAACTGGTGGGGGCTGGAGCGGTACGAGAACAGCAAATAGACGCAAAACGGGACGCTTTCGCGGCCCCGTTTCCTTTTGTGTCCTGCATAAACCTCCGTCGCCGTGTGGAAGCCTTACAGCTTACAATTTCCTTCCGTCAGCGAGCTAAAGTTCTTTTTGGTTCCTTTTTCTTTCAAGAAAGAGGAACTCAACCCAGCACCGCCCGGTGGAACACCTTCTTGCCCTTCTTGATGATGACGCCCTCCCCGGCGAACCTCTCCCTGGGGAACTGGGCGGCGGGGTCAGACACCTTCTCATCCGCCACAGCGATGCCGCCCTGCTGGATGAGCCGCCGGGCCTCGCCGTTGGAGGCGGCCAGACCGCATTTCACCAGCAGTGTCAGCGCCCCGATGGATCCGTCGGCAAAATCGGCGTCGGTCAGCTCCGTGGACGGCATCTCCCCCGCGTCCCCGCCACCGGAGAACAGTGCGCGGGCGGCCGCCTGGGCCTTGTCGGCCTCCTCTTTGCCGTGGACCATGGAGGTCAGCTCCCACGCCAGAATCTCCTTGGCCTGGTTCAGCTGGGCGTCCTTCCATTGGTCCATCTCGTCGATCTGCTCCAAGGGCAGGAAGGTCAGCAGGCGGATGCACTTCATCACGTCCGCGTCGCCCACATTGCGCCAGTACTGGTAAAAGTCGTAGGGACTGGTCTTATTGGGGTCCAGCCACACGGCGTTGCCCGCCGTTTTGCCCATCTTGTTGCCCTGGGAGTCGGTGAGCAGGGTGATGGTCATGCAGTGGGAGTCCTTACCCAGCTTGCGGCGGATCAGCTCCGTGCCGCCCAGCATGTTGGACCACTGGTCGTTGCCGCCGCACTGCATGTTGCAGCCCAGGGTCTGGAACATGTGATAGAAATCGTAGGACTGCATGATCATATAGTTGAACTCCAGGAAAGACAGCCCCCGCTCCATGCGCTGCTTGTAGCAGTCCGCCCGGAGCATATTGTTCACGGAGAAGCAGGCCCCCACCTCCCGGAGCAGCTCCACGTAGTTCAGGTTGAGCAGCCAGTCGGCGTTGTTCACCATCATGGCCTTGCCGTCGGAGAAGTCGATAAACTTCTCCATCTGCCGCTTGAAGCACTCGGCATTGTGGTTGATATCCTCACGGGTGAGCATTTTGCGCATGTCGGTGCGGCCCGAGGGATCGCCGATCATGGTGGTGCCGCCGCCGATAAGAGCGATGGGTTTGTTGCCCGCCGCCTGTAGGCGCTTCATCAAGGTGAGGGCCACAAAGTGCCCCGCCGTCAGGCTGTCCGCCGTGCAGTCAAAACCGATATAAAAGGTGGCCTTGCCGTTATTGATGAGGTCGCGGACCTCCTCCTCGCTGGTCACCTGGGCAATGAGCCCACGGGCGGTTAATTCGTCGTAAAGTGTCATATAAATCTCTCCTTGTCGTATTTTCGGAACAGAAAGCCCTCTGTCCCTGGGGACAGAGGGCGAAAGCTCGCGGTACCACCTCTGTTTTGCCGCTCCCTCACGAAAGCGGCCTCAGGGAGTCCCAAACAGGACCCCGGCGCTGTACCGGGCGCACCCGTCCGACCCTACTGGGGAAGCTCCCGTTCAGGCGGCCGCTCCGAGGGGTATTCGCCAGGGGCTCCTCTCCCCCTTCCACCAAACCGGGGGCTCTCTGGGCAGGAAACCGATGGGTACTGGTCCTCATCTACGCATTGACAGGATCATATCACAAGATCCAGGCGTTGTCAAACCCTTTTTACGACCGCAGCAGCCCAAAATGCCGCAGGGCCTTGGAGATGCCGCCGTTCTCCACCGTATCGGTGATGTAATCGGCCATGGCCTTCACCTGGTCCTCACCGTTGCCCATGGCCACCGCCAGTCCAGCCTCAGCCAGCATGCTCATATCGTTTTCCCCGTCGCCGAAGGCCATCACCTCGTCCCGGGCAAAGCCGTACCGCTCCATGGTCATCCGCACGCCCACGCCCTTGCCGCCGTCCCGGGGCAGGATGTCCACCCCCTTGGGATGCCAGCGGGTATGGGTGCAGCCCGGCATCACCTTCAGGAACAAGCTCTCCTCCCCTGTGGTGACAAAGGGGACAAATTGATACACCTTCCCCTCCAGCAGCCACTCCAAGGGACACACCGGGTACAGCTCAGTGTGGAGAAACTCATAGATCTCCCGCACCCGGTCGTTGATCTGGGTGAGATAGCTCTCCCCATTGCCCTCCAGCAGAGCGGGGATGCCAGGGTTGTCCAGCAGCACCTGGTACGCTCCCCGCATGTCGTCCAGATCGATGGGACGGTCCCGGTAGGGCGTGCCGTTCCCGTCGCAGCAGAACTGGCCGTTGATGGTCACGTAGCCATCAAACTCCGCTCCCCGGAGCATCCCGGTATTCTCCAGGTCCTGTAAAGCCCGGCCCGTGCTGAGGAAGAGCTTGACCCCCCGCTCCCGCAGGGCGGGCAGGTCCGCCAGCAACTGGTCGGACAAAAATTTCTGCCGGAAGGACACCAGCGTCCCGTCTATGTCGAAAAATACCGCTTTGATCATTTCTGGTTCTTTGCTCCCGTCTTGTAGTCTTCCGCTGTGGCCAGCAGCTCCTCCGCCCCCTCCAGCATGACGGCGGTGGCCTGCCCGCCGCTGAGGCGGGCCAGCTCCTCCCGGCGCCGGGAACGCTCCAACCGCTCCACCCGGGTGAAGGTGCGGCCGTCCGCCTCGCCCTTCTCCACGGAAAAATGTACGTCTCCCATGGCGGCGATCTGGGGCAGGTGGGTGACGCACAGCACCTGCCGCCCCTTGGACACCTGAAACAGTTTCCGGGCCACCTTCACCGCCGCCCGGCCGGACACGCCGGTGTCCACCTCGTCAAAAATTAGGGTGGATACCTGCTCCGTCTCCGCCAGCACGTTTTTCAGCGCCAGCATGATCCGGGACAGCTCGCCGCCGGAGGCGATCTTATTGATGGGCTTCAGCGCCTCCCCCACATTGGCGGACATGAGGAAGCGCACCGTGTCCATGCCGGTGGCGTCCATGCCGTCCGGCCCTTCCTTGGGCGCAAACTCCACCTGAAACTGGACCTTGGGCATATCCAGCGCCTTCAGCTCGGACTGGATGCGCCCGGCCAGCTCCTCCGCCGCCTTGTGCCGCCGGTCGGACAGCTTCTGTCCCAGTTTCACCGCCTTTTCCAGCGCCTTGGCCAGTTCCTTGTCCAGCTTGGCCATCCGGTCCTCGGAAAACTGGATGGCGTCCAGCTCCCGGCGGCACTTGTCCAGATAGGCCAGCATCTCCTGGACGCTGCCGCCGTACTTTTTCTTCAGGCGGTACAGCTTGTCCAGCCTCTCCTCAATCTCGTCCAGCTCGCCGGGATAGAAGTCCAGCGTCCCCCGCAGGTCCCGGACCAGCTCCGCCAGATCGTCCGCGTCACAGCGCAGCTGTTCCGCCTTTTCCGCCAGCTCCTTGAGGTCGCCGCTATACCGCCCCCCCTGGGACAGCCGGTTTCCCGCCTCCATGATGAGGGAGACGGCCCCCTCGCCGTCCTCCCCGCCGGTGAGGGCCTGCCAGGCCCCGTCCACCGCGTCGGTGAGCCGCTCGGCGTTGCGCAGCACCTCCCGGCGCTGGGACAGCTCCTCGTCCTCGCCCTCTCGCAGCTCGGCCCGCTCCAGCTCGTCGATTTGATAGGTCAGGGTGTCCATCCGCCGGGCCTTCTCGCCGTCGTCCATCCGAAGCTGATCCCGCTCCCGGCGCAGGTCCCGGACCTCGGCGTAGGCCAGGGAAAAGGCCTCCAGCTCCTGCTGCGTCCCACCAAAGCTGTCCAGATAGCCCAGATGGCATTCCTCATTCAGCAGCTGCTGGCCGTCGTGCTGGCCGTGGACGTTCACCAGCTGCTGGCCCAGCTCCCGCAGCTGAGTGACCAGCACAGGCCGCCCGTTCACCCGGCAGGCGTTTTTGCCGTCGGCCTGGATGGCGCGCTCGATGAGCAGCTCCCCGTTTTCGTCAGGACCCAAGCCCTGCTCCTCAAACCAGGCCAGTTTCGGCAGGTCCCGGAACAGCGCCGACACCCGGGCGGACTTGGCCCCCGTGCGGATCAAGTCCCGGCTTGTGCGCTCCCCCATGATGGCCCCAATGGAGTCGATGACAATGGATTTTCCCGCGCCCGTCTCGCCGGTGAGCACGTTGAACCCCTCGTCAAAGGTGATGTCCGCCTGGGAGATCACCGCAATATTCTCGATATGCAGTAAGCTGAGCACGCTCCCTCACCCTTCCAGCATGGATTCCAGCTCCCGGACCAGTTCCTCCGCCACCTGATTGGTGCGCATGATGAGGATGGCGGTGTCGTCTCCCGCCAGGGAGCCCACCAGCCCCTCCAACTCCATACCGTCCAGGGCCGCCCCGGCGGCGGGGGCCAGGCCGGGCATGGTCTTGACCACCACGATGTTCTGGGCCACGTCGCAGGAGGTGACCCCCTCCTTGAAGATGTTTTGCAGCCGCCCCGCGATGGCCTTTCTGGGCGGGCGGGCGGCGGACACCACGTAGCGGTAGCTGCCCCCCTCCCCCGGTTGCTTCACCAGATTCAGCTCCTTGATGTCCCGGGAAATGGTGGCCTGAGTGGCCCGGATGCCGCACCGGCGCAGCTGGTCCAGCATCTGCTCCTGGGTCTCAATATCCTGTTCCCCGATGATACGCAGGATCTCTGACTGTCGTTTGGTTTTCAAACCCCTCACGCCTTTCCCAGTTTTTGATTGATCCGCTCATAAAAGCTCCGCCCGGTGAGCTTCACCAGCTGGGTGGTCTGGCGGGACCGGCGGCACTCCACCCAGTCCCCAGGCCCCACCCGGAAGGCGCGGCCCCCATCTACCGACAGATAGGCGGTTTTTTTGCTCCCCGGCGTCAGCCGCACGCCCACCGAACGGTTCGACCCCAGCACAAAGGGCTTTGCGTGGAGGGAGTGGGCGCAGATGGGGGCGATGATGATGTTTTCCGCAGTGGGTTCCACGATGGGCCCTCCCGCCGCCATGGAGTAGGCGGTGGAGCCGGTGGGGGTGGCCACCACCAGCCCGTCCCCAGAGAAGGAGGAAATAGTCACCCGGTCTCCCGTCACCTCCAGGTCCAGCACACGGGCCACGGCCCCCTTGGTCAGCACCGCGTCGTTGAGGGCCTGCTGGTCAAACACCCGCCGCCCCTCCCGCCGGACGCAGACGTCCAGCATCATCCGCCGCTCGATGCCGAATTTTCCCCCGGCCAACCGGGTCAGCAGGGACAGCTCGTTGTGTTCCAGCTCCGCCATGAAGCCAATGCTGCCCAGGTTCACCCCCAGGATGGGGATGCCGCGGGCGTTGGCCTCGTGGGAGGCGTGGAGGATGGTGCCGTCCCCGCCGAAGCACACCAGCACGTTGGCGTCCTCCAGTTCCTCCTCCATCTGGCCCAGGGCCGCCCCGGCGGGCAGGTCCAGCCTGCTGCCCTGGTCCACCTCGAAGGGCAGGCAGATGGCGGTCTGCGCTCCGGCGTTTTCCAAGATGCGCTGGGCGGCCAAGGCCGCCCGCAGCCCTCGGTCCCGGTACGGGTTGGGGCTGAGTACGATTTTCATGCTTTGCTCACCCCTTCAGCACCTCGTGGGAGCGTTCCACCAGCTCTTTTAAGTCAAACTCGACAATCTCCCCGGCTCCCGCGCGCAGGAACCCCAAATACTCAATGTTCCCCTCCGGCCCGCAGATGGGAGAAAAGTCCAGCCCCGCCACGGCAAAATCCGCTTGGGCGGCGTGGAGCAAAAAGTGCTCCAGCACCTCCAGATGGACCGCCGGGTCCCGGACCACGCCCTTTTTGCCCACCTTGTCCCGCCCCGCCTCGAACTGGGGCTTCACCAGGGCGGCGACCTGGCCGTCCGGGGCCATCAACGGCCGCAGGGCAGGCAGGATCAGCCCCAAAGAGATGAAGGATACGTCGATGGAGGCGAAGTCCAGCGGCTCGGGGATCTGCTGCGTGGTCAGATACCGGGCGTTGGTGCGCTCCAGGCACACCACCCGGGGGTCGTTTCGGATGGACCAGGCCAGCTGGCCATAGCCCACATCCACGGCGTACACCTTTTTCGCGCCGTTTTGCAGCATGCAGTCGGTGAACCCGCCGGTGGAGGCTCCGATGTCGGCGGCTGTTTTACCCGCCAATGTGATGGGGAAGCACTGCATGGCCTTCTCCAGCTTCAGCCCGCCCCGGCTGACATAGCGGAGCTGACCCCGCACCTCCAGCGGCGCGCCCTCGTCCAGCGTCATCCCGGCCTTGTCGCAGCGGCGCTCGCCGGAATACACCTGCCCCGCCATGATGACGGCCTGGGCCTTTTGGCGGCTCTCCGCCAGCCCCCGCTCCACCAGCAGCAGGTCCACACGCTTTTTAGCCACGGTCCATCACCTCCAGCGCCCGGTGGGCAATGGACGCGCCGTCGATGCCGCACAGCGCGCGCAGCTCCGCCACGGTGCCGTGCTGGACAAACCGGTCCCCCAGGTTCACTAGGGCCAGCTTCACGCCGCTCACGCCTCGCAGGGCAAGCTCGGCGGCGATGCGCCGCCCCACGCAGCCCGCGTCCACGCACTCCTCTGCCACCACCAGCCGCCCAGTCCTTTGGGCGCAGGCGGCCACGGTGTCCACGTCCAGGGGGGCGACGCTGTTCAGCTTCACCACCTGGGCGGATTTTCCCTTTTCCTCCAGCAGCCTCGCCGCCGCAAGGGCCTCGTTTATCATCGTACCATATGCCGCGATGGTCACGTCCGTGCCGGGCCGGATCACGCTGGCTCCCTCAATCCCACACAGGGCCTGGAACTCCCCCTCGCCCCCCTTGGGGTAGCGCACCGCCACCGGGCCGCGCACCTTCTCCACCGCATAGCGGAGCATGGCCCGCAGCTCCTCAAAGCTGGCGGGGCAGTAGATCTTCATGCCGGGCACCGAGCTGAGATAAGCCACGTCAAACACGCCGTGATGGGTCTCTCCGTCCTCGCCGGACAGACCCGCCCGGTCCACGCCGAAAACCACGTGCAGCCCTTGGATGGCTACGTCGTGTATGAGCATATCGTAGGCCCTTTGCAGGAAGGTGGAGTAGATGGCCGCCACCGGCACCACCCGCTGCTTTGCCATACCCGCCGCCATAGCCACGGCATGGCCCTCGGCGATGCCCACGTCGAAAAAGCGGTCGGGGTACTCCCTGGCAAAGTCCACCAGCCCCGTGCCGTCACGCATGGCGGCGGTGATGGCGGCGATGTCCTCCCGCTCCCTGGCCAGCTGCCGGAGGGTGTCGCCAAACACGGAGGAAAAGCTCTCCCCGCCTGCGCTCAGCGGCTTGCCGTCTTCTTTGTTAAAGGGACCTACGCCGTGGAAACGGTCCGGCTCCTTTTCGGCTGGGGCATAGCCCTTCCCCTTGATCGTTTTGATGTGGAGCAGAACGGGACAGTTCAGCTCCTTGGCGTACCGCAGCAGCCGGGTCAGGTAGTTCACATCGTGGCCGTCCACCGGGCCAAGATATGTAAAGCCCATATCCTCAAACATGCTGCAGTGGAGCACCGCGTCCTTCACCGCCTGCTTGGCCCGGTGGGTAAAACGGTACAGCCCCCGCCCTGCCGCGGTACACCCGGTGACCTTGCGGTACACTTTCTTGAATTGCAGATACTGGGGCTTCAGCCGCTGCTGGGCCAGGTGGCGGGCCACGCCGCCCACGTTCTTGGTGATGGACATCCCGTTGTCGTTGAGGATGACCACCAGCTGCTCCCCGCTCTGCCCCGCGTCGGACAGCCCCTCATAGGCCAGCCCGCCCGTCATGGCCCCGTCGCCCAGCATGGCCAGCACGCTGTAGTTCTCCCCGCTCAGCGTCCGAGCCCGGGCCATGCCCAGGGCCACCGACACCGCGTTGGAGGCGTGCCCGGCGATGAAGGCGTCCGCCCGGTGCTCACGGGGCTTAGGGAAGCCGGACAGGCCGCCCAGCTTGCGCAGGGTGTCCATCTGCCCGCCCCGCTGGGTGAGGATTTTATGGGCATAGCACTGGTGGCCCACGTCGAACACCAGCCGGTCGGTCTCCAGGTCGAACACACGGTGGACGGCCACCGTGGCCTCCACCACACCCAGGCTGGAGGCCAGATGCCCCCCGGTGCGCGACACGCTGTCAATGATCTGCTCCCGCAGCCGGTCGCACAGCAGCTTCGCCTGGAGGTCGGTGAGGGTATTCAGCTGCTCCGGTCCCATAGGCCGCACTTCCTTCCTCGTCGACGCAAAGCCCACTCCATTCGGAACAGCCTAACGGCTATCCCTCATTTCGTTCCCTTGCGTCTCCTCTCCAAAATCGGACCCGCTTCGCTGGGCTCCGATTTGGGGGCGGCTGACGCCGCCTCTTTTTCCTCTTAAAATCCAAAGGCGAGAAAGCCGCCCACCAGCCCCACGACCACGCCCAGAACCGCTCCCACCGCCACCTGGAGCGGCGTGTGGCCCACCAGCTCCTTCAGCTCCTCCTCGAACTCCTCCGGCCTCATGTCGGCCCAGTTGCGCATGATATAGTTGAGCACCTTGGCCTGCTCCCCCGTCTCCCGGCGGACGTGGGCCGCGTCGTACATGACGATGAAAGCCAGCACCGCCGCCACGGCAAACACCGGCGAGTCCAATCCAGCGCAGATCGCGGTGGATACGGCGGTGGCGCACACCAGCGCCGAGTGGGAGCTTGGCATGCCGCCTCCGGTGGTGAGGTAGGTGATGTCGAACTTGCGGTAGACCGCAATGGAGATCAACAGCTTCAGCACCTGGGCGATAGCCCAGGCGCCCACCGCGATCAGAAGGACCGGATTCACCATCTCATATCTCTCCTCCGTTTTGGGCGGGTCCGGGCCGTCTTTACGCCGTCCCGCCTCAGTTTTTTCGCACCGCCAGAGAATCGGCCAGGGCACAGAGAAACTCCCCGCGCTCAAAGGCCCCGGCCACACTCTGCTTGGCCAGCTCGGTGTGCTCCGCCACCAGCTTCCGGCACCTGTCCAGGCCATACAGCACGGCAAAGGTGGTCTTGCCGTTGTCCGCGTCGGAGCCGATGGGCTTGCCCAGCTCCTCGGCGGTGGACTCCACGTCCAGCATATCGTCCCGAATCTGGAAGGCCAGCCCCAACTCCTGTGCGTACCGCTCCGCCGCCGCCCACTGGTCCGGGGACGGCTCCACCGGAGAGGCCGTCAGACCCAGCAGGCAGGCCGCTTCCAACAGGGCCGACGTTTTCCACAGGTGGATCCGGGTCAGCCGGTCCACCCCCAGCGGTTTTCCCTCTTCCACAATATCCAGATACTGCCCTGCGCACATGCCGCTCTTTCCCGCCGCCTTCGCCAGCACCGCGCAGGCTTTCCCGTTCGCTGCCAGGGTGGTCCGCTCCGACGCGGCCAGCCGCTCAAAGGCCGCCGTTTGCAGCGCGTCCCCCGCCAGCAGGGCCAGCCACTCGCCGTATTTCACATGGCAGGTGGGCTTGCCCCGGCGCAGCTCGTCGTCGTCCATACAGGGCAGGTCGTCGTGGATCAGGGAATAGGTATGGAGCATCTCAATGCCGCAGGCATAGTCCAGGGCGGGCTCCATCCGGCCGCACAGCGCCTCGCAGAATTTCAGCGCCAGCACGGGCCGCACCCGCTTGCCCCCCGCCAGCAGGCTGTAGCGCATGGCGTCCAGCAGCTCGCCCTGGGGGCCGTCCTCCCGAAAGCAGCCCTCCAGCTCCCGCTCCACAAGGGTCAGCGCCCCTTGATATTCCCGCTCAAAGTCCATCACGATTCCTCTCCCTCAAAGGGGACCTCCTCGTCATTGGCCAGCAGAAGGTTCACCTTCTGCTCCGCCTGGTCCAGCAGCTGCTCGCACTGGCCCGCCAGCTTGGCCCCCTCCTCGAACAGCTTCAAGGACTGGTCCAGGCCGCACTCACCCTTCTCCAGCTGGGCCACGATGGCCTCCAGCCGCTCCATCGAATCCTCAAAGGACTGCTTTTTCACTGCCATGTCCGCTCCTCCTTTTCCTCAACCGCGCAGCGCAGCACGCCGTCGGACACCAGCACGTCCAGCTCATCTCCCGGCTGTGCCTGGGTGATGGACGACACCACATTCTCTCCCGTCCGGGCGATGGCGTAGCCCCGGCCCAGCACCTTCAGCGGACTCAGGGCGTCCAGCCCCGCCGCCAGGCGGCCCAGCTGCCCGCGCTGTCTGGTCAGCTTTGCCTTTACCGCCAGGGGCAGCCGCGCCTTCTGCGCGTTCAGTCTTTGCCGCTCCCGGTCCGTCTCGCTCCTCAGCGCCAGCCCCATCCGGCGGCGCAGATCGTCCACCGCCAGCCGCCGGTCCTGGATGGGAGTCTTGATGCTCTGTAAAGCGCGGCTGTTTTTCAAGCGGTCCAGCTCCCGCCGCCCTGCCGTCAAGCGGCCCTGCAGGGCCCGGGCCAGCCGCCGGTCCAGCTGCGCCAGCCGTGAGCGCTCTTCGCTCTGGTTGGGCACCGCCAGCTCCGCGCCGTTGGAGGGCGTCGCCGCCCGCACGTCCGCCACATAGTCGGCGATGGTCACGTCCGGTTCGTGGCCTACGGCGGAGATCACCGGGATGTTGGACAGGTAGATGGCCCGGGCCACCACCTCCTCGTTGAAGGCCCACAGGTCCTCCTTGGACCCGCCGCCCCGGCCGGCGATGATAAGGTCGATGTCCGCCCGGTTGTTCAGGCGGTGGATGGCGGCGGCGATCTCCCCCGCGGCCTCCTGGCCCTGGACCCGGACGGGGGCGATGAGCACCTCCGCCATGGGCCATCTTGCCCCCAAAATGCGCAGCATGTCCCGCACCGCCGCCCCCGCTGAGGAGGTGACCAGGGCGATCTTTTTCGGATACCGGGGCAGGGGCTGTTTGTTGGCCGGGTCGAAGAGACCCTCCGCCTCCAGACGGCGGCGCAGGCGCTCAAAGGCCTCGTCCAAGGCCCCCCGGCCGTCCTGCATCAGCTCATTGCAGTACAGCTGGTACTGCCCATCCCGGGGAAACACAGACACCCGGCCAAAGGCCACCACCCGCATCCCATTGGCGGGGCGGAAGCGCAGCCGCACCGCCTCTCCCCGGAACATGACGCACCGCAGGGAGCCCTGCTCGTCCTTCAGCGAAAAGTAATGGTGGCCGGAGGGATAGCACTTATAATTGGAAATTTCCCCGCGCACCAGCAGTCCGGTGAGCAGATCGTCCTCGTCCATCAGCGACTTCACGTAGCCGTTGACCTGAGATACAGTATAAACAGGAAAATTCTCGATATTCACCCCAGCACCCCCCGCTCCAGCGCCCGATGGGTGAGGATGGCCACGCCCAGAGCGTTGTCAGTGGCGTACTGGGGCTGGGCGAACACCGCGCCGCAGGACTTCTCCATGGCGGCGCGGATTTGCCGGTTGGAGGCCACCCCGCCGGAGCACAGCACCGGCAGGCCCGGCCAGCGCTTCTGCGCCTCCGCCGTGGCCCGCAGCAGCACGTTCATGATGGTGTCGATGGTAAACCGGGCGATGTTGGCGGGTTTTTCGCCCTTCTCCAGCAACTCCTTCACCTTGTTCTCCATGCCGGACAGGGAGAAGGTCAGATCGTTCAGCTTCACCCGGAAAAAGCTGGTGTCGTCCGCCTCGGGGTACAGCGCGTCCAGCGCCTTCCCCGCCGGGAAGGGCAGGCCCAGCAGCACCCCGGCGCGGTCCACCAACTGGCCTGCAGCGATGTCGCTGGTGCCGCCCACCACCTCCGCCCGGACGGTGTGGCCCTCCGGCTCCACCCGCAGAAGCTCCGTGGTGCCGCCGGACAGGTGCCAGGCCAGGTGGGGCTTGTCCAGCAGGTCCTCCCGGCCCGCAGACCAGGCTGCGGCGGCCACATGGCCCTGCTGGTGGGAACAGGGGTAGAAGGGCACTCCCAGCGCCGCCGCCAGGGCGCGGCCCTCCCCCTCGCCCACCAGGAAGCAGGGCATGTAGGAACCTTCCACCTCCCGCGGCCGGGTGGAGGCGCCCACGGCGGCAATCTGACCCAACGCCCCGTCGGCGCGCAGCCGCTCCACCATGAGGTGTAGCCGCTTTACATGCTGAAACAGCGCGTCGCTCTGCCGCAGGCCCAGCGCCCCCTCGGGCACGGTGAGCAGCTTTCCCCGGTTTTCCGCCGTCCCGTTTCCGAACACGGCGGCGGAGGTGGTATAATTGCTGGTGTCAAACCCCAGGCACTGTGCGTCCATGCCCCTCACTCCTGCTCCGGCACCTCCGAGCGCACAAAGGAGCCCAGAATGCCGTTGATGAACTTCACAATATCGTCGTCCACATACTTCTTGGCGATCTCCACCGCCTCGTTGATGGCCACCTTGTTGGGGACCTCGGGCATATACAGGATCTCATACATGGTCACCCGCATGATGGCGGAGGCCACCCGGTCGATGCGGGAGAACTTCCACCCCTTGGCGTATTTGGCGATGTAGCCGTCCAGCTCGGCCCCGTGGCCGCCCACGCCCAGCACCAGCTTGGTGATGTACTCCAGCTCTCCCTGGCCGGGGAACTCGGCGTACATGGGTTCGTCCTGGGCGCGCTGGGCAAAGGAATCCGCGGTCAGCTCCCGTTCCAGAAGCTGCTGAGCCTTCTCGTCGGAAAAGGCCAGCTCAAAGGCAAAATGGACGGCGATCTCCCGGGCGGTGCTTCTATTCATGGCGACGACTCCTCCTCATCCCGGCGGATCCGCCGCCGGCGTATCTCTCAGTTAGGCACAACAGCCCATTTTGTATATTCGTCCTATTATACACAAATCGCGGGGAAAAAGAAAGCCCTTTTTTCAATTTTCGAAGTCCCGGCGCAAAAAGAGCCGGGCCACCGGCCCGGCTCCATAGCGGCTCGTTTACTTTTGGAAGGTCACGCCCACCACCGTGACGTTCACCTGGGCCACCTCCAGCCCGCTGGTGTTCTCCACGGCGCTGAACACCGCCTCCTGCACGGCCTTGGCCACGTCGGTGACCACATAGCCGTAGCGCACCAGGATGGACAGGTCCACGGTCACCCGCTCGTCCTCCACCCACAGCCGCACACCCTTGGTCAAAGCCTTCCGGTTGGCGGTGGCGGTACCCTCGCTGCTCAGCCCGGAACCCAGGGAGCTGACGCCCTCCACATCCACCGCCGCGGCGGCGGCAATGATGGTCAGCACCTCCTCGGAAATGCTGACGCTGCCCAGCTCGCTCTCGTGGGAGATATATTCCTTGCCTTCGGCCATGTCGCCTCACGCTCCTTTATCAATGCTGAGGCTATTATACCACCCTGTCCATCAAATTACAATCCCGTATTTTTCTTCCCTCAAGGCTCCGTCTCGATGACGGTGATCTTGTCTGCCGACAGGCCGGTCTCCTCTTTCACGATCTCCATAATCTTGGTGGCGTCGGTCTCCCCCAGGCCGTTTTCGGTGGACGACACCACCACGCTGGCGCTGTTGTCGTTGATGAAGCAGATGCAGTCGCCGTAGCCCTTGGCGGTGATGAGGTTCTCGATGTTGGCCTCCGACATGGTCAGCGCGGCCATGGTCTGGATGGAGGCGTTGGCCTCATCGATGATGTCCTGCTGGGCCCCCGCGTCCGCCGCAGCCTGCTGGAGCAGCTCCAGAGCGCTGTCCCGAGCCTGCTGGCGGTTGAGCCGGGCGGAGGCAAAGTAACCTGTGCTCTCCCCGGCGGCGCTGGGAGACGCGCTGGGGTCGGCGGAGGGTTGGGCACTGGACGCGGCGTCCCCAGCGGCGTCCTTGCCGTTCACCAGAGCCGCCTGACCCAGCAGCCTGCCGCTCCCCTGGCCGTCGGTCCCCGCCGTGGCCTCCCGCCCATAGGACCAGTTCAGGTACACCGCCGCCCCCACAAACAGCACAATGGCCACCACGACCGCATTTCGTTTCCAAATACTCATGACTTAAGTCCTCCCGTTTTCAATGTTGGGGGCCTCACCCCCCTTTGCATACCGCGATCCGGTCCGCTCCCAGCCCGGTGAGCGCCGATACCGCCTGGGTCAGCAGCAGACGCACGTCCGCCCGGTCACCCCCCTGGCTCACCACCACCGCGCCCTGGAACACCGGGGAGCGCTGTACGCGCACCACGGCCTCCTGCCCCGAGCCGGTGTTGATGACCACCGTCTTCTCCTCCACGCTGTTCTCCCGCTCGGACACAGTGGTGGAGCGGTCGGTGAGGGGCACCTGCTCCATGCCGCTTTTCACCGTCAGGGTCACCGTCACCTTTCCCGCCCCCTCCACCTGAGACAGCGTCTGGGACAGCTTCTCCTCAAGGGCAGCCAGGTCGAAGTCCTCCACGCCGTCGGCGGAGGCGGTCTCCTCCGGCCGCTCCTTTTCTCCCGTGGGCCACAGCAGCAGCGCCAGCCCCACCGCCAGCACGATGAGCACATATTTGTACTTGTCCAGCAGCTTCCACAGCTGCTGTGCCTGGGGCGGCTTCCATTGGAACTTCATGGCTGTATCTCCTCGTAAGACTGCCGCTGGGCGGGCACGCCCAGCTCCTCCTCCAGCAGCCGCTCCAGTTGGGAACGCTGCCCTTCCGTCCACGCGCCTCGGGCGGTGACCTCCCAGGGGCAGGGTACGCCGTCCTCGTCATAGCCGTAGGTCACCTCCGCCGCACATTCAAAGCCAAGTTCTCTCGCCTTGTCCATAACATATGCGGCGGTTTCCTCTTCTATGATAGTCAGATAAAGCTGGTCCTTCTGCTCCTCCAGCGCCTGCTCATAGCTCTGGGACCGGTTTTTCCAGCTTTCGACGGCCTGGGTCAGCGCCGATCCGTCCAGCACCCCCAGCACCGGGCCCACCGCCGCCAGCAGCAGCGCCAGTCCGCCGGCCAGGCGGCATACTTTTTTCGCGCCGCCCTCCGGGGCCAGGGCCTCTGCCAGCGCCAGCACCAGCGCCGCCGCCGTCACCCCCAGCAGCCACTGCCGCACCAGCCCCATCATGCCGCGGCCACCGACACGCAGGACACCAGGGTGATGAGCAGCAGCAGGCAGCACGCCCCCGTCATCCCCAGCACCAGGCCGAAGGCGGAGCTGAGCCGGTCCACCAGCGTGCAGGCCGGCCCGCTGCCCAGGGCGCAGGACAGCGCCGCCACCAGCTTATAGGCCAGGTAGTGCACCGCCAGCCGCAACAGCGGCACCAGGCACAGCCCCAAAATCGTCACCATGCCGAATACGCCCACCGTCCCCCGCAGCACCCCCGCCGAGGCCAGCACCGTCTCCGCCGCGTCGGACAGGATGCCGCCCACCACCGGCACCGCCCCGGAGATGGCAAATTTCGCCGCCTTGACCGCCGCCGCGTCCGCCGTCCCCGCCACCACGCCGCTGGCGGTGAGGTAGAACACAAAGGCGGTGGTGATGATGGTCAGCACCGTGGTCACCGTCCACTTCAAGAGGTCCGCCATACGCTTCAGCTCCTCCCTTCCCAGCGCCGCCTGGGCCACCGAGGCGGCGATATAGCCGTACAACAGGGGCACCAGCAGGCTGTGGATCAGGTTGACCAGCAGATCGGAGAACAGCGCCGCCGCCATCTGGCGGGCCGCCGCGCCGGTCACCGCCCCTGTGGCCGCCGTCACCGCCGCCACCGCGGGCAGCAGCACGTTGGCGAAGGAGGTCATGTTCTCAATGGCCCCCGTACCCAGCCCCAGCAGGGAGTTCACGTCCGCCACCGCCACCGCCGTCACCGCCAGCGTCCCGGCCAGGGAGGCGGCCTTCACCCCGTCTTTGCCCAATCCGCCCACCGACTCCGCCAGGGCGCAGAACAGCAGAATCACCAGCAGCAGCGCCCCCGACCGGGCTGCGGTGCGCACCGCGCCCCCCAGCTCCTGAGTACCCGTGTCCAAAAGGTCCTCCAGGCCCTCGTCCAAGCCGACGCCGTACTGGGCTTGTCCCCCGTTCTGCTCCGCCGCCCGCTGGAGCTCGTCCACCTGGATCAGCTCTTCCTGACACTCCAGCGCCTCCTGCCCGGTGAGGGCTTGGGCGGGAGCGCACAGCGCCGGAAGGGCCAGCAGGGCGATCAAAACAGCCCATTTCCTCTTCATGCGCTCCCCCCTACAACAGTTGGGTGAGCACGTCCAGCACCGCCGTCATCAGCGGCAGGGTCACCGACAGCGCCAGCGCCGTCCCCGCCAGCTCCACCGCCGAGGCGAGGCCCCCCTCTTTCGCGTCCTTACAGAAATCCGCCGCCAGCCGGGTGACAATGGCGATGCCCGCCGTTTTCATCACCGGCTCCACCACCTGGGCGGACAGGCCCCCGGTCTGGGCCAGCTTGTCCGCCAGCTCCACCACCGCGGTCAGCGCTCCGGAGCAGTACAGCACGATGAGCGCGCACGCCCCCACCCCCAGAGCCAGAGCAATCTCCGGCGACTGCTTGCGCACCACCACCGCGCACAGCGCCGCCGTCACCGCCGCCGCCGCGATTTTGACCACGCCGCTCACAGCCCGAACAGGTCCTTGACCAGCGTGAACAGGTCGCTGATCTGCTGCACCACGATCATCAGCACCACCACCAGCGCCACCAGGGTGGTCATGGTGGCCATCTCGTCCCGCCCCGACCGGGTGAGCACCTGGTTGAGCACTGACACCAGGATGCCGATGGCGGCGATTTTAAAAATCAGGTCCACGTCCATTGTCCGTCCTCCTATGTAATCAAATCAGCACAATGGCCAGAAACAGCCCCGCCGTCACGCCCAGCACACCGTACACCCGGCCCAGGCGGCGGCGGTCGTCCGACGCCTCCCCCTGAAGGCTGCGCAGACCCGCCGCCGCGTCCTCCAGCGCCAGGCGCTGGCTGTCGCCGTCGTACCGGCCCAGCACCGGGCCCAGGCGCTCCAGCAGGGCCTTGTCCCCCGCCGCCAGCCGGAGCGGAATCACGTTCAGGCTGTTGCGCCACACCTCCTGGAAGGTTTGTCCATCCGACTGCCCCGCTTCCTGCGCGCACCGGGAAAAAAACTGTGCCGCGGGACCGTGCGCCGCCTTAGCCGCTGTCTCTAACGCTTGAGGTAGCGGGGTGAGCCGCCAGCCAAGCTCCCGCTGTAGGGCGTCCAGCCCCGCCGCCAGCTCGCCCAGATCCCGGACCCGTCCGTCCAGGCGGGCCACGCCGGCCAAGCCCAGCGCGCCGCACCCGGCTACCACCAGAACGGCTCCCATCAACCGGATCATGACAGCACCTCGACCCGGGCGGAGCGGGCCGCGCCCCGGCGCTCCAGCACCGCCAGCCGCCGGAACACCCCTGCCGCCAGCAGCTCCCGATAGGCGGGGCGGCGGTCCAGGTCTTCTATCCCCGCCCCGTGGGCAGTGGCGATGAGAGCCACGCCGCACCCCGCCGCCTCGATGACGGCCTGGGCGTCCTCAGGCCGGGTGATCTCGTCCACCGCCGCGATCTGCGGGTTCATCCCCCGGATGAGGATGGACAGGCCCTCCGCCTTGGCGCAGCCGTCCAGCACGTCGGTGCGGCGGCCTATGTACAACTGAGGCTCTCCCCGCCACAAAGCGGCAATCTCTCCCCGCTCGTCGGCCACCGACACCCGGTGGGGCGGACAGCCCTCCCCATCAGACAGCGTCCGGACCAGGTCCCGCAGAAGGGTGGTTTTGCCCGCCCCCGGCGGGGCCAGGATGAGGGTGCTCAAAAACTGCCCGTTCTCCATCAGCCGCGGCAGGAGCGGTCCCGCAAGCCCGGTCACCGGCCTGGCTACCCGGACGCACAGGGAGGACAGCTCCCGAAGTGTGACGATTTTCCCGCCCTTTTTCACCACCGTGCCGCACAGCCCCACCCGGTGGCCGCCCCGGAGAGTGACGAAGCCCTGGCACACCTTGTCCAGCGCCGTGTGGGCGGAGGACTGGGTGGCGTTCTCCACCACCTGGCGCAGCTCGTCCTCCCCGACGGGCGGCCCGCCCGTCTCCGTCTCTCCCTCGGGCAGAAGGGCTGTCATGGGGAACCCCCGGCGCAGCCGCAGTTCCTCCAGCTGTTCCAGCTTGTCCGCGCCCAGGGCACGCAGACTGTCCAGCAGCGGCCCCGGCAGCACCGACGCCGCCTGCTCCCAGGGTTTTCTTTCGTCCATCTGGTTCACCACCTCACGTCTTGTCCCAATCATATGAGGGCGTGTCCCACAATATTCCAGCCCGCGAAAATCAAAAAGCCGCCCGCCGGATGCTCCGGCGGACGGCTTCCATCATGTCAAGTTTGTGTATCCCATTAAATATTCGTCCACTTCCCTGGCCGCGGCCCGGCCCTCGGCGATGCCCCACACCACCAGGGACTGGCCCCGGCGCATGTCTCCGGCGGCGAACACCTTTTCCACTCCGGTGGAATAGCCGCCGGGGAACGTGGCCACGTTGGAGCGGCCGTCTCGGTCCACGCCGAAGGCGTCGGCGGCGTAGTCCTCCGGGCCCAGGAAGCCCGCCGCGATGAGCAGAAGCTGGCAGGGCAGCTCCTCCTCCGAGCCGGAGACCTCGGCCATGATGCGGCGGCCGTCCTCCACTTTAGGCTCCAACCGCACGGTGACGATGGAGCACAGCGCACCGTTCTCGTCTGTGCGGCACTCCTTCACCGTAGTCTGGTAGCGGCGGGGGTCCGCGCCGAACACGGCGATGGCCTCCTCCTGGCCGTAGTCCGTTTTGCACACGCGGGGCCATTGGGGCCAGGGATTGTCGGCGGCGCGGCTGTCGGGGGCCTTGGGCATCATCTCCAGCTGGACGACGGATTTACACCCGTGGCGGATGGAGGTCCCCACGCAGTCGTTGCCCGTGTCGCCGCCGCCCACGATGACCACGTCCTTGCCCCCGGCGTCGATATAGGTCCCTTTGGCAAGGCCGCTGTCCAGCAGGGATTTCGTGGTGGAGGTGAGGAAATCCACGGCGTAATACGCGCCGTTCACCCTCTCCACTACAGGCAGGCCCCGGGGCTTTTTCGCCCCGCAGCACAGGATAATTGCGTCGTACTCGTCCAAAAGCTGCCGGGCGGACACGTCCCGGCCCACGTCGCAGGAGGTGTGCAGCTCCACACCCTCCGCCGCCATCAGATCGGCCCGGCGGGCGACGATCTCCTTTTGCAGCTTCATGTTGGGGATGCCATACATCAGCAGGCCCCCCACCCGGTCCTCTCGCTCGAATACGGTGACGGTGTGGCCCCGGCGGTTGAGCTGCTGGGCGGCGGCCAGTCCCGCGGGGCCGGACCCCACCACCGCCACCCTCTTTCCGGTGCGGACACGGGGCGGCTGCGGCTTCATGGCACCAGAAGCGAAGCCCGCCTCAATGATGGCAAGCTCGTTCTCCTTTACCGTCACCGGGTCGCCGTTGAGGCCGCAGGTACACGCCGCCTCGCACAAGGCCGGACACACCCGCCCGGTGAACTCCGGGAAGCTGTTGGTCTTGGCCAGACGGCTCAAGGCATGGCCCAGGTTGCCGGTATACACCAGGTCGTTCCACTCCGGCACCAGGTTGTGGAGGGGGCACCCCGTGAACATCCCCGCCAGCTGCACCCCGGACTGGCAGAAGGGCACGCCGCACTCCATACACCGGGCGCCCTGCTTGCGCCGCTCCTCCTCGGGGAGCATGGGGTGGAACTCGTTCCAGTGCTTGATGCGCTCCAAGGGCGGCTGGCCGGGGTTGCCTTGGCGGCCGTATTCCAAAAATCCAGTGGGCTTTCCCATTATCTCGCACCTCCCGTCACGGCGTAGAACGCCTCGATCTCCGCCTCGTCGTGGGTCATGCCTCGCTCCTCGAACTGGGCGATAGCTTTCAAAATCCGGTCGTAATCCCGGGGCAGAATCTTCTTAAAGCTGGCGGTGCTGTGCTCAAAGTCCGCCAGGATGGCTTTGCCCTTCTCCGAGCCTGTGGCCTCTACGTGCTGGGCGATGAGGGAGCGCAGCTCCTCCAGGTCGTGCTTCTCCGTCACCGGCTCGATGGACACCAGCTCCTTGTTGACCCGCAGGTACAGGTCCCGGCGGGGGTCCCACACGTAGGCGATGCCGCCGCTCATGCCCGCGGCGAAGTTCTTGCCCGTCTCGCCCAGGACCACCACCCGGCCCCCGGTCATATACTCACAGCCGTGGTCGCCCACGCCCTCCACGACGGCGTAAGCGCCGGAGTTGCGCACGCAGAAGCGCTCTCCGGCCACGCCGGCGATGAACGCCTTGCCGGAGGTGGCTCCGTACAAGGCCACGTTGCCCACGATGATGTTCTCGTCCGCTTTATAATTTGCGTTTTTCGGCGGGTACACCACCAGCTTGCCGCCGGAAAGGCCCTTGCCGAAGTAGTCGTTGGAGTCGCCCTCCAGCTCCAGGGTCAGGCCCTTGGGGATGAACGCGCCGAAGGACTGCCCGCCGCCGCCGGAGCAGTGGACGGTATAGGTGTCCTCCTCCAGTCCCTCGCCGTGGAGGCGGGTGACGTCGGAGCCGAACATGGTACCCACGGCCCGGTCGGTGGAGGTCACGTCCAGGGAAAGCTGTTTCTTTTGGCCCTTTTTCAGCGCGCCGCCCATTTTCGCCAGCAGGACCGACTGGTCCACCGTCTTTTCCAGCTCAAAATCATACACATCGGCGGGGTCGAAGTGGGTCTTATAGCCCTCGCCCACGTAGGGATTGCCCAAAATGGCGGACAGGTCCACGGTGGCGGCCCGGTCGTTGACGGCGTGCTCCCGCATTTTCAGCAGGTCGGTGCGGCCCACCAGCTCCTCCACGGTGCGCACACCCAGCTTGGCCATGTGCTCCCGCAGCTCCTGGGCGATGAAGCGCATGAAGTTGACCACGTATTCCGGCTTGCCCTGGAAGCGGCGGCGCAGCTCAGGGTTCTGCGTCGCCACGCCCACGGGGCAGGTGTCCAGGTTGCACACCCGCATCATGACGCAGCCCATGGTGACCAGCGGCGCGGTGGCGAAGCCGAACTCCTCCGCCCCCAGCATACAGGCGATGGCCACATCCCGGCCCGTCATCAGCTTGCCGTCGGTCTCCACCACCACACGGGAGCGCAGGTCGTTTTGAATCAGCGTTTGGTGTGTCTCCGCCAGCCCCAGCTCCCAGGGCAGGCCCGCGTTGTGGATGGAGGTGCGGGGAGCGGCCCCGGTGCCGCCGTCCCAGCCGGAGATCAGCACCACTTGGGCGCCCGCCTTGGCCACCCCCGCCGCCACGGTGCCCACGCCCGCCTCGCTGACCAGCTTGACGGAAATGCGGGCCTGACGGTTGGCGTTTTTCAGGTCATAGATGAGCTGGGCCAAATCCTCGATGGAGTAAATATCGTGGTGGGGCGGTGGGGAGATCAAGGACACGCCGGGGGTGGAATAGCGGGTCTTGGCGATCCAGGGGTATACCTTCTTTCCAGGCAGGTGCCCGCCCTCGCCGGGCTTGGCCCCCTGGGCCATCTTGATCTGAATTTCCTTGGCGCTCACCAGGTACTCGCTGGTGACGCCAAACCGCCCGGAGGCCACCTGCTTGATGGCGGAACAGCGGTCGGATTTCAGCCGCTCGGGGCGCTCGCCGCCCTCGCCGGAGTTGGACTTGCCCCCCAGCATATTCATGGCCACCGCCATGCACTCGTGGGCCTCCTGGGAAATGGAGCCGTAGCTCATGGCCCCGGTCTTGAAGCGCTTGACGATGGAGTCCACGCTCTCCACCTCGTCAATGGGAATGGGCTGGTCGGCGCACTTCATCTCCATCAGCCCCCGGAGGGTGTGGGGGCAGGTCTCGTCGTCCACCAGGGCGCTGTACTGCTTGAACAGGCCGTAATCCCCGGTACGGGCGGCCTGCTGGAGCAGGTGGATGGTCTTGGGGTTATACATATGGTCCTCCTGCCCCGCGCGGGCCTTGTGCGCCCCGGAGGAATCCAAAGTCGTGTCCACTCCCAGGCCCAGGGGGTCAAAGGCTCGGCTGTGGTTCTTGTCCACCAGCTGTTCGATCTCCTTCAGCCCGATGCCGCCCACCCGGGAGACGGTGTTGGTGAAATACTCGTCCACCACGTCCTTGGCGATGCCGATGGCCTCGAAAATCTGGGCGGACTGGTAGGATTGAATGGTGGAAATACCCATTTTAGAGGCAATTTTCACGATGCCCTTCAAAATGGCCTTGTCGTAGTCGTCCACCGCCGCACCGAAGTCCTTGTCCAGCAGCCCCTCGTCGATAAGCTGGCCGATGGTCTCCTGGGCCAGATAGGGATTGATGGCCCGGGCGCCGTAGCCCAGCAGGGCGGCGAAGTGGTGCACGTCCCTCGGCTCGGCGGACTCCAGAATCACGGAAACCGCCGTGCGCTTGCGGGTGCGGACCAGGTGCTGCTCCAGGGCGGACACCGCCAGCAGGGACGGGATGGCCACATGGTTCTCGTCCACCCCCCGGTCGGACAGGATGATGATGTTGGCTCCGTTGCGGTAGGCCCGGTCGGCGGCGATCTTCATCTGGTCCAGCGCCCGCTTCAGGGGCATATTTTTGAAGTAGAGCAGGGACACCGTCTCCACATGGAAGCCGGGCTTGTCCATGGCCTTAATTTTCATTAAATCCACTGAGGTCAGGATGGGGTTGTGGATCTGGAGCACCCGGCAGTTGTCGGCGCTCTCCTCCAGCAGATTGCCGTCGTCGCCCACATAGACGGTGGTGTCGGTGACGATCTCCTCCCGGATGGCGTCGATGGGCGGATTGGTCACCTGGGCAAAAAGCTGCCGGAAGTAATTGAACAGCGGCTGGTCGTGGCTGGACAGCACCGCCAGGGGGATGTCCGCGCCCATGGCGGCGGTGCTCTCCGCCCCGGTGCGGGCCATGGGCAGGATGGTGTCCTTCAAGTCCTCGTAGGTGTAGCCGAAGGCCTTTTGCACCTGGGTGCGGCGCTCTGGGGTGTACTTTTCCACCCGGTGATTGGGGATGGGCAAATCTTTCAGCCGCACCAGGTTCCGGTCCAGCCACTCGCCGTAGGGATTGCGGGCGGCGTAGCCCTCCTTGATCTCGCTGTCGTCAATGATGCGGCCCGAAACGGTGTCCACCAGCAGCATTTTCCCCGGCTCCAGCCGGGACTTGCGCACGATGTGGGCGGGGTCGATGTCCAAGACGCCCACCTCGGAGGACAAAATCAGCCGGTCGTCGTCGGTGACGTAGTACCGGGAGGGCCGCAGACCGTTGCGGTCCAGCACCGCCCCCACCTGGTCGCCGTCGGAGAACAGGATGGAGGCCGGTCCGTCCCACGGCTCCATCATGACGGCGTAATACTGGTACAGGTCCCGCCGGGCCCGGGACAGGTTTTCGTCATTCATCCACGGCTCCGGAATGCAGATCATCACCGCCAGGGGCAGGTCCATGCCGCTCATCACCAGAAATTCCAGAGTGTTGTCCAGCATGGCGGAGTCGGACCCGTCCACATTCACCACCGGGAACACCTTGTCGATGTCCCTGTCCCAGACGGGGGCGTGCATGGTCTCCTCCCGGGCCAGCATCCGGTCCACGTTGCCCCGGATGGTGTTGATCTCCCCGTTGTGGAGGATGAACCGGTTAGGGTGGGCGCGCTCCCAGGAGGGGTTGGTGTTGGTGGAAAACCGGGAGTGGACCAGGGCGATGGCGGAGGTGTAGTCCTCACTCTGCAAATCCCGGTAGAACTGCCTCAGCTGGCCCACCAGGAACATCCCCTTGTACACGATGGTCCGGCTGGACAGGGACGCCACATAGGTGTTGTCGTTGGACTGCTCGAACTCCCGGCGGGCGATGTACAGCCTGCGGTCAAATTCCGGGCCGCGGGCCAAATTCTCCGGGCGGCGGACGAAGCCCTGCATGATGCGCGGCATCTTCGCCAGCGCCTTGTGCCCCAGCACCTCCGGACATACGGGCACCTCACGCCAGCCGATGAACTCCATGCCCTCCCGGGCCACGATGAGCTCGAACATTTTCATGGCCTGGTTCCGGCGCAGGGTCTCTTGGGGGAAGAAAAACATCCCGATGCCGTAGTCCCTCTCGCCGCCCAGGGTGACGCCGCATTCCTCCGCCGCCTTCACAAAAAACTCGTGGGAGATTTGCAGCAGGATACCCACGCCGTCGCCGGTTTGGCCCTCGGCGTCCTTGCCCGCCCGATGCTCCAGCTTTTCCACGATTTTCAGCGCATCGTCCACCGTCTGATGGCTCTTCCTGCCCTTGATGTCCACGACCGCGCCGATGCCGCAGTTGTCGTGCTCGAACCGGGGGTCGTACAGCGGCCCCCGCTCCTGTCCCCGCTCTTGCTTCATGTTGAATCCTCCAAACGAAAACCGGCCCAACGGGAGGCAAAAGGGTATGACCCCTTTCCCTGCCCCCCGTTGGGCCGGTTTTTGATTTCTTTTTACAGCACCGACACGATGCGCTGGACCGCTTCCTTGGTGGCGTCCGCGTCGCCGAAGGCGGTGACCCGGATGTAGCCCTCCCCGCTGGGGCCGAAGCCCGCGCCGGGGGTGGTGACCACGCACGCTTTCTTCAACAGCAGGTCGAAGAAGTCCCAGGACGGCGTGTTGTTGGGCGTCTTGACCCACAGATAAGGGGCGTTCACCCCACCGTAGACCGTCAGGCCCGCTTTGGTGAGGCCCTCCCGGACGACCTTGGCGTTGTTCAGGTAGTAGTCGATGGCCACCCTTGTCTGCGCCCTGCCCTCGGGGCTGAGCGCCGCCTCCGCCGCCCGCTGGATGACGTAGGGCACGCCGTTGAATTTGCTGCCCTGGCGGCGGTTCCACAGGGCGTTAAGGGACGCGCCCTCACGCTTCAGCGCTTTAGGGATGACCGTGTAGGCGCAACGGTTGCCGGTGAAACCGGCGGACTTGGAGAAGGAGCGGAACTCGATGGCGCAGGTCTTGGCCCCCTCCACCTCAAAGATGCTGTGGGGGATACCATCCTCACGGATGAACGCCTCGTAGGCGGAGTCAAACAGGATCACGCTGCCGTGGGCGTTGGCGTAGTCCACCCAGACCTTGAGCTGCTCATAGGTGGCCGCCGCGCCGGTGGGGTTGTTGGGGGAGCAGATGTAGATGAGGTCGGGCACCTTGTCCCCCGCGGGCAGATCGGGGAAAAAGCCGTTCTCCGCCGTGCAGGGCAGATAAACCAGGTCGGTCCACTTCTCCCCGTCGTAGGCGCCGGCCCGACCGGCCATGGCGTTGGTGTCCACGTACACCGGGTACACCGGGTCGCACACCGCCACCACATTGTCCACCGAGAAGATGTCGCCGATGCTGCCGCAGTCGGTTTTCGCGCCGTCGGAGACAAAAATCTCGTCGTCGGCAAGGTCCACCCCCCGCTCCCTATAGGAGTCTCGAATGGCGAAGCGCAGGAACTCATAGGCGCAGCAGGTCTCCTCGCAGTAGCCCCGGAAGGTCTCCTTAACCCCCATCTCCCTGGACGCCTTCACCATGGCGTCCACCACCACGGGGGCCAGGGGCTGGGTCACGTCGCCTATTCCTAAGCGGATCAGGGGCATGGGCGGATTCTCCGCCGAAAAGGCCCGCACCCGGCGGCCGATCTCCGGGAACAGGTAGCCGCCCGGCAGCTTGAGAAAATTCTGATTGATGCGGGCCATTGGGACCACTCCTTCACTTTATCTGGTTAAATCATTTTACCGCAAAAGAGGCGGCGCGGTCAATTGTCAAGTTTGCCATCAAAAACGGTGACAGCGGGGCCCATCATGAACATATGGCCGGATTTTTCGTCCCAGCGGACGGTCAAATCGCCACCGGACAGGTGAACGACGGTCTCCCGGTCCAGTTTGCCTGCGCTCATCATCGCCGCCGCGGATGCGCAGGCCCCGGTGCCGCAGGCCATAGTCTCGCCGCTGCCCCGCTCCCAGACGCGCATTTGAAGCTCGTTATGACTCAGCACTTTTACAAACTCCGCGTTGACTCTGCCGGGAAAGGCCGGGTGGCTCTCCACGGCAGGACCCATGGCCTGTAAATCCAATGCGGCGGGGTCCTCCACCTCAATGACCGCATGGGGGTTCCCCATGGACACCGGGACGGCGGTGTACCCTGCCCGCCCAATTTGGAGCAAAACGGGCAATTTGAGAATAGGTATTCCCATATTTACCGCGGCGGCGTACGCCCGTTTTTCCCGAATCATCAGGGACAGCTCCCGCTCTCCCGCCAGGGTCTCGATGGTGAGATGGGCCTTATCTGTCAATCCTTTATCATACACGTACTTGCCGAAGCACCGGATGCCGTTGCCGCACATGGCCCCCTCGGAGCCGTCGGCGTTGAACATCCGCATTTTGAAATCCGCCCGGTCCGACGGGCAGACGCAGATGATGCCGTCCCCCCCTACGCCGAAATGGCGGTCGGACAGGCGGCGGGCCAGTTCGCCCAAATTCTCAGGTGTGGAGTCCATGCAGTTCAAAAAGATGTAGTCATTTCCCAGACCGTGCATCTTGGTGAAGTCCATGGCCATCCCTCCTGTTCACGGATTGGGAAGTCAAACGGGCGCAACAGGGCGGCAGTCCAAACAACTGCCGCCCTGGGTTATCTGTCACTGATCCGCCAGCACAAGCTTGGCCGTATCAGTGAGCCGGGCGCCATTGTCCATGCTCTGCTTTTGTAAAAAACGGTGGGCCTGCTCCTCCGTCATGCCGTGGCGGTCCATCAGCACCGCCTTGGCCTGCGCCACCAGCTCCCGCTCCTCCTGGGAGCGCTGGGC
>CATLHC010000023.1 GCA_949948775.1 uncultured Oscillospiraceae bacterium
TCCAAATATTCCATTGTTTGGTTCCATATGTGGAACAATATGTATTATAGCGGCCAAGCCCTTGCTTGTCAAGAGTTTTTTCTTCGCTCCTGTTTGTAAAATGGGCACTGCTGGAAGAAGCTCCACCAATTTTTCAATATCGAATTGAATAAGGAACACGCCTATGATATAATCAGAAAAATAAATTAAATTAAAATTGGGATTGGCGGGCAGTTCCCCTTAGGGGGAGGCTGCCCATCTGTATCTGTATGTCTTGCTGAAAGGGTCCGACAAATGGCGTTTGCGCGCATCAATCTTGAAAAGGAATTTTCCCCTGATACCTTAACATTAAAAAACAGAGAAGAGGAATTGCCATGAAATACGCGCTGATCACCGGCGGCTCCCGAGGCATTGGAGCCGCTGCCGCCCGCTTATTCGCCCGCCGGGGGTGGGGGGTAGCCGTGGGCTATCATCACAGCCAAGCGCGGGCCCAAGTCCTGGTCCGGGAGCTGGAGGCCCTGGGAGTCCCCGCTCTGGCCGTCCGAGGCGATGTGGCTGACATCGCTCAGGTGACAGAAATGGTTGACAATGTGTTAGAAAAATTTTGTCAACTTGACATTTTGGTTTGCTCCGCCGGGATCTCTCACCTGGGCCTCATCAGTCAAATTGACGAGGACCAATGGCGGCGTTTGTTCGCCGTCAATGTGGACGGCGTTCACCATTGCTGCCGGGCGGTGCTGCCCCATATGCTGGAGCGCAAGTCCGGCGCCATCGTCACCGTGTCCTCCATGTGGGGGCAGGTGGGGGCCTCCTGCGAGGCCGCCTACTCCGCCACAAAGGGGGCGGTTATCGCCTACACCAAAGCCTTAGCTAAGGAGCTTGGTCCTTCCAATATCCGGGTAAATTGTGTGGCTCCCGGGGTCATCGACACGGAAATGAACGCCAATCTCTCCTCTGACGACCTGGCCGCCCTGGCGGACGAGACCCCCCTGGGCCGCATCGGCACCCCGGAGGAGGCCGCCGCCGCCATCGTCTTCCTGGCTGGTGAGGAGTCCTCCTTCCTCACTGGCCAGGTGCTCGCCCCCAATGGCGGATTGGTGGTTTGAGTACAAAATATCCGTCACAATATAAAATAACCCCTGTCCTCCCGTAACTCTCCTTGTCGATTTTTACAGTTGACAGCTCGAGATCTCAAGTATATAATTGTCAACAATCTGGGGGGCGCAATCGTGCCCCCTTCGATGTTAAGAGATCGCGCGCATATTTCAAATAGGAGGAAACCAGAATGAAGAAGAAAAATCTTGCGGCCATGCTCATGGCGGGCGCTATGTGCTTCAGCCTGCTGGCCGGCTGCTCCGGCACCGGCAGCACCGGAAGCGCCGCCCCCGCCTCCGAGGAGCCCAGCCAGGGCACCCAGGAGAGCGCTCCCGCCGAGACCGGCAACCAGGGCACTGAGCCCACCGGCACCGCCAGCGGTACCTTTAAGCTGGGCGGCATCGGCCCCCTGACCACCGACACCGCCATCTACGGCAAGGCCGCCATGAACGGCGCCCAGATCGCCGTGGACGAGATCAACGCCCTGGGCGGCGCGGTCCAGTTCGAGCTCCAGCCCGAGGACGACCAGGCCGACCCCGAGCTGGGCGTCAACGCCTACCACAAGCTGCTGGATGACGGCGCTCAGATCATCGTGGGCAGCGTCACCTCCGGCTCCGGCATCGCCGTGTCCGCCGAGACCTATAAGGACCGGGTGTTCACCATCACTCCCTCCGGCTCCTCTGTGGACGTCATCGCCGGCAAGGACAACACCTTCCAGGTCTGCTTCACCGACCCCAACCAGGGCACCGGCTCCGCCGACTACATCGCTGAGAACCTGCCCGGCGCCAAGGTTGCCGTGATCTACCGCAACGACGACGCCTACTCCCAGGGCATCCGGGACACCTTTGTGGCCGAGGCCAAGGCCAAGGGCATTGAGATCGTGGACGAGGGCACCTTCACCAAGGACACCCAGACCGACTTCTCCGTCCAGCTCACCTCCGCCCAGAACAAGGGCGCCGACGTGCTGTTCCTGCCCATCTACTATCAGCCCGCCTCCGTGATCCTGGCCCAGGCCGCCGCCATGAGCTACGCCCCCACCTTCTTCGGCGTGGACGGCATGGACGGCATCCTGACCATGGAGAACTTTGACACCAAGCTGGCCGAGGGCGTCATGCTGCTCACCCCCTTCTCCGCCGACGCCGAGGATGAGCGCACCCAGAACTTCGTGAAGAAGTACAACGAGCTCCACGGCGAGACCCCCAACCAGTTCGCCGCCGACGGCTATGACGCCGTGTACGTCATCTACGAGGCCCTCAACGCCGCCGGCTGCACCGGCGACATGAGCGCCGAGGAGATCTGCGAGGCCCTGGTGGCGGTGATGCCCACCATCTCCGTGGACGGCCTCACCGGCCAGGGCATGACCTGGAAGGCCAGCGGCGAGGTGTCCAAGGCCCCCATGGCCGTGGTCATCAAGGACGGCGTGTACGTCACTCCCTGACCCACCGCAGCTTTGTTTCCAATGAGGGGACGGCTGCCGGGATCCGCTCCCGGCAGCCCTTCCCTATATCTGTTCCGCGCTATGGCAGGGACGGGGGCACGGCTTTCCGCGCCCCCGTTTCTGCCATAGGGCCACAAGAAAGAGAGGAGCGTCTATGGAATTCCTTTCCTACCTGATCAGCGGGATCAGCTTGGGGAGCGTGTACGCCATCATCGCCCTGGGATACACCATGGTGTACGGCATCGCCAAAATGCTGAACTTCGCCCACGGAGACGTCATCATGGTGGGCGGCTACATCTCCATCTGCGCCACGTCCTACCTGGAGCTGCCCGGCTGGCTGTCGGTGCTGCTGGCCATGGCGGTGTGCACGGTGCTGGGCGTGGTCATCGAGGGGCTGGCCTATAAGCCCCTGCGGCAGGCCACCTCCCTGGCGGTGCTCATCACCGCCATCGGCGTGAGCTATTTCCTGCAAAACGCCGCCCTGCTCATCTGGGGCGCGTCCCCCAAGGGCTTCACCCCCATCATCCCCGCCACCAACGCCCAGGGGGAGCCCAACGCCCTGCCCCTCTTCGGCGGGCAGGTGTCTATCTCCTATATCTCCCTGCTCACCATGGGGGCCTGCATTATCATCATGCTGGCGCTCACCTTCTTCACCGGCCAGACCAAGCTGGGCAAGGCCATGCGGGCCTGCTCCGAGGACAAGGGCGCGGCCCAGCTCATGGGCATCAACGTCAACCGCACCATCTCGGTGACCTTTGCCATCGGCTCCGCCCTGGCGGCCGTGGCGGGGGTGCTGCTGTGCTCCTTCACCACCTCCCTCATGCCCACCACCGGCTCCATGCCCGGCATCAAGGCGTTCACCGCCGCGGTGTTCGGCGGCATCGGCTCCATCCCCGGGGCCTTCCTGGGGGGCGTGCTGCTGGGCATCATCGAGTCCTTGGCCAAGGCGTACATCTCCACCCAGCTGGCCAACGCCATTCTGTTCGCGGTGCTCATCATCGTGCTGCTGGTGAAGCCCTCGGGCCTGCTGGGCAAGTACGTGCCCGAGAAAGTTTGAGGTGGCCGGAATGAACAAGCTGACCAAAAAAATAAAGGGCCTGAAAAAGACCACCAAGGTGGATTTCGCCACCTATCTGGGGGTCATCCTGGCCTTTGTCCTCTTCTCCGTCCTCCGAGACGCCGGGGTGCTCAACCGCTCCATCACCGGCATGCTGGTGCCCATCTGCGCCTACATCGTCATGGCGGTGTCGCTGAACCTGACGGTGGGCATCCTGGGCGAGCTGTCCCTGGGCCACGCGGGCTTTATGAGCGTGGGCGCCTTCTCCGGCGTCATCGCCTCCCAGAGCCTCCAGGCCGCCATCCCCTCCGCCCCGGCCCGACTGGCCATCGCTATCCTGGTGGGCGCGGTGTTCGCCGCCATCGCCGGGACCATTGTGGGCATCCCCGTGCTCCGGCTCCAGGGCGACTATCTGGCCATCGTCACCCTGGCCTTCGGCGAGATCATCAAGGAGCTGATTAACTGCCTGCTGGTGGGCTATGACAGCAACGGCCTGCACATGGCTTTCAACCTGGACGGCAGCCTGACCATCAACGACATCGGCATGGAGCCCGGCGGCATGGCCATCATCAAGGGCGCCCAGGGCGCCACCGGCACCGAGACCATCGCCTCCTTCACCGCGGGCTTCATCCTCATTATGATTACCCTGGTCATCGTGCTCAACCTGGTGCGCAGCCGGGCGGGTCGGGCCATCATGGCCCTGCGGGACAACCGTATCGCCGCCGAGAGCGTGGGCATCAACGTGACCAAGTATAAGATGATGGCCTTCGTCACCTCCGCTGCCCTGGCGGGGGCCGCCGGGGCGCTGTACGGCCTGAACTACTCCAACCTGGCCGCCAGCAAGTTCAGCTTCGACACATCCATTCTGGTCTTGGTGTATGTGGTGCTGGGCGGGCTGGGCAATATGTGGGGCTCCATTATCGCCGCCGCCGTGCTCTACTTCCTGCCCGAGGCCCTGCGGCAGTTCGCCGACTTCCGGATGCTGGTGTACGCCATCGTGCTGATCCTGGTGATGCTGGCCACCAACAGCGAACAGCTCAAGACCCTGGCGGGCCGGGTCCTGCCCAAGAGGAAGGGGGCTGCTCACAATGGTTGACCGTACCACTTTCAGGCGGCTCACAGCCCCCATTAAGCGCATCCGCTCCGGAGGGAGGTATAAAAACAATGGCTGAGAAAAAGTTTGAGAAGGGCAAAATGGTGCCCGTGCCCAGCCACTCCATCATCCCGGAGCGGGACCTGGATAAATCCCCCATCCTGGAGTGCAGCCACTTGGGGATAGACTTCGGCGGCCTGACGGCCGTCAACGAGTTCAACATCACCGTGGGCCGCACGGAGATCGCGGGGCTGATCGGCCCCAACGGCGCGGGTAAGACCACCGTGTTCAACCTGCTGACCAAGGTGTACCAGCCCACTCGCGGCACCATCCTGCTGGACGGCCTGGACACCCACGGCAAGACCCCCGCCCAGATCAACCGCATGGGCATCGCCCGCACCTTCCAGAACATCCGGCTGTTCAACAACCTGAGCGTGGAGGACAATGTGAAGATCGGCCTGCACAACCAGGAGAAGTATTCCATGTTCTCCGGCATCCTCCGCCTGCCCAAGTACTGGCGGCAGGAAAAGGCCGCCCATGAGCGGGCGCTGGAGCTGCTGTCCATCTTCGACATGCAGGATCTGGCGGACCATCAGGCGGGCTCCCTGCCCTACGGCGCCCAGCGGCGGCTGGAGATCGTCCGGGCCCTGGCCACCAACCCGTCCCTGCTGCTGCTGGACGAGCCGGCGGCGGGCATGAATCCCTCCGAGACCGCCGAGCTGATGGAGAACATTGTCAAAATTCGGGACACATTCCAGATCGCCATCATGCTCATCGAGCACGATATGAGCCTGGTCATGGGCATCTGTGAGGGCATCTGCGTGCTGAACTTCGGACAGATCATCGCCAAGGGCACCGCGGAGGAGATCCAGTCCAACCCCACGGTTATTGAGGCCTATCTGGGCAAGCAGCAGTGAGGAGGCGGTGGAAAAATGCTGAAAGTCAACGACATCAACGTGTACTACGGCGCCATCCACGCCATCAAGGGCGTCTCCTTCGAGGTCAACGACGGCGAGGTGGTCACCCTCATCGGGGCCAACGGCGCGGGCAAGTCCACCACGCTGAACACGGTGTGCGGCCTGCTCAAGTCCCGCACAGGTTCCATCGAATTTCTGGATAAAAACCTGGCCTCTATCCCTCCCCACAAGATCGTGGAGCTGGGCATGGCCCACGTCCCAGAGGGGCGGCGGGTATTCCAGCAGATGACGGTGGAGGAAAATCTGGAGATGGGGGCGTATACCCAGCCCCGGGTCAGCATAGAGCCCAATCTGGAGCGGGTTTACGAGCAGTTCCCCCGGCTGAAGGAGCGCCGGAAGCAGGTGGCGGGCACCCTGTCCGGCGGCGAGCAGCAGATGCTGGCCATGGGGCGGGGTCTCATGTCCAACCCCAAGCTGCTGATGCTGGATGAGCCCTCTATGGGCCTGGCTCCCATTCTGGTGGAGCAGATTTTCGACATCATCAAGCAGCTTCACAAGGCGGGCACCACCATCCTGCTGGTGGAGCAGAACGCCCGCATGGCGCTATCTGTGGCCGACCGGGGCTACGTGCTGGAGACGGGCAAGATCGTGGCCACCGGCACCGGCGACGAGCTTCTCCACGACGAAGCCGTCAAAAAAGCCTACCTCGGCGGGTAGTCCTACTTTTTCTTGAAAGAAAAAGTAGGCAAAAAGAACTTTTAGCTCGCTGACGGAGCGAAGTGGTAACTAAAGGTTTTCACACGACAACGAAACGAAGCGTGGCCCTGCGGCGTATGCCGCAGGGCTTCTTTTTATTTTTTTGCAGGTCAGGCGGCGCTGGCGGCAGGTTGCGCTTCCGCCCCTTGCCAAGCGCGGCCCCATCGTGTATGCTGAACTTGCAGCTGCGAAAGGAGTGAAGTCCATGAAAGTGACCGTGGAGGAGTGTCCGGAGCTGGAGCGGGCCGAGGTAATTATCCGCTGTCCCCGGCTGGACGCACAGACCGCCCGGCTCATGGAGCTGCTGCGGCTGTCTGACGCCCGGCTCACCGGGGAAAAGGACGGCGAGACCTGCATCCTGGACGGGGCGGAGGTGCTTTACATCGACACCGTGGACCGGGGCACCTTTCTGTACACGGCGGGTGGGGTGTATGAGACCCGACTGCGGCTGTACGAGCTGGAGGAGCAGCTGGCGGGCCGGGACTTTATCCGCATCAGCAAATCCGTCATTGTGAATTTTGGGCAGGTGCGCTCTCTTCGCCCCGATTTCGGCGGGCGGATGCGGCTCACCCTGTCCAACGGCGAGGTGGTGATGGCGAACCGCCAGTATGTCCCCGTCATCAAAAATAAATTAGGGCTTTGAAAGGAGCGTCAGCCATGAAAAAGTTTTTTGAGGTGGTCATGAATCTCAAGGAGAGGGCGGGCCTGATTTACACCGGCTCCATGTTCTTTTATATGTTTTTCCTGTGGGTTTTCAGGCAGGACAGCGCCCCGCTCTCCGTCCTGTTCTCCCTCCTGCTGGTGAGCGTGATAGCCAGCGCCATGCAGGTGGTGGCCTTTTCCAACCTGATCATCAAAAAGCTGGCCTACGGCTGGCGTATGCTGGTGTTTTTCATCCCCTTCGGAGCGGTGCTCACCGCCATCGCCGTGGCCTGTGGGTGGTTTCCAACCGATCAGCTGGGGGCGTGGGCGTTGTTCGGCCTGTTTTTCGTGCTCATCTCCGCCGTCATCACAGGGGGTATCGAGCTGTACTACCGCCTGTCCGGCCGGAAATGGAACGACAGGTTGGACTGGTACCGAAAAAGTCGGGAAGAGAAATAAATAAAGCGCGCCCATGATCCAACTGCTCTGAGCCTGCAGAGCTTTTGCGCATAACTCTTGATAGCACCGGCGAAAATGCTCCGCTTCAACGTATGATGAGAAAACCCCCGTCTGCGCGGACAGACGGGGGTTTTTGCGAAGTGAATGGAATAGCTCTTGCAATTCAGTCCGGTGTCGGGTAAAATTGATGACGGAAGTGACTTCGGCGTTTTGGTTGGCTGGAGAAAAAATTGAGAGAGGGAGTATGAGCGATGAAAAAACGACTGCTTTCCCTGGCGCTGGCCCTGGCGCTGTGCCTGGGGCTGACTGTACCCGCCCTGGCGGCGGACACCTCCGGGCTGGACGCAGGCGGCGCGAAAGCGTTTTACAGCAAATTGACCGCATACCAGCAGGCTGTGATCTATGCGGACCTGCGGGATATGAACGGGGACAAGACCCCTGAGCTGGTGGTTGTTTCCTCACCCCGTCCTGACGGGAATGGATTTCAGTACCATGTCGTTACGGTAGACATCTGGCAGGTCAAGAACGGCAGTGCGGTCAAAACGTCCAGCGTTGAGTGCGAGGCGGGGACATTTACGGATATGGAATACGTCTCCCTGAGCGGAGCGATTTATGTGCATGCCTCTACCAACTCTGGGCGGCCGGGCTTCCACGGTGTAACGGATACCTATATCTCTGCGGACAGTTGGGAATACCTGGGCGCGTGTTGGTATGAGGAACCGGCCAGTATGGACACGGATGCCATCGCCGATGAGATTAACAGTACGGATTTCTTCCGCGCTGTGAGTGGAGTCCAGCAAAAGGAGATTACGAGAGAAGAGTATAAAGAGCGTATCCAAAAATACCGGGGAGCCACTGTAGGCGAATACATGTTCGGCTGTGGCGGGCAGTCTTGGTATAACGATGACAAGCTTGTAAACGGCCACGACGCCACCTATCAGGATGTACTGAAACAGCTGGCCTTTCAGGCGAGCCAGGGCTCCACGACCACCCCCGCTCCCGGCACCTTTGGGCCCTATTCTATCTATGTGGACGGATGGGCCAAATATTTCATTGATTTTGAGTCGGCCAAGGTGGAGCGAAAGACCGTGAAGGTACGCACAGTCGGTATGGGGGGCGAGCTGAGAGACTATGAAAATGTGGATGCCATTTTGATCAAGGTCGCTCCCCTGAGCAGGGTTTCCACCCGGCTTATTGATGACCCGGATGGATTGTACGCCGATTTCGCGGAATACGCGGGATGTGACGGGGCCTATGGCTGGAGCGCGGATGTGGATGGGTCGGACAAATTTACCGTATACGCGAGAGGCAGCGCCGAATTTTGGCTGTACAGCGGGGCGATTGAGCGCAGCATAACGGGCAAGGATGAATGCATAGATCTGGACTGGACTATGGATTCTGCGGGCAATTATGTTCAGGCCTTTGTCCTGCTGGAGAGCGGGACCGGCACCACTGCGCCCTCCGAACCCACCGCCCCCAGCTTTACCGACGTGCCCGCTGGGGAGTACTACGCCGCCCCCGTGTCCTGGGCCATATCCAAGGGCATCACCAACGGCACCAGCACCACCACCTTTTCTCCCGACGACAAGTGCACCGAGGCCCAGATTCTCACTTTCCTGTGGCGGGCCTCCGGCAAGCCCGCGCCCAGCGGCCAGCGGCCCGCCTGGGTGGACGCGGCGTACCAGGACGCCGTCCTCTGGGCCAGCAATAAGGGGATGATTGACCTGGCCGGTTTTAATCCGGGCAAGCCCTGCACCCGGGCCAACGCCGTGAAATTCATTTGGCAGGCCCAGGGCAGTCCCTCCCCGTCCGCCGCCTCCACCTTCACCGATGTGGCCAAGGGCGCGGACTATGCCGCAGCGGTGTCCTGGGCGGTGGAGGAGAACGTGACGAAGGGCACCAGCACCACCACGTTCAGCCCCGGCGACACCTGCACCCGGGGGCAGATCGTCACCTTCCTCCACCGGGCGATGGGCTGAGAGCAAAACATTATAACCTGCCGCGGCGGGTTGAAAAATAAGGGGCAGGGGCCGGATGAGAAACGCGGCCCCTGCTCTTTTCCCGCCCTTGACGTTTCCTCCCATTTTGCGGTATACTATATAATTAAGACCCAAGCGGGCTCTGGACCGGCGGTTTTCACCGCCATCCGTCCCAAGTCGACATTTTCCCCGCACGGGGGAGCAAAAATAAGAGGTGCAGCTATGGCAAGGTCCACTTCCAAACAGCAGTACGGCAACGATTCCATCTCCTCCCTGAAGGGGGCCGACCGGGTGCGCAAGCGCCCCGGCGTCATCTTCGGTTCCGACGGGCTGGAGGGCTGCGAGCACGCGGTGTTTGAAATCCTCTCCAACGCCATCGACGAGGCACGGGAGGGCCACGGCGACCTGATCACCGTCACCCGGTACGAGGACAGGTCCATCGAGGTGGAGGACTTCGGCCGGGGCTGCCCAGTGGATTGGAACGAGGCGGAGGGCCGCTACAACTGGGAGCTGGTGTTCTGCGAGCTGTACGCCGGCGGCAAGTACAAGGACGGCGGCGGGGACAACTACGAGTACTCTCTGGGCCTCAACGGCCTGGGCTCCTGCGCCACCCAGTACGCCAGCGAGTATTTCGACGCGGTGATCTATCGGGACGGCTTCAAGTACACCCTCCACTTCGAGAAGGGCGAGATCGTGGGTGAGATGAAAAAGGAGCCCGCCGACCGGAAAAAGACCGGCTCCAAGTTCCACTGGAAGCCGGATCTGGACGTATTCACCGACATCGATATCCCCGTGGACTACTATACCGATGTGATGAAGCGTCAAGCGGTGGTCAACGCCGGGGTGACCTTCCGCTTTCGAAACCAGACCGGCGGAAAGTTCGAGACCACCGACTTCCGCTATGAAAACGGCATCATCGATTACGTTGCCGAGCTGGCGGGGGACGATCCCCTCACCGCGCCTGTGTTCTGGCAGTCGGAGCGCCGGGGCCGTGACCGGGCGGACAAGGCGGAGTATAAAGTGAAGCTGTCGGTGTCCTTCTGCTTCTCCAACCGGGTGCAGGTCATCGAGCACTACCACAACTCCTCCTGGCTGGAGCACGGCGGGTCGCCGGAAAAGGCCATGCGCTCCGCCTTCGTGTCCGCCATCGACGGCTGGCTCAAGCAGAACGGCAAATATCAGAAAAACGAGAGCAAGATCACCTTTAACGACATCCAAGACGCACTGGTGCTGGTGTCCAACAACTTCTCCACCCAGACCAGCTACGAGAACCAGACCAAGAAGTCCATCACCAATAAATTTGTCCAGGAGGCCATGACGGACTTCCTCCGCTCCCAGTTCGAGGTCTATTTCATCGAGAACCCCATGGACGCGGAGAAGATCGCCGGGCAGGTGCTGGTGAACAAGCGCTCCCGGGAGACGGCGGAAAAAACCCGCCTGGGTATCAAGAAAAAGCTGTCCGGGTCCATGGACATCTCCAACCGGGTGGCCAAGTTTGTCCCCTGCCGCACCAGGGACGTGACCCGGAGCGAGCTGTACATCGTGGAGGGCGACTCCGCCCTGGGCAGCGTGAAGCAGGCCCGGGACAGCGAGTTCCAGGCGTGCATGCCCATCCGGGGCAAGATCCTCAACTGCCTAAAGGCGGACTACGCCCGCATCTTCAAAAGCGACATCATCATCGACCTGCTGAAGGTGATCGGCTGCGGGGTGGAGGTGAAGGACAAGCACGTCAAGGACCTGAACGCCTTCGACCTAGACAACCTGCGCTGGAACAAGGTGGTTATCTGCACCGACGGCGACGTGGACGGCTTTCAGATCCGCACGCTGCTGCTCACCATGCTATACCGCCTGACCCCCACCCTCATTGAGAAGGGGTACGTGTATATCGCCGAGTCCCCCCTGTACGAGATCACCTATAAGGAAAAGACCTGGTTTGCCTACTCCGACAAGGAGAAAAACGATGTGCTGGCCTCCATGGAGGGGAAAAAGCTGGACGTGCAGCGCTCCAAGGGCCTGGGTGAGAACGAGCCGGAGATGATGTGGCTGACCACCATGAACCCGGAGACCCGGCGGCTGATCAAGGTCATGCCGGAGGACGTGGAGCGCACGATGGAGGTGTTTGACCTGCTTCTGGGAGACAATCTCCAGGGCCGGAAGGACCACATCGCGGACAGCGGGTATAAATATCTGGATATGGCGGATATCTCATGACGCCATGTGGGGAGCTTCTTTTCCTTTTCCGGGAAAAAGAAGGGATTTAAAAAATTTTCATAAACCTCTTGACCTTCCACCCGCTGGAAGGTGTATGTTGGACGCAAGGAGAGAAGTAAGCCCATAATAAAGAGGAAGCGAAAAAAGAAACGCTTGGGCTTTCCTCTGCAGAACATAGGCTTCGGCCTGGTTCCCCAACGCCGCAGGGCGGCGTAAAGATAGAAGAAACCTGTATTCGCGTGAAAAGGAGGAACGAACAATGAAGAAATTGACAGCGGTTCTGGTGTCTCTGACCCTGGCCTTGTCGCTGGCGGCGCCTGCCTTTGCGGCCCCCGCTCCGGACACGGTCCCCGTGGACGGCGCCTACACGGTGGACGGCGAGGCCGTGCCCGTCTATCAGCCGGGGGACGCCATCCCCATCAGCGCCATCCTGGACAGCCTGTCCCCGGAAGAGACCCTGGGCATCATCGGCGGCGCGGACGGCCCCACGTCCATCATCACCAGCGGGCCCATCGGCTCCATCGACTGGGAGGACTTCGCAAATCTCCCGGATGACGATTTGGCGCAGCTGCTCCAGCAACGGCGGGACGAGAACAAGAAAGCCCTGGGCGGCGTGCCCGGCCAGGTGGGCGTGATGGTCAACGGCGCGTATATCCAGTTCCCCGACGCCGCCCCCGAGGTGGTGGACGGGCGCACCATGACCCCGATCCGGGCGCTCATTGAAACCCTTGGCGGCGAGGCGGAGATGGTGGACGACAAGGTGGTCTGCAAAACGGATGAAATTTGCCTGACTTTTACCCTTGGCAGCAATGAGGTTCTGGTGGAGTACCCCGGCGGTGAGCTGCCAGGCGACGGGCAGATCTTCCCCATGGACTGCGCCCCCTATCTCAAGGATGGCCGCACCTACGTCCCCGTGCGCTTCATCTCCGAGGCCCTGGGTTACGACGTGGGCTGGGATGCCTTCTATGAGACCGCCATCCTGTTGGACCGGGACGCGCTGGCGTCCCAGATCGACGAGAAATTCACCATTCTCAACAAGGTCCAAGCAAACAAGAGCATTGGAATGGAGGAAGGCAAAAACTACCGCTCCGACGCGAAGGGCAATATCTCCCTCACCCTGTTTGACACCCTCAACGGAAACAAGACCTACAAGGCGGACCTCACCGCCAAGCAGCTCTTCAACACCGACGCCGCCAGCGCCAACCTGTCTCTGAAGCTGTCCGACAACGCGGTGGATGATCTGGAGGAGCTGATGTTCGGTCAGTATGACGCTCCCGCGGACGCCGAAATGTTCCGGACCGTCGTAAAATGCCTGGAGGACATGGAGCTCATTATGACGAGGGAGGGCTCCATCTGGTTCCGGATGGCGGCGCTGGACGAGCTGGCCGGGAAAGACAACGTGTGGCTGGCCATGGACCTGGGCGCGGACTGGGGCGAGCTGGCCTTTACCCAGGCGGGCGACGCCACCATCGGCTCGGTGCTGGTCCGGTTCATGCCCTGTGAGAGCGTCACCGAGTGGGGCTCCGTGATGGAGATGGTGGACCTGCTGGACAGCCTCTACGGCGACGATCAGTTTACCACGTCCGGTGGCACCTCCACCCTCACCATCGACCTGGACAGCCTGATGGGGCTCTATGCGGACATGGGCCTGGATGAGAGCGATATGGAGGAAGCCAAGGCCGCCTTCAAGGAGTACAAGATCGTCATGAAGGTGGACAGCAAGGGCGGGGCCGTCATGACCTGCGCCATGGAGACCAATCCCCAGTCCGGCGTGCCCGGCATGAAGATCGCCATGGACGTCACCCAGTCTGGCGGCAACGTGTCCATGACCATGAACTACCACATCGCCAACATGGGCGAGATGAAGGTGGAGGTCACCGGGACCCAGAGGGGCACCACCGACAAGCCCCTGAGCGAGCCCCCCGAGGGAGCCACCGTGGTGGACTCCGTCCAGCCCCTGGAATTCTGAGCGCGGAACCCTGTGCCCGCGTCACAACTGAGCGCCAAAGCCTTCCCCATTTTTCGGGGAAGGCTTTGGCGCGGCCCTCCCGCAAACTGAGAGTAAGGATTGATTCGTTTGGCTAAGAAGAAGGACCCCCGGCAGAAGGAACCCCAAAAGGTAAATAACCCAAACGTCATGGGCCTGCGGGCCCAGGTGCTGGAGCAGCCCATCACCGAGACGCTGGAGCGCAACTATATGCCCTACGCCATGTCCGTCATCGTCTCCCGGGCCATCCCGGAGATCGACGGCTTCAAGCCCTCCCACCGCAAGCTGCTGTACACCATGTACCAGATGAAGCTGCTGGGGGGGAACCGCACCAAGTCCGCCAACGTGGTGGGGGCCACCATGAAGCTCAACCCCCACGGGGACGCCGCCATCTACGACACCATGGTGCGCCTCAGCCGGGGGTACGGGGCCCTTCTGCACCCGCTGGTGGACTCCAAGGGCAACTTCGGCAAGGTGTACTCCCGGGATATGGCCTGGGCGGCCTCCCGGTACACCGAGGTGCGGCTGGACCCCATCTGCCAGGAGCTGTTCCGGGACATCGACCAGGACGCGGTGGACTTTGTCCCCAACTATGACGGCAAGCTGATGGAGCCCACCCTGTTGCCCACCACCTTCCCCAACGTGCTGGTGGCGGCCAACCAGGGCATCGCCGTGGGCATGGCGTCCAATTTGTGCGGGTTCAACCTGGGCGAGGTGTGCGACGCTGCCGCCGCCTACCTCAAGGACCCCAATGTGGACCTGATGGGCATTTTGAGGGCGCCGGATTTCTCCACCGGCGGACAGCTGCTCTATGACGGCGCGGCGCTGGCGGAGGTCTACCGCACGGGCCGGGGCTCCCTCAAGCTGCGGGCCAAATGGCGGCACATGAAAGAAGACAACGTCATAGAAATTTATGAGATCCCCTACTCCACCACCGTGGAGGCCATTTTGGATAAGGTGGCCGAGCTGGTGAAGGCGGGAAAGGTCCGGGAGATCGCCGATATGCGGGACGAGACGGACCTGAACGGCCTGAAGCTGGCCATCGACCTGAAGCGGGGTGCCGACCCCGACAAGCTGATGGCCCGGCTGTTCCAGGCCACGCCGCTCCAGGACACCTTCTCTTGCAACTTCAATATCCTCATCGCCGGGATGCCCCGGGTGATGGGGGTGGGCGAGATTTTGGAGGAGTGGACCGCCTGGCGCATGGACGGCGTGCGGCGGCGGACCTACTTTGTCTGTAAGAAGAAGGAGGAGAAGCTCCATCTTCTGAAGGGCTTGAAGCGCATCCTGCTGGACATCGACAAGGCCATCCGCATCATCCGGGAGACGGAGGAGGAGGCCGAGGTGGTGCCCAACCTGATCATCGGCTTCGGCATCGACCAGGTTCAGGCGGAGTATGTGGCGGATATCCGGCTGCGCAACATCAACAAGGAGTATATCCTCAAACGGGTGGAGGAGACCGCCGAGCTGGAGAAGGAGATTGAGGACCTGCGGGACATCATCAACTCTCCCAGCCGCATCAAAGGTATCATTGCCGAAGAGCTGAAAAGCGTCAAAAAGAAGTACGCCGTTCCCCGGCGCACCGAGATCGTCTACGAGTACCAGCAGGCGGCGGAGGAGAAAATCACCGCGGTGGAGGAGGTCCCCGGCTATTCGGTGAATGTGTTTATCTCCAAAGAGGGATACTTTAAGAAGATCACGCCCCAGTCTCTGCGCATGAGCGGCGAGCAGAAGTACAAGGAGGGGGACGGCCCCTTCCTCCAGTGGGAGGGCACCAATCGGGACGAGCTGCTGGTGTTCACCGACAAGCAGCAGTGCTATAAGACCCGGCTCAGCGATTTCGACGACGCCAAGGCCAGCGTACTGGGGGACTATCTGCCCACCAAGCTGGGCATGGATCCGGAGGAGAAGTTCGTGTGGGCCTGCGCTCCGGGGGACTATTCCGCCCATGTGCTGTTTTTCTTTGACAACGGCAAGGCCGCCCGGGTGGAGCTGGGCGCCTACCAGACCCAGACCAGGCGGCGCAAGCTCACCGGGGCCTACTGCGACAAGTTCCCCCTGGTGTCCGCCTGCCTGCTCACAGAGGACCAGGAGATGGCGGTGGGCTCCAGCGACGGGCGGTGCGTGGTGTTCCACACCGCCTCCCTGACCCCCAAGACCACCCGGTCCACCCAGGGTGTGGGGGTGATGGTGGTGAAGGCCAAGCACCATGTGGAGTGGGCCAGACCCCTCTCCGCCACCCACATCGTCAACGCCGCCCGATACCGGGCCCGCTCCCTGCCCGCCGCAGGGGCCCTGCTGAAAGAGGAGGACCGGGGAGAGGAGCAGATGACGCTGCTGTAAGCGTAAGGCCGCCCGCCGCCTGGGGAGGGACGCCCCGGCGGGCCGGGGCGATGTGCGCCGGGGGCGCCCCTCCATCGCCGACCGAGCCGAAGGCGAGACCGCCGCGCCCTATAAAACCGCATCATTGGAAGGAAGGCCGCCTATGGCAACTGTGAAAAAGACCCTGATCCCTTTTGTAGTGATTACGCTGGCGTCGGCGGTGTACGCGCTGGGGTTTGTGTGGTGCTACGCGCCCAACGGCATCGCCTTCGGCGGCATCACCGGCGTGGCCCAGATCATCAACTATCTGATCCCGGCCCTGCCCATCGGCGTCACCGTGATCGTGCTGAACGTCCCGCTGTTCATCCTAGGGTGGAAGCTGATCGGCGGGCGGCTGCTGGTGTCGTCGCTGTACGCCATGTTCCTCTCGTCGGTGTTCATCGACCTGCTCACTCCGCTGTACGACTGGCCCGCCATGGAGCCGCTGCTGGCCTGTATTTTCGGCGGGCTGCTGCTGGGGCTGTCTTTGGGGCTGATTTTCCAGCAGGGAGCCACCACTGGCGGCACTGACCTGCTGGCCAGGCTTTTGAAGCTGAAGCTGGCCTGGCTGCCCATGGGCAAGCTGCTGATGGGCATCGACCTGGCGGTGATCGTGGCGGTTTCCGTGGCGTTTCAAACTCTGTACGCCGCCCTGTACGGCCTGGTGGCGTTGTATATCTCCACCATTGTGATGGACGGTGTGCTCTACGGCATGGACACGGCCAAGGTGGCCTATATCATCAGCGATAAAAACAAGGAGATTTCCGACGCCATCGTCAAGGACCTGGACCGGGGGGTGACCATTCTCCACGGCCAGGGGGCGTATACCGGGGCGGACAAAAATGTTCTTATGTGCGCCTTCAAGCAGCGGGAGATCGCCGTCATCAAGGCCACCATCAAGGATATCGACCCCGTGGCCTTCGTCATCGTGTGCAACGCCCACGAGGTGCTGGGCGAGGGATTCCGGGATTATAAGAAGGACGATTTATGAAAGTGCGCCGCGGGCGGCGAGGGAGGGGGAGTTTCTGGTGAAAAAACGTCTGCCGGCCCTGATTTTGTGTATGGCGCTGGCTCTCAGCGGCTGTTCCGCCATGCTGGAGCGGGGGCACGAGACCGTCTCCACCCATGTGGACTACGCCGTCACCGAGGACGAATCCGTCCTGCGGGCGGAGAGCTACCAGGGGCTGGTGAACGCCATGCTCTATTTTGTCAGCGGCCGCCGGGCGCAGGGGACCATCCGGCTGTACAATTACACCGGGGATGTGGAGGGCGATTTGGCCAACGCCCGGGACGAGGTGATGTACGCGGACCCGTTGGGAGCTTTTTCTGTGCGTTCGCTGACCTATGACGCCACCCGCATCTTGACCTATTACGAGGTGGAGCTGCACATTTCCTACTCCCGCAGCGCGCAGGAGATGAGCTCGCTGCGGGAGGTCATGGGCCTGTCCGGCGTGCGCCAGGAGCTGGGGAGGCTGGTGAGCGAGCAGGGGAGCAGCGCGGTGTTTTTGGCCTCCTCGTTCTCCGGTGACCAGGCGCTGCTGGAGGCGCTGCTGGAGCTGGCCTGCTTCAGCGCCCCCGCCCTGTACCGCCACCATGATATAGCCGTCAAGGCCATTTCCCTGTATCCTGAGACGGGCACGCGGCGGATTATCCAGGTGAGGCTGCGCTGGGACGAGAGCGCCGACGCCGTGGTGGAGGAAGAGAAAGAGCACGCCCGGCTGCTGGAGATGGCCGCCGCGTCCCTTCTGGAAGCCAATCCCCCTGCGGGGGAGGGGTATGCGGTGGCGGAGCTGGCGGCCATTGTCCGCTCCGCAGCCGGGGACTGGGACGCGGACGGGGCCAATTTGGCCCTGGACGCGCTGTCCGGAGAGCCGGCCTCCGACTTCGGTCTGCTCATGGCCATGGAGTACCTCTGCCAGCAGTGCGGGATCGAGGTGGAGCCCGTAAACGGCTCGGCGGGACTGTGGCTTATCGTGGCCACCCCCGAGGGCTACCGGCATTTGCTGCCCCAGGGGCTGCGACCTGCCGGGGAAGGGGAGGGGGTCCGGGATGAGCAGGGAGAGGCGGAGCAGCTGCTGTACACGGATCAAGAGCTGATTCAACTGGGCTACAGCTGGCCCGAGTCGCTCCACCCCGCCTGCGAGGATTACACGGAAGGCGCGGAACCATGACCGATATGGTCAAATCACCAGTTGCTTTTCTTCCCAAAACGGATATAATAGGTGGGCTTTGGGACGTCCCAAAGCCCACAATTTTAATTTACCGAGGAGTGACAGACATGGCGGAAGAGCTGAACGTATCCATGAGCCAAAACTTTATCCATGACTTTATTGATGAGGACATCGCTCAGGGCGGGCAGTACCAGGGCATGACTGTCCACACCCGTTTCCCGCCCGAGCCCAACGGCTACCTGCACATCGGCCACTGCAAGGCGCTGACCATCGACTTCGGCACCGCGGAGAAGTACGGCGGCATGTGCAATCTCCGCATGGACGACACCAACCCCTCCAAGGAGGACGTGGAGTATGTGGAGGCCATCCAGGAGGACATCCATTGGCTGGGCTTCGACTGGGGGGACCGGTTTTACTACGCCTCCGACTACTTCCCCCAGATGTACGAGTACGCGGTGGAGCTCATCAAAAAGGGGCTGGCCTACGTGTGTGAGCTGTCCCCGGAGGAGTTCAAGGAGCACCGGGGCGCCATCGGCGTGCCCGCCGTCTCCCCCTGGCGGGACCGGCCCGTGGAGGAGTCGCTGGACCTGTTTGAGCGGATGAAAAACGGCGAGTTCCCCAACGGGAAATACACCCTCCGGGCCAAGATCGACCTGGCCTCGGGCAACTTTAACATGCGCGACCCGGTGATCTACCGCATTAACCACGCCCACCACCACCGCCAGGGGGACAAGTGGTGCATCTATCCCATGTACGACTTCGCCCATCCCATCGAGGACGCGCTGGAGGGTATCACCCACTCCCTGTGCTCCCTAGAGTTCGAGAACCACCGGCCCCTGTACGACTGGGTGGCCAATAACGTCTCCATCCCCTACCACAAGCCCCGCCAGATCGAGTTCGCCCGGCTGGGCATCGACCACACCGTCATGAGCAAGCGCAAGCTGCGCCAGCTGGTGGAGGAGGGCCGGGTGTCCGGCTGGGACGACCCCCGCATGCCCACCCTGTGCGGCCTGCGCCGCCGGGGGTATACGCCCAAGGCCATCCGCAATTTCTGCGACCGGGTGGGGGTGACCAAGTCGGACAATACGATTGAATACGCATTCCTGGAGTACTGCCTCCGGGAAGATCTGAACGAGACCGCCCGGCGGGTGATGGCGGTGCTGCGGCCCGTCAAGCTGACCATCGTCAATTATCCCGAGAGGCAGTCGGAGACCTTCGAGGTGGAGAACAACCCCAACCGGCCCGAGGATGGCACCCGGTCCGTCACTTTCTCCCGGGAGCTGTGGATTGAGGCGGAGGACTTTTTGCCCGAGCCCATCCCCAAGTATAAGCGCTTGTACCCCAACGGCCCGGAGTGCCGCTTGAAGGGGGCGTACCTCATCAAGTGCGTGGGGTACAACACCGACGAGGCGGGGAACGTCGTCGAGGTCATCGCAGAGTACGACCCCGAGTCCAGGGGCGGCAACCCCGCCGACGGGCGCAAGGTGAAGGGAGCCACCATCCACTGGGTGGACGCCGCCACCGCCGTGGAGGCGGAGGTGCGGCTGTACGACAACCTGTTTTCCGACCCGGAGCCGGACGCGGCGGGCAAGGATTTCTTGGAGTGCCTGAACCCCGGCTCCCTGGAGGTGCTCACCGGGTGCAAGGTGGAGGCGGGGCTGGCGGACGCTCAGCCGTCGGACCGGTTCCAATTCATGCGCCAGGGGTATTTCTGCGCCGACAGCAAGGATTCCAGGCCGGGGCGCCTGGTGTTCAACCGGGCGGTGAGCTTGAAGGACAGCTTTAAGCCGTAATGCGGCGTAAAAGGATAAAAAATGGCAAAGAAAATAGGCAGATTTTTGCTTGTGGTTTTGATTGTGCTTGCGTTGTCTGAAGCTGTGTTTGCCTATCGTGTGTCTTTTGCGAAAACAAAAATTTTAACCTCCGCTTCGGATGATAACAGCTACCAATTAACTGTCTATATGATTGGGGAACCTGAGTGGCCTTTCGGCGCAACCCATTGCCGGTTCGACCTGCTTCACGGCAGGAAGCGGTTAATAAAGCATTCATTTTCGATTCAGGACGATGGCTCTGCCGCCCGTGAGAGTAATTTCCATGTTACCTGGGGCGAGGATCATGTCATGGTCGTTGTGTCAGGCTCGGAGCAGCCAGATAAAGAGTATGTGTTGAATTTTGATGGAACAGTTGGACAGTAAATTTCAAGTCATATGAAAACAGCCCGGACGGAGCGCGAAAACCTCCGTCCGGGCTTTATTCCGTCAGCGCCTCCCGCAGCTTCGCCACCGCCCGCCGCTCGATGCGGGACACCTGCACCTGGCTCACCCCCAGCACCTTGGACACCCGGTCCTGGGTCAGATTCTTGTAAAACCGCAGCAGGATTACCATCCGCTCCCGCTCGGGCAGGGCGTCGATGGCCTGGCGCAGAGTGAGCTTTTCCACCAGCGCGTCCTCAATGCCCTCGTCCCCCAGCACCGCCTCCAGGGAGAAGCAGTCCTCTCCGCTCTCCCCCTGAAGGGAGGCCACCGACAGCAGGGCGTTGTCGGCGGCGGCGATGTCCTCCGGCTCCAGCCCCGTGGCCTGGGCCAGCTCCCCCACCGTGGGCTCCCGGCCCAGCCGCTGGCTGAGCTCCAGCCGCCGCTGGCGCAGGGCCATGGCCCGCTCCTTGGTGCCCCGGCTCACCTTTACCGCCCCGTCGTCCCGGAGAAAGCGCCGGATCTCCCCGGCGATTTTGGGTACGGCGTAGGTGGAGAACTGGGTGCCGTATTCGGTGTCAAACCCCCGGATGGCCTTCAAAAAGCCCAGACAGCCCAATTGATACAGGTCCTCCGGGTCCACGCCCCGTCCGTAGTACCGCCGGGCCACCGACCAGATGAGGCCGCTGTTGTCGATGAGCAGGCGCTCGCAGGCGTCGTTGTCCCCGGCTTGGGCCGCTTCCAGCAGGGCGGGGGCGTCCAGGCCCCTCACTGAGACGGGCCCGCCCGGCGGGCGATGCGCTTGCACATGGTCACCGTGGTGCCCTTCCCCGGTTGGGAGCGCACCTTGAGCGCGTCCATGTAGCTCTCCATGATGGTGAAGCCCATGCCGGAGCGCTCCTCACCGCCGGTGGTGTACAGAGGGGTCCGGGCCTGGGCCACGTCGGGGATGCCCACGCCGGAGTCCTTCACCTGGATTTCCAGCGCACCGCCGTCAAATATGCGCAGGCGCATGACGATTTTTCCCAGACGGTCCGGATAGGCGTGGACAATGGCGTTGGTCACCGCCTCGGAGACCGCGGTTTTGATATCCGCCACCTCATCCAAGGTGGGGTCCAGTTGGGCGGCGAAGCAGGCCGCCGCCGCCCGCGCAAAACCCTCGTTGGCGGAGCGGGAGGTAAAGGTGACGGTCACCTGGTCGATTGCTTTCATCCTATGTAGCCCTCCTCACTCTAAGGTGATGAGCCGGCCCACCCCGGCGGCGTCCAGCACGCGGCGGGCCTGAACGGGGATATTGCACACCCGCAGGGTGCCGCCGATCTGCTGCATCTGCCGCAGGGCCCGAAGCAGCACGGCGATGCCTGAGCTGTCCATAAAGGTAACGCCGGACAGGTCCAGCACCAGGCGGGCGGGCAGGCGGGTGGCGATGGCGTCGTCCAGCTGGGACATCATCTCACGGGCGCCGTGGTGGTCGATCTCGCCGGACAGGGCGACGGTCAGCGCGCTGTCCCGGCTGGTCACTGTGATGGGCATGGCTTGTCCCCCTCTGTTGTGTGGGTATCAAAAAAGAGCACGGCGTGGTGTTCACGCCGTGCTCATTATACTGGATCTGATCGGTCACTTTTTGCCGAAGGGGCAGGGGGTATTGGAAATATTTACGTGAAGCACTGGGGCGAAGGCCCTCTCCCCCTGCGGGGACAGTTCATACGGACACAAGAGGGCGGCCTTGGCCTTTCTGCACGTCCTATCGGAGTCGTCCCCGCAGGGGGAGAGGGCCTCCGCCCTTGATACGCGGGGCGGCGGTTTTGCGGAGGGCCGTTACAGGGCCTTTAGCTGCTCCTCAATTTTAGCGATCAGTGTTTTTAACTTTTCGGCCCTCTCCTGCTCCGCGGCCACCACGTCAGCGGGGGCCTTGTTCAGAAAGCCGGGGTTGGACAGCTTGCCCTCCAGCCCCTTGAGTTCGCCCTGCTTCTTGCCCAGATCCTTGGCAAGCCGGGCCTTTTCCTTCTCAATGTCCACCAGCTCCGCCAGGGGCATATACACCTTGGCGTCGTGGGTCACGTCGGCCACCAGGCCGGTGAGGTCGGCGGGCTCGTCCTCCCGCACCTCGATGGAGGAGGCCCAGGCCAGCCGGGTGAGGAAGCCCTTGCCCGCGTTGAACACGTCCCCCTTGTGGGTGACGATGGTGAGGGCCGCCTTCTTGGAGGGGGGCACATTCATCTCTGCCCTTCTCGTGCGGATGGCCCGGATCACGTCCATGACGGACTCCATGGCGCTCTCCGCCTCCGGGAAGTCCAGGGCGTCCTGGTACACGGGCCAGTCCTGGAGCATGAGGAAGCCGCCGTCGATGCCGGGGGCGTGGGGCAGGGCCTGCCAGATCTCCTCGGTGATGAAGGGCATGAAGGGGTGCAGGAGCTTCAGCGTCTCGGTGAGGACGTACACCAGCACGTTCTGAGCCTGGAGCTTGGCCCCCTCGTCGTCCCCCTGGAGGCGGGCCTTGGTCAGCTCGATATACCAGTCGCAGTAGTCGCTCCAGATGAAGTCGTACACCTTGGCGGAGGCCACCCCCAGCTCATAGGCGTCCATGTTCTCGGTGACTTCCCTGACCACCTGGTTCAGCCGAGAGAGAATCCACTGGTCCTCCTGCTCCAGCTTGTGGGGCAGGACGCACTGGTCGATGGTCAGGTTCATCAGGACGAACCGGCTGGCGTTCCAGATCTTGTTGGCGAAGTTGCGCATGGCCTCGCACTTCTCCACGAAGAAGCGGGTATCGTTGCCCGGGGCGTTGCCGGTGATGAGGTTGAAGCGCAAAGCGTCCGCACCGTATTTGTCCGCCATCTCCAGCGGGTCGATGCCGTTGCCCAGGGACTTGGACATCTTGCGGCCCTTGTCGTCCCGGACCAGACCGTGGATGAGCACCGTGTGGAAGGGGGGCTTTTTGGTGTGCTCGCAGCCGGAGAAGATCATCCGGGACACCCAGAAGAAGATGATGTCATAGGCGGTAACCAGCACGTCGGTGGGGTAGAAATACTGGAAGTCCTCGGTGTCCTCCGGCCAGCCCAGGGTGGAGAAGGGCCACAGGGCGGAGGAGAACCAGGTGTCCAGCACGTCCGGGTCCTGCTCGATGTGTTTGGAGCCGCAGTGCTGGCACTGGGTGGGCTCCTCCTCGGAGACGGTCATTTTGCCGCAGTCCGCGCAGTACCACACGGGGATCTGGTGGCCCCACCAGAGCTGGCGGGAGATGCACCAGTCGTGGACGTTCTCCATCCAGTTGGTGTAGGTCTTGGCGAAGCGCTCGGGGACGAACTTGATCTCCCCGTCGTTGACCACCCGCAGGGCCTCTTTTGCCAGAGGCTCCATCTTGACGAACCACTGGGCGGAGATGATGGGCTCCACGTCGCTGTGGCAGCGGGAGCAGGTGCCCACGTTGTGCTGGTGGGGCTCCACCTTCTCCAGCAGGCCCAGCGCCTCCAGATCGGCCACAACGGCCTTGCGGGCCTCGTAGCGGTCCAGGCCCTGGTATTTGCCTCCGTTCTCATTGACCACGCCGTGGTCGTCCAGCACCCGGATGGTGTCCAGATTGTGCCGCAGGCCCACCTCGAAGTCGTTGGGGTCGTGGGCGGGGGTCATCTTCACGCAGCCGGTGCCGAACTCCAAATCCACGTACTCGTCGGCCACGATGGGGATCTCCCGGTCCATCAGGGGCAGCAGCACCTTTTTGCCCACCAGGTCCTTGTAGCGCTCGTCGTCGGGGTGGACGGCCACGCCGGTGTCGCCCAGCATGGTCTCGGGCCGGGTGGTGGCCACGATGACGTACCGCCCCGGCTTACCCACGATGGGGTACTTCAGGTGCCAGAGGTTTCCGGGCTTGTCCTGATACTCCACCTCCACGTCGCTCAGGGCGGTGACGCAGTGGGGGCACCAGTTGACGATGCGGGAGCCCTTGTAGATGAGGCCCTTGTCGTACAGAGAGACGAACACGTGGCGCACCGCACGGCTCAGCCCCTCGTCCATGGTGAAGCGGGAGCGCTCCCAGTCGCAGGAGATGCCCAGCTTTTTCTGCTGCTCCACGATGCGGCCCCCGTACTTGTGCTTCCACTCCCACACCCGCTCCAAAAACTTCTCCCGGCCCAGGTCGTGGCGGCTGAGGCCCTCGGTGTTGCGCAGCTCCTCCTCCACCTTCACCTGGGTGGCGATGCCGGCGTGGTCGGTGCCGGGGAGGTACAGCGCGGCATAGCCCTGCATCCGCTTGTAGCGGATGAGCATATCCTGCACGGCGTCGTCCATGGCGTGGCCGATGTGGAGCTGGCCGGTGACGTTGGGGGGCGGCATGACGATGGTGAAGGGCTTTTTCTCGGGGTCCCGGACGCCCCGGAAGCAGCCGTTGTCCTCCCAGGCCTTGTAGATGCGGCCCTCCACCTCCTGGGGCTCGTAGATCTTGGGCAGTTCCTTGCTCATGTTGAATACACTCCTTTTCGGGGCGCCGGCCTCGCTGTCTTGCCTTGCCCGCGCAAAACAAAAAGCCCGCCCCAAGCTGTTTGCTCAGGGCGAACTGAAACGTCCGCGGTACCACCTGAATTTCCCCCAAAGGGGGACGCTCATTGCCTCTGTAACGGGAGAACCCGCCGATTCCTACTGTGGTTCAGAACCAGGGCTCGGGGACCACTTCGCCCTGCCTCCGCCGCGGCCTCGCACCCACCGGCCGCTCTCTGATGCGGAGGGAGAGGGGTACTGCTTCCCTTCCCAGCCTTTATCGACAAATAGTATAGGCGAAAGGTCACGATTTGTCAAGGCCGGTTTTTTGTCAGCGGCTTCCAAAAATACAGCTTGTAATTTCCGCCAAAATCGTGTACACTAATGTCATCCACACAAGGAGGGACAGCCTATGAAAATTGCCGGCTTTATTTTGAGGACCACGGCGGTCGCCCTGACAGCGGCGGCGGTAGCCTGCGCGGTGGTGGCCCACCTGTGCGCGTCCCTCCAGGACGCCGACTGACAAGGAGGTTTAGAAATGAAAAAAACCGTGGGATTTATTTTGAAAATCGTGGCGACCGCCATGGCGGTGGCCGCCGTGGTGTGCGCCATCGCAGCCTTCTGGGACCAGATTATGGACCTGATCGACACCGTGATGGACAAGGTGGAGCAAAAGCGGGCGGACAGATGCTTCCAGCCCGCCGAGTACGACGACTACGACGACAGCATTATGTGACTGTGACAGGAAACAGCCCTCCCAACCAACCGGGAGGGCTGTTTTTATTCACTGTGGCTGGGAAGAAAAGTGATGATGACTCCGGCAATACCAAGAATCAAGCCGAATAAACCCCAGCCAATATCGAGCGTGCCGATATTGGGAATCCAAAGCCCGCCGGATACGTCAAGCAGAACCAGCAGGATGCCCAGGAGGATCAAGGCGATGCCTTGCAATTGACGCTTCGTGAAAAGCACCTCCTAACGGATTTTCCGCGCCTCCAGATAGAAGCGCTTGTCGTGGGCCTCGCCCATGGAGAAGGTCTTGCGGGGGAGCACCCCGTCGTGGATGACAGAGGGAAACAGCGCCTGCTTGTCCATGGGGGGCAGGAGAAAGGCGATGTTGCCGGGCCGGGCGGCAAACTCCCGGGCCACGTCCTCGCCGTGGATGTAGTCCACCCTCCCCTCGTGGTCCATGAGGTAGTCGTCTAGAAAGCTCTGCAGGGCGCCCACCGGCAGGCGGGCGGCGGAGGCGGGCACCATGACCATGCCCTCGCTCCCGGCACACAGGTAGCGCAGGGGCAGGCCGTCCCCACCGGCGTCCCTGCCCCGGCGGGCGCCGGGGTAGGCCCGGACCAGTGCGTCCAGTAGGGCCTCCGGGTCGGTGTGGAACACCACCCGGTGAATGGGTTCGAACTCCAGGCTGTCGTCGTGGAGGTTCACCAGCTCGCACAGGGCGTACCGGGAGGGCAGGGCGTCCCACTTTTCCGGCGGCATGAGCCGCTTCTGCCGCTCATAGCACTCCTTGGCGGTGGCCAGGGAGTGGTTTCCGTCCCCCACGGCGAAGAGCATGACGGGCTGGTTTTCCGTTCCGTATTTGGTGTTGAAGGCGGCGAAGTCCGCCAGGGCGGACAGGGCCGCGGCCGCCCGCTCCAGTTGTGCCTGCGTCAGCCGCCAGCCCTTCACGTGCCCGCCCTGCTCCATCAGGTCGAAGTCGTAGAGCAGCTCCATGCCGGCGGTCTGCGCCGCCAGCGGCTCGATGACCGTGCGGCCGGGGTCGTCGGTGAGCAGCATGGCGTGGGGCAGCTCGATGGGGGCGTTTTTGCGCACCGCCACTCGGGGCGGGATGCGGGACATGACCACGCCCTCCGTGGCGCGGATGAGCGCGTCGGAGCCCGGCTCATAGTCGTAGGCGGTCAGGTCGGCCATGCCCACCAGGCCCCGGCGGACCCTGCCGTTCCAAAGCGTGCGCTCTACGTAGACCATGGCCCCGGGCAGGGTCTTGAACCGGCCCTCCCGGACATAGCGGGACATGGTGGCGTTGATGTCCATGATGTCGATCTCCACCTGGGGGCCGTCCAGGCTGCTCTCGGGCAGGATGAGCCGCAGGGCGGAGGGGGCGCGGCCCACCCGCTCCTCCACCCGCTGCCAGTATTCGGGCTGGGAGGTGTACTGGTCGCAGGCCACCACCGACCACTTGTCGTAGTCGCAGCCCTGGGGCAGCAGGATGTCGGCGGGCTGGAAGGGCAGTTTGTCAAAGGTGTTCTCCATGGCGGAAACTCCTTTCTGCTGATTCAAAATTATTTGCCGTTTCGGAAGGCTTCCCAGCCGCAGACGGCAAGGCCGGCGCACATAACGATGGCGGAGAGGATAAAGGGAACCAGGGTGCCGTGGGAGACAAACGCGCTCAGCAGCCCGCCTACCCCGTTTAGTGTAACAGGATTTAACAGGGCGTGTATCAGGCAGAACGCGAAAAACACGAAACCGATGACCGTGAGAAGGACGCCGAAAACCATCCGTTTCATCAAAGCACCCCCTTGATGGCGGCCAGCAGGTCGGGGAACTCCTCAAAGGCGGGGATATCGGGGTAGTCGGCCTTAATGGCGGCGGTGGACTTGAACAGAAAGCCTGCCTTGCCGGCCTGGATCATGGCCAGGTCGTTGAAGCTGTCCCCGGCGGCGATGGTCTCGAAGCCGCAGGATTGCAGCGCCTTCACGGTGGTGAGCTTGGACTTGGCGCAGCGCATCTTGTAGCCGGTGATCTCGCCGCTGTCGGCCACCTCCAGGGTATTGCAGAATAGGGTGGGCCAATTGAGCTTGGCCATCAGGGGCTTGGCGAACTGCTCGAAGGTGTCGCTCAGGATTACCACCTGGGTGATGGTGCGCAGTTCGTCCAAAAACTCCCTGGCGCCGGGGAGCGGATCGATCTTGGCGATGGTGGCCTGGATTTCCCTGAGCCCCAGGCCGTGCTCCTTCAGGATGGCCAGGCGGTAGGCCATGAGCTTGTCGTAATCCGGCTCATCCCGGGTGGTGCGGCGCAGCTCGGGAATGCCGCTGGCCTGGGAGAAGGCGATCCAGATCTCGGGGACCAGCACGCCCTCCATATCTAAACAGACGATGTTCATAAAAACGCTTCCTTTCTCTCAGCCCTTCAGGCTGTTCAGGAACTTTTCAAGCCGGTTCAGCGCCTCCGCCAAGTCGTGCATGGAGGCGGCGTAGCAGGCTCGGACGTAGCCCTCCCCACCGGGGCCGAAGGCGGGGCCGGGGATCACCGCCACCCGCTGCTCCGCCAGGAACCGGTCGGCAAACTGTTCGCTGGTCAGCCCCGTGGACTTGATGCAGGGAAAGGTGTAAAAGGCCCCCAGAGGCTCGAAGCAGCTCAGCCCCAGCTTGCGGAAGCCGTCCACCAAAAACCGGCGGCGGCCGTCGTACTCGTCCCGCATGGCCTCAATGTCCTCGTCCCCGTGCTCCAGCGCCTCAATGGCGGCGTACTGGCTGGTGGTGGGGGCGGACATGATGGCGTACTGGTGGAGCTTGGTCATGGCGGAGATGAGGGGCTTGGGGCCGCACACGTAGCCCAGCCGCCAACCAGTCATGGAATACGCCTTGGAGAAGCCGTTGACCACCACGGTGCGCTCCACCATGTCCGGGATGTTGGCCATGGACACATGCCGCCCGCCGTAGGTCAGTTCGGCGTAGATCTCGTCGGATACCACCATGATGTCGGTGCCCCGGAGGACGGAGGCCAGCGCCTCCAGGTCTCCCCGGCCCATGACGCCCCCGGTGGGGTTGTTGGGGAAGGGAAGGACCACCGCCTTGGTCTTAGGCGTGATGGCGGAGCGCAGCTCATGGGGGGTGAGGCGGAAGTCGTTTTCCGCGCGGGTCTCCACCAGCACCGGCACCCCGTGGAGTATGGACACCAGGGGTTCGTAGCACACGAAGGAGGGGGTGGGGATGATGACCTCGTCCCCCGGCTCCAACAGGCAGCGGAAGGTCAAATCCAGCCCCTCGCTGCCGCCCACGGTGACCAGAATCTGGCCCACGGGGGCGTACTCCAAATCAAACCGCCGCTTGAGATAGCGGGAGATGGCCCCGCGCAGGTCGCTGAGGCCCGCGTTGGGGGTATACTTGGTGAAGCCCTTCTCCAGAGAGTAGATGCCCGCGTCCCGGATGTGCCAGGGGGTGGGGAAATCCGGTTCCCCGATGCCCAGGGAGATGCCTCCCTCCATGCCCTGGAGCAGATCGAAATATTTTCGGATGCCGGAGGGATGGATGTCCTGCACCCGACCGCACATGAGCTTGCTATAGTCCATCATTCAAACACAAACCTTTCCTCCTGAACCTCCTGGATGGGGAAGATCAGGTGCTTTTCCTTATATTTCTTCAGAATGAAGTGGGTGGCGGTGCCGGTGACGCCCTCGATGGGGGCCAGCTTCTCTCCCACGAATCGGGCCACCTCCTTCAAGGTGCGCCCGGAGATGGTGACCGTCATGTCATAAGCGCCGCCGGACATGAGGTAGAGACTCTCCACCTCCTCGTACTGGTAGATGCGCTGGGCCACGCGGTCAAAGCCCTCCCCCCGCTGGGGGGTGACGCTGACCTCGATGAGCGCGGTGACCGACTCCTGCTGGGTGCGGTCCCAGTCCACGATAGTCTTATAGCCAAGGATGATGTGATCCTTTTCGTATTGTGCCACTGCCGCCGACACCTCGTCTTCGGTCATGCCAGTCATGGCGGCCAGCTGGGCGCGGGTCAGGGTGGAGTCATCCTCCAAAAGCTGGAGCAGATCTTTCATAGCGCGTGCCTCCTAAAGTGACTGTAAAGAAATTGATTTTAACATTATATACTTAACCAAAAGAAATGGCAATCCCCTTTTCCGGCAAACAGACAGAATCCCGCAAAACCTCTTGCAATCCGGCGGTATATAGGGTATAATACATTGACTTATTTCTGATGAAACTATAAATTTTCGATATTGGAGGACGAGACCAATGGCAATGATTACAGCAGGCGACTTCCGCAACGGCAAGACCTTCGAGATGGACGGCAAGGTGATGCAGGTCATCGAGTTCCAGCACGTCAAGCCCGGCAAGGGCGCCGCCTTCGTGCGCACCAAGATGAAGAACGTGGTGACCGGCGCCGTCACTGAGACCTCCTTCAACCCCACCGCCAAGTTCGAGGAGGCCTTCGTGGACCGCAAGGACATGGAGTACAGCTACAACGACGGCGATTTGTACTACTTTATGGACCCGGAGTCCTACGAGCTGATTCCCATCAACAAGGACGTGTTGGGCGATAACTTTAAGTTCGTTAAAGAGAACATGGTGTGCAAGATCATGTCCTATAAGGGCAGCGTGTTCGGTGTGGAGCCGCCCAACTTCGTGGAGCTGGAGGTCACCGAGTCCGACCCCGGCGTGAAGGGCGACACCGCCACCAACGTCACTAAGCCCGCCATTCTGGAGACCGGTGCGGAGATCAAGGTGCCTTTGTTCGTCAACCCCGGCGACCGCATCCGCATCGATACCCGTACCGGCGAGTATTTGGAGCGCTGCAAGGGCTGAGCGCGGAGAAACCGGGAGCAGGGGACTAAGGCCGGGGCCGAAGGTGAGACCTTAGCTTCCGTCGCGGAGGTTTCGCAGCGTGACAAGGAAAGGGAGCGCATTATGACCATTTCGGAAAAGGTAGCCTATATTCAGGGCCTGTTCGACGGCCTGAAGCTGGACACCGAAAACTCCAGCGAGGCCCGCATTCTCTCCGAGGTGCTGGATGTGCTGCGGGAGGTGGGCCAGCAGCTGGACGGCATGGACGCCGCCATGGACCAGTTCGACGAGGAGCTGGACACCCTGGGGGACACCGTGGCCGAGCTGGAGGAGGCCGTGTTCGACGACGAGGACGAGCGGGACGCGGACTTCGACGGCGGGGACGACGGGGAGGAGGACTTCTTTGAGATCCCGTGCCCCACCTGCGGCGAGGACCTGGTGGTGGACGACGAGGCCCTGGCCGCCGGGGTGGTGGACTGCCCCGTGTGCGGCGGCAAGTTTGCTCTGTCCTTCGAGGACGACGCGGACGGCTCCGCCGACGATGAATAGGCAAGAAGCAGCCCTCCGGCGGGAGCCGGAGGGCTGCTTTTTATTGGGACGCCGGAGGAAGCCTGCGGTATACCTTGCCGTTTTCCGGCGTCTTTCCCCGGATGGCGAACAGCTCTTCCACGGTGACGAAGTGAAAGCCTTTGGCCATTAGGGTGTCCACCACCTGGAGGGCGGTCTCTACGCTGGCGGGATAGATGTCGTGGAGTAGGATAATGTCCCCGTCCTGCGCACGGTCCAGGATGACGGACACCTGGCGCTCCGTGTCCCGGTCGGACCAGTCCTCCGGGTCCACCGACCACAGGACGATGGGAGCGGCCGCCCGGGCCTGGGTGGCGGCGTTCATCATGCCGTAGGGGGGGCGGAGCATGAAGTCCTTTTGCCCAAGCAGAGCGCCGAGGGTGGCGCGCAGCTCGTCCACCTCGGCGTAAAAATCCGAGGCGTTCAGCTCCGCCAGGGACTTGTGGTGATAGGTGTGCAGGCCGATCTGATGTCCCTCCCCCGCCATGCGCTGGAGCAGCAGCTCGTTGCCCTCCACGTTTTCACCGATGACGAAAAAGGTGGCGTGTACGCCCCGCTGGGCCAGGCCGTCCAGTAGGACGGAGGTGGTTGCCGCCTTTGGCCCGTCGTCGAAGGTGAGAGCGACGTACGGTCCGGCAGGGATTTTGGCTCCGCCGGCGACGTCCCGGGCCGTGCCGGGTTCGCTCCGGGGCAGGCAGGGGACTGCCGCCAACGCCAGCGCCGCCAGCGCCAGCGTCCCCGCTTGAACCCGTTTTTTCCAGTTGGACAAGCCGTTCGCCGCCTTTCATACGTAGCTTTGGTCAGTATGCGCGGCTGGGCTTTTTTTATACTGTCGGCGGTCAAAAAGCGGCGCCTGGATTCCAAAGTCCAGGCGCCGCTTTTTTGATTTTTTAAAGAATGATGAGTTGCTTGGGGGAATGGGTGATGTTGACGCAGCCGTCCTCGGTGAGCATGACGACGTCCTCAATGCGCACGCCGAATTTTCCGGGGAGGTAGATGCCCGGCTCGGCGGACAGCAGCGCCCCGGCGGGGATGGGCTTATCCCAGGTGCTGCTGAAGCGGGGATTTTCGTGGATTTCAATGCCCAGGGAGTGGCCGAAGCCGTGGCCGAAGTATTCCCCGTAGCCGGCGTCGGCAATGACCTTGGCCCCGGCCTCGTGGACCTCCTTGCCGGTGACGCCGCCGTGGGCGGCGGCTATCCCCGCCAGCTGGGCCTTCAGCACGGTGTTGTAAACCAGCTCCATCTCCTCGCTGGGCTGCCCAATGGCCACGGTGCGGGTCATATCGGAGCAGTAGCCCCCCACCTTGCAGCCGAAGTCCATGGTGAGAAACTGGCCCTTTCGAATCACGTCCGGGCCGGGGACGGCGTGGGGCTTGGAACCGTTGGCTCCGCAGGCCACGATGGGGTCGAAGGAGTTGCGCTCGGCGCCCTTGCGGGCCATGATGTAGGTCAGCCGGGCGGCCACCTCCTGCTCGGTGAGGCCGGGCTTGAGGAAGTTCAGAATTTCCAGCAGGGCCTCGTCGGTGATGCGCTGGGCCTCTCTCATGGCGCACAGCTCATCCGCGTCCTTGATCATGCGCAGGTCGGTGAGCATCTGGGAGGCGGGGACAAACTCGGCCTCCACATCCTTTGTCCACTGGTTGTAGTCGGCCACGGGCATGTACTGCTCCTCGAAGCCCAGCTTGGCCACGCCGTTTTTCTTTACCAGCTCCGCCGCCAGCTGCCGGTAATTGCTGCCCTTGGGGGGCAGGGCCACCTCCGCCCCGGCAATGAGGTGCTGGGCGGCCTCGATATACCGAGTGTCGGTGTAGTACCAGGTCTTGTCCGGCGTGATGAAGGCCACGCCCTCCCCGTGGAAGCCCATGGCGTAGAACTCGCCGGGCTCGCTGGTGATGAGCATGGCGTCCAGGCTCCGGTCCTTCAGGCCGGCGGCGATCTTTTCAAAGTGTGTCATTTGAACCATCTCCAATTTACTCAAAAATATTATGAATGCGCCCGCCCTTCGGCGGGCGGGGCGGGATGAACGGGTTTTAGCCCGGATTCAGGCTGAGCCAGCCGATCACGGCCATGGCGATGATGGCCAGACCCACGAAACGGGCGGCCATCAGCGTGGACTTGTCCGGCTCTTTGCTGGACGCCCGCCCCCGGCCCCAGCGCAGGAAAGCCTTGGGGTTGACGATGATGTACAGCCCCGCCGCCACCAGCAGGGTGGCCAGAACCAGGTACACGGTGGGCGAGAGCTGGATGCCATAGGGCGATGTCAGCGCGATTTGCAGCATAATGCTCCTCCTTATCCCTCTGTTTGTCCAAATTTTGTTTGAAAATCCTGGTAAATCTTTTTCATGGCCAGCGCGTCCTCCGCCTGGGTGCCCGCGCTCTCGCAGATAAAGGTGGGGCTCCACCCCCGACGGGCCACCGCCGCGGCCAGCGGCGTCCAGTCCGGGCCGTAGCCCCCGTCGTCGGCGAAGGTACGGTGGCACTTTTCTCCGCCCTTGGGGGTGAACTCAATGTGGGAAAAATGGCTGTGGAAGCGGGATGCCCGGTCCCGGCCCAGTACCTGCTCCATACGGCTGAGCATCCGCTCCATGGCCTCGGCGCCGTCGTCCGCCCCCAGCGAGCGGGCGTAGAGATGGCCGAAGTCCACGCAGGGGAGCAGCCGCTCATCTACGGTACACAGCTCCAGCACCTCGTCCAGATCGCCCAGCTGATTGATCTTACCCATGGTCTCCGGACACAGGGTGATGTGGGCAAAGCCCGCGCCGTCACAGGCGGCGACGACCGCTTTCAAGGAGCGAAGAGCGATGTCCTGGGCCTCCCGCCGGGTGCGCTTCATCAGCGCCCCGGAGTGGATGACCACCCGCTTTGCCCCCATCCAGTCCGCCACTAAACAGGCCCCGGTGACGTAGCCGATGGTCTTCTGCAGAGCGTCCGGGTCCGGGTTGGCCAGGTTGATGAAGTAGGGCGCGTGGAGGGAGAGGGCGATCCCGTGCGACCTGGCGGACAGGCCCACCCCGCGGGCGGTGTCCTCCCCCACGTGGATCCCCTTACTGCACTGGTACTCGTAGCAGTCCAGGCCGAGTTCCCTCAGCCATTTCGGCGCGTCCGCCGAGGACTTGTAGGGGAAATTTTCCGCGTTTCCGGCGGGTCCGAAGACGGCGCTCATAGCTTCTCTCCTTTCGCGGACAGCAGCCGGAAGGGGACCTCCACGGCGTAGCGCAGATACCGCCCCGGATTGCCCGCCAGCCGGATGGGTTCCACCAGAATGGCGCTCACTCCGGCCAGATTGCCGCCCAGTACGTCGGTGAACACCTGGTCGCCCACGATGGCGGTCTGCTCTTTTGTCACACCCATCCGTTCCATAGCCTTGTAAAAAGAGGGAGGCTTGGGCTTGCCCGCGTGGCCGATGAAAGGCACGTCCAGTCCCTCGGAGAAAACGCGGGGGCGGTGCTCATGCCGGTTGTTGGACAGGACAAACAGCGTCACGCCGTGGGCGGCCAGATCGTCCCGCCACGCTCTCAGCTTCTCGTCCGGCAAGGGCACGCCGTAGGGCACCAGCGTGTTGTCCAAATCCGCCAGCAGCAGCTTGAAGCCCCGGCGCTCCAGCGCCGCGCCGGTAATCTCATAAATGTCATGGGCCGTGAACCGGGCCCGGAACCACGCCATACTCCACCTTCTATTCCGCCCGGGACGAGCATAGTATTGTGATAACAGCGTCTACTATATCACAAAATTTTGCCATTCACAAGGGGGAACATCCGATGAAGGAGCTGCTGATGGCCCTGCCCGCCGGGCGGGAGACCCAGGGGAGGAGCTACGGCCTCACCCCCGCCCACATGGCCTACCGGGTGGGGGCGGGACCCAAGCTGCTGGGGATCCGTCTGCCCCAGGGCCTGCGGGGCGGGCTGATGCAGGTGGACTGCGCCGGGTTCGACGGGGGCGGCGACCCGGTGGGCTGCTGCCGCCAGATCCTGGGGGAGTGCCGCCGCCGGTTTTTCCGGGGCGTCGTGTGCGATTTTGAGGGGATGCCGGCGGGCTGCCTGGGCAAGCTGGTGGAGATTCTGGACCGCAACTGCGCCGCCCAGGGCTGGTCGCTGTACGTGCCGGAGTGCTATGCCTGCTACGCGCCGAAGGCGCGGGTGCTCATCCCCTCCGCCCTCACCCACGGCACGCTGGAGCGGCGGCTGCGGGCGGCGGCGGACCGGTACGGCCTCCCGCGCACCGCCCTGGCGGTGGAGTGGGTGCGAGAGGATTTCCTCCTGCCCGCCAAGGGCCGGGGCGAGCCGATGAGCCGGGAGAAGCTGGAGGGGCTGATCCACCGCCTGGAGCCGGCGGTGTTTTTCGACCGGGGGCTGTGCGCCCACTATTTCACTTACATGAAGGGGCCCCAGGCTCATTTTGTGCTGTTCGACACGCCCCGCTCCATCCGGGAAAAGCTGTCGGCGGCCCAGCGGCTGGGGGTGCCCGCCGCCCTGCTGCCCGGCCCCGAGATCGAGGAGCATCTGGAGGAAATTTTTGGGGAAAATAGAGGATGACCCCGCTTGCAGGGGTGGGGCGGGTGTGGTATACTGGACCAAATCACCGCCCGCGAAGGAGGCCCCCGCATGAACACCACTGAGCGCCGCAGCCGCATTCTGGATTACCTGAGAGCCGCCGACAGCCCCCTGTCCGCCACAGCGCTGGCCCAAAGGCTGTCGGTGAGCCGCCAAATCATCGTGGGCGACGTGGCGCTGCTGCGGGCGGCGGGGGAGAGCGTCACCGCCACACCCCGGGGGTATGTGCTGGAGCGCCCCCGGGCGGGCTTTTCCCGCACGGTTGCCTGCCTCCACAGCGGGGAGGACATGGAGCGGGAGCTGACGCTGATGGTGGACCAGGGGTGCACCGTGGAGAACGTCATCGTGGAGCACCCGGTGTACGGCCAGCTCACGGGGCCGCTGGATCTGTCCTCCCGGTATGACGTGTCGGAGTTTATACGAAAAGTTGAGGAAAACGACGCCCGGCCCCTGTCCGCCCTGACGGACGGCATCCATCTGCACACCCTGCGCTGCCCCGACCGGGCGGCCTTTGAGCGGGTGCTGGCGGCGCTGGACGAGGCGGGGTTTTTGGCGAGTTAGGGCATCTGCAACCGCTGGGTGCTAAAATTTCCAAGGATAATTGGTTGCCTCTTTTCTGGGGAGCGGCTAAAATGGGGCCCAGAAAGGAGGGTCAAACGATGACCTTGGCGGAAAAAATCACTGTCCTGCGGGTGGAGCGCAGACTGTCCCAGGGCGACTTGGCGGAGAGGCTGGATGTGTCCCGCCAGTCGGTGAGCAAGTGGGAGACGGGCCAGACGGTGCCCGAGCTGGAGAAGATCATCAAGCTGGCCGACCTGTTCGGCGTGACGGTGGATGAGCTGGTGCGGAACGGAGAGGCGCCTCGTCCGCCGAAGCCTCAGGTGGTCTATGTGGAGCGGGAGCGGAAGACCGGCCTGACCCGGCTCCAGACTGCGGGTGTCGTCTGTGCGGCCGTGGGCGGCGGGATGATCGTGGTAGGTATTTTGGGGGCTGGCGTACTGTTCATCCCAGGCGTGGGGCTGATCATTTTGAGCCTGCCGCTGCTGCTGGCGAAAACGCATCCCTGGTTGATCGAGGGCTGGCTGCTTGCCGGGCTGGGCTGGCTGGTGGGTCCGTATACCGGTCTGACCCCGTTGAGGCCCCTACGCGGGTTTGCGTGGATATACCATTATTTTGCCAATCCCGGTCCCGGAAGGGGAGCTGTTCTGCTGGGCGGCACCATCGCCGCGGGCCGCGACCTTCTGACCCTGGCGCTGGTCCTTTTCACCGCACGGCTTCTGCTGGGCGCCTGGAATGCCCGAAGGAGGCGGGCTGAGCCGGGGGCGGCTCCCCGCAAAAGAGGGCAGACGCCCTGATTTTAGGCAAAAAGCCCATTGACATTTTCTCCCGAGGCAGTATAATAGTCCGCACAGGTGTCAAGACACCTGCGCGGACTACTTTTTTGAGAGTTGAGGGATGGATATGGAAAAGCTCAAGGCATTCTTGAAGCGCAAGGACATTGTGATTTCCGCAAAGCGGTACGGCATCGACGCGCTGGGCGCCATGGCCCAGGGCCTGTTCTGCTCCCTGCTCATCGGCACCATCGTCAAGACCCTGGGGGAGCAGACGGGGCTGGCGTTTCTGGTGGACGTGGGCAACTACGCCTCCGCCATGAGCGGTGCGGCCATGGCCGTGGCCATCGGCTGGGCGCTGAAGGCGCCCCCCATGGCGCTGTTCTCCCTGGCCACGGTGGGCTATGCCGCCAACGCCCTGGGCAGCGTCACCCTGGACGGCGGCAAGGGCGCGGGCGGGCCGCTGGCGGTGCTGTTCATCGCCATCGTCGCGGCGGAGTGCGGCAAGGCCGTGTCCAAGGAGACCAAGGTGGATATCCTGGTCACCCCGCTGGTGACGATTCTGGTGGGTGTGGGGCTGTCCGCGCTGACTGCCCCGGCCATCGGCACCGCCGCCACCGCCATCGGCAATATCACCCGGCTGGCCACCGACGAACAGCCCCTGCTCATGGGCGTGCTGGTGAGCGTGGTCATCGGCATGGCGCTGACCCTGCCCATCTCCTCTGCCGCCATCTGCGCGGCCTTCAGCCTGACGGGGCTGGCGGGGGGCGCGGCGGTGGCGGGCTGCTGCGCCAATATGGTGGGCTTTGCCGTGCTGTCCTTCCGGGAGAACGGCTGGGGCGGTCTGGTGAGCCAGGGCATCGGCACCTCCATGCTGCAGATGGGCAACATCGTGAAGAATCCGAGGATTTGGCTGCCCGCCATTTTGACCTCCGCCATCACCGGGCCCATTGCCACCTGTGTGTTCCGGCTGGAGATGAACGGCCCCCCGGTGTCCGCCGGCATGGGCACCTGCGGCCTGGTGGGTCAGATCGGGGTGTGGACGGGCTGGATCGCCCCCAGTGAGCAGGCGGTGGCCAACGGCGCCGCTGCCATCATCCCGGGGGTCTTTGAGTGGATTGGGCTGATCCTGATCTCCTTCGTGCTGCCCGCCCTGCTGTGCTGGGCCTTCGGGCTGTGGTTCCGGAAGATCGGCTGGATCCGGGAGGGCGATCTGAAGCTGGACTGACGCGGCGCTTTCACGCCGCAGAGAGCCCCGCCCATCTGGGCGGGGCTTTTTGACGCTTTTGACAAAGAAACCTCCGTCTCGACCGGAAAAAAGGTGGGAAAAAGTCTGAAATCAGCTTGACGGACCGTGAGGTTTGTGCTATAATTCCAAATTGCGCTGATACGCCAAAAGGAGGCCTGCCCGATGCTCAATGAACTGACCAACGCAGCCAAGGTCGTGGGGGTCAAGCAGGTCCGCCGGGCGTTGGCGGACGGCCAGGCAAAGCGTTTGTACCTGGCGGAAGACGCCGACCCGCAGCTCACCCAGCCCCTGGAACGCCAGGCGGCGGAGCGGGGTATAGAGGCGGTTTGGACCGGGTCCATGAAAGCGCTGGGCAGAGCCTGCGGCATCGCCGTGGGGACCGCCGCAGCCGCCATAATTTGAGTCCGGCCCGCGCAGATTCCGGCGGAGCGGGCGCGCAGTGTGCGCTCCTGCAGATTTTTCCGTTTTTAACGAATAATCCTTGGAAAGTTCGTTAAAATATATATTCATTGAAAGGAGGAAAATCATGCCTACTTTTAACCAACTGGTCCGCAAGGGCCGCGAGAAGAGCACCTACAAGTCCAACTCTCCCGCCATGCAGCACGGTCTGAACACCCTGAAGAATAAGGAGACCGACCTGCCCTCTCCCCAGAAGCGGGGCGTGTGCACCGCCGTTCGTACTTCCACCCCGAAGAAGCCGAACTCCGCGCTGCGTAAGATCGCCCGTGTGCGCCTGACCAACGGCTACGAGGTCACCGCCTATATCCCCGGCGTGGGCCACAACCTGCAGGAGCACTCTGTGGTCATGATCCGC
>CATLHC010000024.1 GCA_949948775.1 uncultured Oscillospiraceae bacterium
TCTTCTCTGACATGGTTTACTGTCTCCTCTCTGAATGGTGTGTCCCAACTTCATTCTACCAGAGGCCTGCAAACCATGTCTCTTTTTATCCTCTTTTCAATTTGCGCATCTTATTGTACCTTATCGCGGACATAGAACATGGTTTCAACATTTGCGGGCATAATTGTACCTCCTAACAGATTTTGATTGGATTTTGGATAACAAATAGAGGACTTCCCGCACGGGAAGCCCTCTATTGCTGGCGCTTATTCAATTTCGTCATCGAACTCGGCGAGGATGGATTTCTCCTTCCCCTCCAAACTTTGTACTGTTGTCAGCAGTACAGAGAGCACCAGCAGGATCGTTTTGAGCACCTTCTTCTTGGACAATACACATCACTCCGTTTCCTTTGATGTCACCAGTAGAATATATCGTTGAAACGGAGCGTGATGCGACATTTGGCGCACAGCATTTAGGAAATAGGACCGCTTTTCGCCTTGTCCGCATCCTCCCCAAGCCATCTGTAATATCCAGTATCGGCACCGTGAGGCAGAACGTACTGTACGCTCCCTTGCTCCACAAGTGTTTCTAACAGTTCGGCAAATTCTATCCAATTATAGTTGGGCCGAACCCTGTGATAGAGTTCATCGAAGGTCAGCCAACGGGACTCTTCTGCCAGCGTTTTCAAAATGCACTCATAAGAGGCCATATGTAGTTTGCTCATGCGGTGTTGTTAATCGTCGTATGCGTTCTCAATACGCTCCAACACATCATTGAAGACCATGGTGATTACTTCCAGCCCCGCAACCGGGGAGGCCATCACCATCGGACGATTCCGAACTGCATACATCATCATTTCTTTCAGCAGGTCTATGATGTTTTCATTCGTATAACCATCCTGCTGGATATCCAGGTACCAACTATCGAAATGGTCCAGGATCGCATCAGCAATCCCCCTGCAATCAACGGTTTCCACATTAGGGTTTGGCCCCAGCAGAGCAACAGACTCCTCAAGGTCCTTGAACGCAGAACGGTCCATGGGACTGCTCATAATGATCTGCCCGGCTTTATCCACCACGTTGACGGAGTTACGGGAGGGAACAATCAGCACAGTCCCGAACTCGCTGGCTGCATTGGGGTTGGTCACGGGTATGGTAGCCGCTTCTAGTTGGATCGGCTGGTTCGGTGCCTGGGCCGTTGATGGACTTTTTTGATGCTTGCCGTGACGAAGTGTAAACTTCATTTTTCTAATCCTCCTGGTCGATTCAGGTATTGATTTCAGCAATACGAAACGAATTCAAGTATTACTACTGGCTGAGTGAGCCTTGTTTGTGAAGTGTGTCAACGCCAATCTGAAATTGTAAGAAAACGCCGAAGAAATTTTGTAGTTTTTCGGCGGGGGGGGGTAACAAAAATCAGGTGCTTCCTTGCTCAAAAAGAGTGTTCACGATTTGCTGTTTCTGGCGCATAAATTCCTTGCGCTCCTTCAGGCGGTAAGACTCGCCCTTAATGTTAATCACAGTGCAGTGATGCAGGACACGATCTAAAATAGCGGAGGCGATGGTGACATCGGCAAAGACCTCGTTCCACTGGGAGAAAGTCTTGTTGGAGGTAAAAACGGTGGACGTTTTCTCATACCGTCTGGCAATGAGTTGGAAGAACAGGTTTGCACCCTGGATGTCCATGGGGAGGTAGCCGATTTCATCGATGATGAGCATCCTGTACTTGGCCAGGATCTTGAGTTTGTCCGGCAGGCGGTTCTCAAAATGGGCCTTTTTCAGCTGCTCAATAAGCTGGTGGCAGTTGATGTAGTAGGTAGAGAAGCGATGCTTTGCCGCCACAAGGCCCAGGGCGGAGGCCAGATGAGTCTTGCCCACACCTGGTGGTCCGAGGAATACCACGTTCTCCCCATTCTCCAGGAAGCGCATGGTGGCCAGCTCGTCGATTTGGCGCTTGTCGATGGAGGGCTGGAAGGAGAAATCGAAATCGTCCAGAGTCTTCTTGATGGGGAAGCCGGACATCTGAATCTGCTTCTCATAAGCCCGCCTCCGTTTGGATTTGGCTTCCTCCGCAAAGATATGATCCAAAACATCCACAATATTGAGGTTTTCCGCCACCGCCCGTTCCAGGTAATTGTCCAGGATTTCCAGGGTGTTCTTCATCTTTAAGGCTTCCAGGTTTTCCCTCAGCCTGTCCATGGTAAATTCACTCATACAGCACCTCGTCATATCTGGATAAATCGGAAGGTTTCAAGGGAAAATCAATCACTTTACCCTGCTCTAACAGAACATTTTCCGCATCCATCGTCTGTTTCAGCGTAAGCCTTCTATAGTGCTGAGGATTGACAACCATGTCCTTTCTCTGATACGATATTCGATGCAGAGCAATCTGCTTTCCCTCATAGTAGGCGGCCAGCATACTGTCGAGGGCCACGACTGCCACATCTTTGCCGATGTACTCCGCTGGCACGGAGTACTGATTCCCGGCGTAGGAGATGAGGCAGTCTTTTTGTACCCGCCTGAGATTGATCTTGTCGATGATGTATTCACGGGTAAGAGGACTCAACCCCTCTTTTTGCAGCCGCTCAAAGGGAATCTCGTTCGTAGTGGCGTGTACTTTCCCGTTCACCTTGTTGCACCAGGCCAGGGCTTGTCCGTTCAAGTCTGCCAGGGAGTTGTACTTGATCCCCACCATGAAATTATCTCTCACAAACTGAACCGTCCGCTCCACTTTCCCCTTCGTCTGACCTCGGTAGGGCCGGCACAGAATGGGCTTGAATCCGTAGAATCCCGCGAAATCCTCGAACTGCCGGTTCAGTGTGGAGTCCTCCTGCTTCAAAAGCCGCTTGATGACTACCTGTTTCATATTGTCGTACAGGATTTCCTCCGGATATCCCCCAAAGTACCGGAACGCGTTCTGATGGCACCGAATTAGTGTGTTTGTGCTCATATCCGTTACAAACTCGATGTACCGCATCCGCGAATATCCCAGGATCATGAGAAAACAGTACAGCTTCTTCCACTTTCCATCCTCATACACCAGATGGTCCTCAAAGAACCCCCAGTCCATCTGTCCCTGTTTCCCAGGCATTGTCTCAAACCGCACCGTTGCTTTCTCATTCAAGTCCATCTTCCGGCTGCTCACATATGCCTTGACGATGCTGTATCCCCCGTCAAACCCCATCTCCCGCAGTTTCTCCAGAATCCGCAGCGCCGAATACGGCGCCTCCTCCAGCCATTCGTCCACGATCTGCTTGTACGGATCCATCTTTGTGGGCTTCGGTTCGCTTAATGTGTACTCCGGCTTTTGCGGCGACTCCGCGTACCGCTTCGCTGTCCGTGGATCCATGTGGTATTTCCGTCCCAGCTCCACATAACTCAGCCCTTTTTGTCTGTCACTTCGGATGTCCATCCACTGTGCTCCTTTCATTTCCTGACTCCCTTTCCGGGCTCTTTCTTGCCCTGATTGGGAGTCTATCTTTTTTTCCTCACCTCCGCCACAAATCTACATTTTTTCCTCGGCGTTTTTTTACATTTTATCACTGGCGCTGACAAAGTGCTTATATGCTTGATATCCATCCAACTTGCACTGGGGACAGGGGTTCATTAGGGTTTGCACCAGCCCCAGTTTGTACGGACACTTAGCACAGGGCGATTTGATTTTATCGGCCAAATCCTTGGTGTTCAACGGTATTTTCTCCCTTCTGGCGGGTATTTTGGAATAACGGCAAGGGGGACGGCTACCGCCGCCCCCCCTTGCTCCACCGTCAGCCCTCAAACCCGTCTGGATATTTGATGTCAATAATTGGCCTTGTCTTGGGGTCAGGTATCTTTGTCGCCATGATTGTCTTATGAGCGGCCAGAAGCTGATCCCTGATCTGCTCCAACTGGGCCTTGCTTTGCGGAACGATGTACTTTTTGGAGCCTGTTTCAATCAGCTCCAGATACCAGTTGACCTTCTCCAGCTTCCCTAGGCAGTAGGACGAGATCATCTGTTTGTCGTTGGCGTCCTTGATGGCTTCCGCTTCAATCAGAACATAGGATACCACGTCATAGGGTATCTTTTTCAGTTTTTTGGGTTTATTAAACATGGCGCGTCCCCATTATGTAAAATCCTTCTTCTATTCCTATGTGTAGCTTTCCATAGCTTCGCGGTACTTTTTGCTCATGCGGACATAGCTTTCTCTGCCGTCTTTGAACATAATATCGTAGTAGTAATATTTCTTCATCCTTGACGCTTTGTACTTCTCTTGAATATACCGATAGGATTGAATGGTATCCGAGGTCAGCATAACGACTTCGCCGCTGTTCTCATTGACCACAATGCAGGCTTTGTCGCCAAACATCTCGATGGAACACCCCGGAAATGCTCCCTTCTTTACCTTGCTTCCGTGATCCTTGCTGAAATACTTCTTGATCTGATTCCAAATCGGTGGCGCAACAACGGTGACAATCGGTTCAAGCAGTTCCGGCGGAATCGGTGGCACTGGCATATTCATACACTCCTTTTGTGAAATGATTATCAGCCTTAATCGGCGTCTTTCTAGGATTTCTTAATGGTACTTGTCGATATTGCGCAGAACATCTTCTAAGGTAATTGTCTGATCCTTATCCGCATTGATTTTCGAGATCAAATCAGCAGCGGCGGCCTCGGCAATGTTTTCCTGTGTAAAAGTCCGCTTGACCCGGTACTTCGGCAGTTCTCCCAACTGGTAATACTGGTCGCCCTTGGCATCTGCGTGGTGCTTGCGCCACAAATCGCGTTCCAGCAAACGTTTCCTGATCTGGTGGCCTTTTGTCTTGACGCCTACCAGCTTCATGAGGGCATTCCCGACCTTCATGGAATTGCCAGCCCGGCGGACTAAGCAGGTTGTTACCCCGGCTTGGTTTCCGCCCCGGACATCCTGGGCAATGCTGTTGCCGACATGGGCGACCTGTTTTGGGTCAGTGATCCCAAAACGCTCCATCATAGCCTCAAAGTTCTTTGTGTCCGGCTTCTTCGCCCTGGCAATATAGCCGTCTGCCAATAAACTGTCACAGGTATCTACTGCAATTTCAGCCTTGGCATTCGTCAGGAGTGTGACAATAAAGCCCATAGACTTCAACCGAGCAAACAGCTCCTGAGCATCCTTTGACATCGTAACCTTCGTGCCGGGGAGTCCGGCCTTGATGTGGTGAATGAGAACATCGCCAATGGTGTCGTCGATATCAAAGGAAATCAGCTTAATGCCGTTCTCCTTCAGTTTCCCGTAGTCGATCCGATAGATGTTCTTCTGGTAGACATCGGGAACAAAGACCATCAGCTCAGCGTCAGAGAACCCTTTTAGCTCTGCCTCAAACGTCTCCCGATCAGATTGCTCCTCCTGCATGATCCTGTTGGCCCGGTCAACCAAGAACTCCCGCGCTTCGGGTGGCAGTTTGTCCACATCTACCCCCAGGCTCTTGGCAATGTCCGTATTCTTTTTGATGATCCCCATATGCAATCTTCCTTTCCTTGTGGCGCACCGTTTGAACCATATACTGCCTTTTGTTCAGCATAACACAAATACCCCTTTAAGTCAATCTGAATACCCCTATTAGATATTTCCTGCAGATGAATGACACGGGTAAAATAGCCGTGGGGTGATTGCATGGACTATAAGGGGTTAGGCGAACGAATCAGAGAGGAACGGTTGCAGTTACATCTTACTCAAGCCCAGCTTGCGGAGGATGTTGACATCTCGGACACCTACATGGGCGCAATCGAGCGCGGGGAGCGGAGCCTTACGCTGGACACGCTTGTGCGGTTGGTCAACCGGCTCGGGGTGACGGTGGATTATTTGCTGGCGGATTCTGTATCGGACAGCGATGACAACATCGTGGAACAGTTCAAGCAGATTATAGATCAACAGCCCTTGGAGCGAAAACAGATGGCGGTCAAAGTGCTGCGAACCATATTTGCATACTTTGAGAATGGAGAGGGATAGTCCACTATCCCTCTCTTGCTTTGCCCATGCGGAGACTTCTTACGAAGTCAACATCATCAATCAGCCGTTTCACAGCAAGATTGACCAGCAGTTCCACAGGTACAGAGTATTCGGCTGATAGGATATGTAACCTGTCGTACAGCATAGGGTCATTGAGCCAGACATTGAAATCCTCAGACTGCGTTTCGTTCCTGTCAAGGGTACAGCTCTTTTTGACACTCATTTCCAAGACCTCCATATGAATCCGTATTGTAGTGCAGAAATTCGGAGCTGTAAACCCCCAAAATGAAAGTTTGTGTGAAATGTGCACAAAAAACAGCTCAATTATATATTATGGAAATCGTTGTATATTTTGCACAAAATTTCGCAGTTCCAAATCGCCGTGCTACCGTAGGAGAATATATATTTACAGAGATTTCTGATTCGGTTTATCCGCTGGATACTTTGAGAGAAACAGGATCGAGAATGGTTATTTTGTGTCCTGACTTCCGGGCATACCGCACCGTTGCCGCAGTTCCTCCCCGCCGCTCTCCGTTATAGACCGCCAGCAGCAAGTCAGCGGCATCTACCAGTCGGCGGTTCCGGTCGAGCATACAGCCGTCATAATAATCATGGCTCACATACTCCAAAGAATCAGCTTGTGACAGAATAAAGCGGTATCTCTCCTGCGCTGAATCACTCCACTTGTCCGCCTGTCCTTCATGGGGCAGGATCAGGTGTAGGTTCAACGCAGGATTCTTTTTCTTCAACTCCAGGACGACCAGCGCCGCCCAGCAGTCTACGCCATCCGCGCCTCCGCCGTAGTAGGCTGTTACGCCAGCTTCGGCCAGTGACGTGATCTGTTCTGCCAACGCCGTTTTCAGGGCTGTACATCGGCTGTCTGTCTCGTTGTACCGCCAAGGGAACTTGTGCGGACGATGGCCTGTGAATGCGCAGCTATTTGCAAGCATGGTATTCCCCCTTTTGATATGGCTAAATAATAGCCATATCGCATGGCCATTATATCAGCCATAATAACCGTTGTAAAGGGGCTGATCCAGTGATTCGCTATGCTCCATTGTGGAGAACAATGGCTGAACAGAGCGTGACGACATATACGCTACGGTTTAAGCACGGTATGAGCCATGCCACTGTTCAGCGGCTCCAAGCAGATATGCCAGTATCGACCCATACGCTGAATAAACTGTGTACGATTTTGGACTGCCGCCTGGAGGATATTGCGGAGTACGTCCCCGATGACTAATGAGGGAGTGTCGATTTGCACTCCCTCTGTTTCTTTATAAGTTATATCTGATAAATATGTAAAATTCGATTGACTAACAGCCATACTATGTGCTATCCTACTACAAGAGAGGAGCTGACAGCCATGGTCATTCGAGAGAGCTATTTAGCGAAAATCCGGCCCTTCATCGGCAAGGACATCATCAAGGTGCTGACCGGCATCCGGCGCGGCGGCAAAAGCGTCCTGCTGGAACAAATCCGCGACGAAATAGGTAGCCCTAACGCCATCTTTCTGAACTTTGAGGATTTAGGCAACCAACACCTGTGCGAATATAACGCCCTGCACGACTATGTATGTGAGAAAATCGGAGACGGCAAGGGACAATTCTACCTGTTCTTCGATGAGATCCAGGAGGTACAGGGCTGGGAGAAGGCGGTCAACTCCCTGCGTGTAAAATTCCATGCGGACATCTACGTCACCGGCTCCAACTCCCGGTTGCTATCCGGCGAACTGGCTACCTACATTGCCGGGCGGTATATCTCCTTTGTTGTATATCCTTTTTCCTTTACAGAGTTTCAAATGGCTGACCCCGCCCTTACTTTCAATCAATACATCCAATATGGCGGGATGCCGTTCCTGTCCAGCATCAACTTCGAGCCGGAGATCAGCAAGAACTACCTCCAGGACATCTTCAACTCGGTGATGCTGAAGGATATTGTCAAACGCAACAATATCCGGGATGTTGACCTGTTGGAGCGCATCATCGCCTATGCCTTGGCCAATATGGGTAGGAGCTTTTCTGCCACCAGCATCTCCAAATTCTTCAAGGCAGAGAACCGCACCGTAGCCCCTGAAACGATTCTGAATTATCTGAAAGCCTGTGAGGAAGCCTATCTTCTGTACCGCTTCAAGAGCCAGGACATCAACGGCAAGAAGGTGCTGAAGGTCAACGAAAAATATTATGTGGCCGATCATGGACTGCGGGAAGCTGTCATCGGCTCGAACCTTCAAAATGTTGAGATCGTTCTGGAAAACATCGTTGGCTTGGAGCTGCTTCGCCGGGGGTACAAGGTCTGCGTCGGTCGTGTCGGGACGAAGGAGATTGACTTTGTAGGTGAGAAGCAGGGGGACAAGCTGTATGTCCAGGTCTGCTACCTGCTCAGTGATGAGGCCACCATCCAACGGGAATTTGGCTCGCTCCTAGAGGTCAGGGACAACTACCCCAAGATTGTTCTGTATCAGGAAGGTTCCTTCCGGGGGAACTATGAGGGCATCCCAGCAGTCAGGATTGAGGACTGGCTGGCGGGGTGACAGGTCGTTTTTCCGCCCACTGAAAAAGCCCCGGAACCCTTGCAAACACTGGGCTCCTGGGCTTTTACTTAAATTGATAACTTCGGCGAGGCTGTCGAACTGGCCAAGCAGAAAATGGATCACAAGAATATCTATTTCACCAACCCCGCTTTTGATAAATAATTTCAAACGCAGAAAGCCCGTCCCGATCTCCGGGACGGGCCCTTTTTATGGCGCTTTCCAACTGTCTCCAGTAGCGTAGTCAATGACCACACCAGGCTGGACATTATAGACATAGACGTTGAAGCATAACCCCTCTCCCTCGTCCTCCACAGAGAACGCCTCCATTTGCACACCGCTGGCCACCAGATTATCGCCCTCAAAAATGGGAGTTACCCGATAGAGCACATGATTCTCCGTCTCCTCCACGTAGTCATCCACCATATTCTCAAAGGGGAGCATCCCCTCCACATTCATGTACCGCGTACCGGTGATCAGATTTTGCTTGTTGGCGTTCTCTCCCGCAAGCTGGTAGCCGATGAGATGGCACCGGTTATAGAGGTACTTGCCATCCACACAGTCGTATTTCACCGTCTGCCAGCCGGAGGGCTTCACCTGACCGATTTCCCCTCGCGGCTCGGTGGGCATGATATCCAGGCAGATATTGGCATAAGCCGCGCCGCACCTGCCCAAGTAATCCAGCTCACTGTAGGTCTCAAAGGGTTCTATGGTCAAATCCTCCAGCCCAAAACCGGGCTGATTGTCCTGTAAAATCACATAAGGTTCCCCGGAGTATTCCGGGATATTCTCCAGCAGTACCGCCGCCGGAGGTTTAAGCCCCAGCTCTACCAGCAAGCTGTCCAATGTCAGGGAGCCGTTGAGGTACAGACCAAAAGCGGTAAATCCCACCACTACGGCGATGATAATTAACGCCAGACTCAGCCGCTTTTTGGCAGGTATTCCCTGTCGGCGTTTTTCTGTACGAGCACTCACAGGCCACCTCCGCAAATGCCGCTTGCCTTCACCGCCGCCACGACCTCATCCATAACGGGCACTGGCCGTACCAACGCAAACCGCACATGCCCTTCCCCCAGCGGTCCAAAAGCGGAGCCGGGTGTACACAGCAGTCCCGTGCGGTCCAGCAGGTGGAAGCAAAATTCCACTGAGCTGGAAAAGCCTTCAGGAACAGGTGCCCACACAAACATACTGCCCTGACTGTCCGGCACATTCCAGCCGATGGACCGCAGCCCACCGCACAGCGCGTCCCGTCGGGCCTGGTACTCCGCCCGGTTACGCTCCACGCTGTCCTGGGGACCGTTGAGGGCCGCCACCGCCGCCGCCTGCACCGGCAGGAACATCCCATAGTCGATCTGGGAGCGCAGGCGCTTGAATGCCCCCACGATCTCCCGGTTCCCCAGGACAAAGGACACCCTGGCCCCAGTGAGGTTGTAGGTCTTGGACAGGGAGTTGAACTCCACGCCCACCTCCTTGGCCCCCTCAAAGGCCAGGAAGGATTTTCCCACCCGGCCATCAAAAATGATGTCAGAGTAGGCATTGTCATGGAGAATGACAATATTGTATTTTTTCGCGAAGGCGATGAGCCGGGGATAAAACCCATCGGGCGCGGCCATGCACAAAGGATTGGCCGGGTAGGATACCACCATAAACCGGGCCTTTTCAGCCAAATCTGGGTCAAAATACTCCAAATCAGGCAGATAATTGTTTTCTTCCAGCAGCGGGTAATGGACGCACTCCGCCCCGCACAGGTAGGGCCCGATCTCGAAAATGGGGTAGCCTGGGTTGGGCACCAGCACCACGTCCCCAGGGTCGCACAGTGCCCAGCCCACGTGAGTCAGCCCCTCCTGGGAGCCGTAAATGGACATCAGCTCATCGGCGGCCAGCTCCACGCCATACCGCCAGCTGTACCAGTTCCGAACCGCTTGGGTCAGCTCCGCCGTCTCCCCCAAGGAGTAGCGATAATTTCCCGGATCGGAGGCCGCCCGGACCAGGGCCTCCACGATGTGGGGCTCGGGCAGAAAGTCCGGCGTTCCGATGGACAGGTTATATACCGGTTTTCCCTGGGCCAGCCGCTCATTTTTCCGGTCGTCCAGCACATTGAATATCCCCGGTTCAAAGCCGTCCATCCTGCGGGCAAATTTGAGTTCCATAGGTCATTCCCTCTTTATCTCTATTTTCTCAGCTGGGCCAGAAGAGCGTCCGCGTCGCCCTCCCGCTCCCCCACCAGCACCAGGAACTGCTCCTCGTCCAGCACAGGCACACCCAGCTCCTGGGCCTTCCGCAGCTTAGAGCCCGCCGCCTCTCCGGCCACCACGCATCCCGTCTTTTTGGACACCGAGCCGGACACCTTGGCCCCCAAAGCCTCCAGCTTGTCCCCCGCCTCCTTGCGGGAGCAGGAGGACAACTCCCCGGTGAGCACGAAGGTGAGTCCCGCCAGCTTGTCCCCCACCGGGGCGGCCAGGCTGTCCATGTTCACCCCCGCTTCTTTCAATGCGGTGATGAGGTGGCGGCTCTGGGGGGCGGTGAACCACTCGGTCAGGTATTTCGCCGTGATGCCGCCGATGTCGTCGATGGCGGTGAGCTCCTCCTCGCTGGCCTGGGACAGCGCGTCCAGGGAGCCGAACCGGGCGGCCAGGATCTTCCCCGCCTTCTGCCCCACCTGCCGGATGCCGAAGGCGAACAGCAGCTTGGACAGGTCGTTTTCCTTGGACTTCTCAATAGCCGCCAGCAGGTTGTCCGCCGACTTTTTGCCCATCCGCTCCAGCTGGGCCACCTGGTCCCGGTCCAGCCGGTACAGGTCGGCGGGGGTTTTCACCATCCCCGCATTCACCAGCCCCTCCACCACCGCCGGGCCCATGCCCTCAATGTCCATGGCGTCCCGGCTGGCAAAGTGGGTCAAATTGCGCAGCAGCTGGGCGGGGCACTCCGCCCCGGTGCAGCGGATGTGGGCGCCGTCCTCATCCCGGGCCACCGCCGCGCCGCACACCGGGCAGAACGCGGGCAGCAGATAGGGCACGGTCCCCTGGGGCCGCTTCTCCCTCACCACGGACACAATCTCTGGGATGATCTCCCCCGCCTTTTGGACGATGACGGTGTCCCCAATGCGGATATCCTTCTCAGTGATGAAGTCCTGGTTGTGCAGCGTGGCGTTGGTGACGGTGGTGCCTGCCAGACGCACCGGCGAGATCACCGCCTTGGGGGTGAGCACCCCGGTGCGTCCTACCTGAACGGTAATGTCCTTCACCACGCTCTCCTTCTGCTCCGGCGGGTACTTGTAGGCCGCCGCCCAGCGGGGAAATTTGGCCGTCTCTCCCAGCGTTTCACGCTGTATCAGGTCGTTTACCTTTACAACCGCTCCGTCGATATCAAAGGGATATTTCTCCCGCTGGTCCCCCAGCTCAAAGATGGCGGACTGGATCTCCCCCATGTCCTGAAGCAGCTGGTAGTCGATGACCTTGAAGCGCAGCTCCCGCAGCCAATCCAGTCCGGCGCTGTCCGTGGCAAAGGGCGGGTGGTCGGTGTACTGGATGTTGAACACCACCATGTCCAGCCCCCGGGCGGCGGCGATTTTGGGGTCCAGCTGCCGCATGGACCCGGCGGCGGCGTTGCGGGGGTTGGCAAACAGGCTCTCCCCCCGAAGCTCCCGCTCCCCGTTGAGCCGCTCAAAGGTTTTTCTCGGCATATAGACCTCCCCCCGGACGATGAGGGACGCCGGGGCGTTTTCCAGCTTCATGGGGATGGAGCGGATGGTGCGGATGTTCTCCGTCACATCCTCCCCCACCTGGCCGTCCCCCCGGGTGGCCCCCCGGACGAACACCCCGTTCTCGTACTCCAGAGCCACCGACAGCCCGTCTACTTTAGGCTCCAGCAAGTATTCCGGCTTTACAGCACTTTCCCGCACCCGGCGGTCGAAATCCAGCAGCTCGTCGGGGGAAAACACGTCCTGGAGGCTTTGCAGCGGCACCCGGTGGACCACCTGCCGGAAGCTGTCCAGCGCCTTCCCCCCTACCCGCTGGGTGGGGGAGTCCGGGGTGATCAGCTCCGGGTGGGCCGCCTCCAGCTCCTCCAGCTCCCGGAGCATTTTGTCGTATTCAAAGTCGGAGATGGCGGGCGCGTCCAGCACATAGTAACGGTAATTGTGCTCGTTCAGCTCCTCCCGGAGCCGCGCCGCCTGGGTCTCAAAGTCCATATCAGCCGTTCCCCTTTTCCAGATTCAAATAGGTGTCGGGCGTCTCGCCCACGATGACAGTCTCCGCCACGCACACGCTGCTGCTGACGGACACGGGAAGGATCTCCCCCGGCAAAAACAGATAGACGGTGGCCGTGATATCCAGGCTCACCCGGTGCAGGGTCTGGTTCACCCCGGCAGCGGTGAAGGAATTGGCGTAGTCCGCCGTCACCTCCCCCACCGAGTCCACCCGCACCCGGACGGACGGCCCCTTGCCGGACAGCAGGGGCTGGCCGGTGAGGCTGCCCAGAGGCACCCCCAGCGCGTCGCTGTCCAGCGTGGTGAGCTGCCGGGTGACGGCCTCTACTACTCGCCGCTTGAACCGGCTGTTGGCGGCGGTATTGCTGGTGAGAGAGGTAACCTTCCCTGCCCCGTCTGTGGTGATGGTGACGAAATCCCCATAGTTCATGTCATTTTCCTGGAGGCAGTTGTCCACGGCAATGTCGATGGCCTGGGTCATCAGATTGGTGGCCTGGATGGAGGCCTTGGCATCCAGGACCGGGCCCAGCCGCCCGTTGAGTCCCGCCAGCACAGCGCCGGCCAGCGCCAGCGCCGCCAGCACAGGCAGGGCTTTCATCAGCCCGCTCTCCCGCCGCAGAACAGCACGCAAGCGTTTCCACTTGACAACCATACAGTCACCCTCCCATGGGGCACTGTATGCGGTGGACGGCTCGGCCTATGTCAGCCGCCCAGCAGCTCCTCCGCCGCCAGCATCACGCCGGTCTTGCCCGACTCGTAGGTGAGCCCCCCCTGGAGGTACACCGTGTAGGGCTCTCGCATAGGCGCGTCGGCGGACAGCTCGATGGACGCCCCCTGGATGAAAGCCCCCGCCGCCATGATGACCTGGCTGTCGTAGCCCGGCATATCCCAGGGCTCCGGGGTGACGTAGGAGTCCACCGGGGCCCCGGACTGAATGCCCTTGCAGAACCGCTTTACCGCCTCCGGCTCCTTCAAGTGAATCATCTGGATGATGTCGTGACGGACCTCATCCGACCTGGGCTGGGTCTCATAGCCCAGCAGCTCCATAAGCCGGGCGGCAAACACGGCGGTCTTTACCGCCTGGGCCACGGTGTGGGGGGCCAGGAACAGCCCCTGATACAGCAGGCGGTTGTTCCCCAGGGTAGAGCCGCATTCTTTTCCGATCCCTGGGCAGGTAAGGCGCATTGCGGCGCCCTCCACCAAATCCCGCCGTCCGGCGATATAAGCCCCTGTGGGGGCCAGTCCCCCGCCCGGATTCTTAATAAGGGACCCCACCACCAGGTCCGCCCCCACATGGGTGGGCTCCCGCTCCTCTACGAACTCGCCATAGCAGTTGTCCACCAAAATGGCGGCGTTGGGGTTGTTTTGCCGCACAATGGCACACAGCTCCCCGATCTCGTCCACCGACAGGGAGGCCCGGGTGGCATAGCCCTTGGAGCGCTGGATGAGCACCGCCTTCACCCGGGAATCCCGGACCGCCTGGGCCAGCCCCGCCTTGTCGGGGGCGTCCTCCACCAGCTCCACCTGGCGGTACTCCACGCCGTAGTCCTTGAGAGAGCCGTGGCCCTTGTCCACAGCGCCCACCACTCCCAGCAGAGTGTCATAGGGCGCACCCACTGCGGATACCAGCACATCCCCCGCCTTCAGCGCTCCAAACAGAGCGCAGGCAATAGCATGGGTGCCGTTGACAAACTGGATGCGCACCAGCGCGTCCTCTGTGCCAAACAAACCGGCATAGATCTCGTCCAGCTTGTCCCGTCCCAGGTCGTCATATCCATAGCCCGTGGTTCCCGTGAAATAGCTCTCCGCCACCCGGTGCTTCTGAAATGCCGCCAGCACCCGCTGCGTGTTGGCCTGAGCGACGGCGTCAATGCGGGCAAACTGCCGCTCCACCTCTCGCTCCGCTTGGGCGGCCGCTGCCCTCACCTCTTCAGAAATCTGCAAAGTAAAATTCATTTACAAGTACCGTCCCATCCTTTGTTACTTTTCAAACCGGCCGGCGGCAAAGGCCGCCGTCAGGTCAACGCAGGCCCTCACGTCGTTCAGATCCACCATCTCCGTGGGCGTGTGGATATAGCGGCAGGGAATGGAAATGCCCCCTGTGCGCACACCGCTTCGCGCAGCCTGAATAGGCCCAGCGTCAGTCCCTCCGCCCCGGAGTACATCCCGCTGGGCGGGGATTCCCCTTTCTCCGGCCAGCGCCATCAGCTTTTCCACCAGTGACAGAGAGCAAATAACGGAGTCGTCCATTACCTTTACCGCCGCACCCTTGCCGCACAAGCTGCTGGCCCGGTGCTTGCTCCCCGGCTCGTCATCTGTGCCGGTGACGTCCACCGCGATACCATAGTCCGGATCAATGGCCCAAGCGGCGGTCTTTGCCCCCCGGGCTCCCAACTCCTCCTGGGCGGAAAACACAAAATACAGGTCGTTGTCCGTCTCCTCCAGCTGCCCCATCGCCATGAGCAGTACCAGGCAGGCGATTCGGTCATCCAGATAGGGGGCGATTACCCGGCCCGCCGCCGTGGCTATGGGGGTGTTATATACCGCCGCATCTCCCACTTGGACCAGCTTTTTCGCCTCTTCCCCATTGGACGCGCCAATGTCGATCAGGATGTCGCTCACCTTCAGCTTTTCCAAATCGGCCCCACTCTCGGCGCAGACCAGGCCCGCTGCACCATTTTGGAAACGCACCGGAGCATACAGCGCCTTCGCGGCATTCACACCGCCCAGCGCTCCCACATGAACGAACCCGGCCTCGTCAATGTGGGTTGCTACCAGGCCAATAGAGTCCATATGGGCAGAGAGCATTACCCTCGTACCGCTTCCCTTTTTGCGGCAGATCAAATTGCCGAGCGTATCCCGGGAAATCTCATCCACATACGGCCCGGCCAGCTCTTCGATGACCTGTGAGACCTGATTCTCACAACCGGAAGGGCCGAAGGCCCCCACCAGACGGGTCAAATTCCGCATTAAATCCATGTCAAAAGCCTCCTGTCAGCGCTCTGCCATCGCCTGAATGAACAGCCGAGCCAGAGCGAGTATCTGCTCCACGTCCGAAATGCTGCACACACCGCTGGGCGCGTGGAGATAACGCACCGCCGCCGAAATCCCGGTGACCCGAACGCCGGCCTTCGTGCGCTGGATGGCCTGGGCGTCGGTTCCTCCGGACAGATAGTGCTTCATCTGCCAGGGCAGAGCGTTTTTCTCCGCCAGCTCCCGCAGCAGCTCAAACAGCCCCCGGTCATAGACGGTACCCGCATCCGTCCAGGCCAGCACAGGGCCTCTCCCCGGCCAGCACACCTGCCGGTCCGGCTCCAGGGCCGGGGTGTCGGCGGCGGTGGTGCCCTCCAGCACCAGCGCGTACTCCGGCGTCAGGCCAAAAGCCGCGCCAAACGCCCCTCTGGCCCCCACCTCCTCCATGGCGGTGAATACGAAGGTGCAGTCCATGGGCAAGTTCTCTTCCAGCAGCTTTACCATCACGGCGCACCCCACCCGGTCGTCGATGGCCTTGGCCTTCAGCATTCCGCCGCCAAACTCCACCGCGTCGCTGACAAACGCGCATACATCCCCCAGCTCCACTTGAGTCAGAGCCTCCTCCTTATCCTTTGCGCCAATATCAATATACAGCTCGGTGAGCTTCGGCGTCTTTTTGCGTTCCTCAGCGGTGGTCAGATGAACCGCCTTCAGTCCAATGACGCCGGGGACGGCCTTCTCCCCCACCGTCACCTGCTTGCCCAGCAGGATGCGGCGGTCAATGCCGCCCACGCAGCCGAATTTTAAATAGCCCTCGTCCGTAACCGACTTCACAATCAGCCCCACCTCGTCCATGTGGGCGCACAGCATCAGCTTATTCCCTGTAGACTTGGCTCCCCGCTTAAATACGATGAGATTCCCCAAAGCGTCCGTGCGCACACTGTCGGCATGGGGCTCCGCCCGCCGGCGGATATAGTCCCGCACCCGATCCTCTTGGGAGGACACTCCGGAGAGGGAGCACAGTGTTTTCAATGTCTCAATCACAATTGGTTCTCTCCTCTCCCAAGCCCCGCACAAAGGCGGCCAGCAGTTGGGCGCATCCCTCTACGTCGCTCAGCTCCACCACCTCCACCGGGGTGTGCATATATTTCAGCGGCACGGATAAAACGGCGGTGGCGACGCCCTCATTGGCAATCTGTATCCCCCAGCCATTGGTGCCCGTGTTCCCCTCCATAACCTCTTTCTGCACGGCGATGCCAAGCGCTTCCGCCTTGTCCAGCATCCGCTTGGTCATCCAGCGGGTCATATTAGGCCCGATCCCCACCGCAGGACCGCCGCCCAAGGCAAATGCCTCATCCTTGGGGCTGTCCGGCGTCCTGCCATGGGTGACGTCCACCGCCACACAAAAGTCCGGCGCGATAGCTTGAGCGGCTACCTTCGCCCCCGCGCCGCCAAGCTCCTCGCAGACGCTGCCCAAAACATACAGGTCCACATCCAGCTCCTTGTCCCGAAGCAGCTGCGCCGTGCGAAGAAGGGCCGAAAAACACGCCCGATCATCCAGGGACTTCGCGCACACCTGGCGCTCCCCCAGCCGGGTGAAGCCCGCCCGGTACACAACGGGGGTTCCCACGGGAATACGGCGCTCCGCCTCTTCCTGACTCAGACCGGCATCGATGAACAGGTCCTGCGGCTCCGGGGCCTTTTCCCGCTCCTCCGCAGACAGCACATGGGGCGGCAGGCAGGCCACCACGCCCAGCATAGGAGGCTCCGAAAGGATGGTCACCTCCCGGTCGGGCAGCATGCGCACATCCACGCCGTTGGCCTGGAAGCGTAAAAAGCCGTTTTTATGTCCGGTGACTACCAGCCCCACCTCATCCAAGTGGGCGTCCAGAAGCAGTTTTTTCGCCCCCGGCTTCCCGCAACGGCGCACGCCCACAAGGCTGCCCAGCCGGTCGATCCACACTTCGTCCATCAGCGGCTCCAGCAGCTCCTTTGCCGTCAGCACAGCGGGGCGCTCAAAGCCGGAGGGCGCGCCCAGACTGCACAGCCGCTCCAAAATCCGTATCATTTCCATGGCTTCCTGCTCCTTACGAATTTATTGCAGAGCGTTCACCAAATCCTTGAAGTAATTGCCCCGCTCCTCAAAGTTTTTGAACCGGTCAAAAGAGGCGCTGGCCGGGGACATGATGACCACATCCCCGGGCTCAGCCGCGGCGCGGGCGCGCTCCACTGCCTCTTTCAAATCAACACAGCCGCAAATGTCCGGCTGGCCTGGCCGGTAATCAGGGGCGGCCAGCGCGGCCGCTTTGATTTTTTCGGCGGTATCCCCGGTCAGGAGCAGCGTCTTGGTATGTTCCACGATCTCCGGACCCAGCACGTCGTAGGGGATGTGTTTGTCATAGCCTCCCGCGATAAGGATCACCTTCTGGGCAAAGGACCGCAGCCCGGCGATGGTGCGGCTCGGACTGGAGGCAATGGAGTCGTTGTAGTACCGCACTCCGTCCAGCTCCCGCACCAGTTCGATGCGGTGCTCCACCCCGCCGAAGGTGCGGGCATACTCCCGAATCACCTCATCGGGCACCAACCCATCCACCGCCGCGATGGCCGCCATGTAGTTCTCCAAATTGTGCAGGCCGGGGAGAAGGATGTCGTCACGATTCAGTACCGGCCGCCCGGCGCAGTACACGGTCTTATCCTTTAAATAGACGCCGCCCTCCAGCGCTTTCTTCCGGCTGAACAGTGTGACCGCTCCCCTGGCCTGGGCCGCAAAGCTCGCGGTGATCTCATTGTCCGCGTTGAGCACCAGCCGGTCGCCGGAATCCTGATAGGCAAAAATGTTCCGCTTGGCGTTCACATACTCATCCATGTCCTTGTGTACATCCAAGTGGTTTGGCGCCAGATTGGTGACCACCGCGATGCCGGGACTCTGCCGCACCGTCATCAGCTGGAAGGAGGACAGCTCCAACACCACCATGTCGTCCGGCCGGATATCGTCCACTTGGCACAGCAGCGGACGGCCGATATTGCCCCCCACGAAGGTATGATAACCTGCCGCTTTCAAAAGCCCCGCGATGATGGTGGTGGTCGTGGTCTTGCCGTCGGAACCGGTCACCGCAATCATCCGGCATGGACACAGATCCAAAAAGGCCTCCATCTCCGACGTCAGCTTTGCCCCCCGGGCCACCGCTCTTTCGATCTGAGGCACGTCGGGCCGCAGTCCCGGTGTGCGGAAGATCACGTCCGCTCCGTCCAGGCGGTCCAGATAGCTCAGCCCCAGGGCAGCAGTCATCCCACGGCGCTCCAGCGTCTCGATCAGCCCATTGAACTCCTCGCGGCGGCGTTTGTCGCACACCAGCACCTTTACACCCGCGTCCAGCAGACCCTCCACCAGCGGCCGGTTGGATACGCCCAAGCCGATCACCGCCACTTTTTTCCCTTTTAACGAGTTAAAATATTCCTTCAACGCCGACTCCATTGTACCTGAACCTCCAAATCATCGGTTTTGAACTTCTGTCCCAAAATGGAAAATTTCGCATACGAAGGTATTATACCCCATTCAAATCCATTTGACAATCACCTAAAGATGCAGTACAATCAAAATCGCAAGTGCGCTGGACAGCCGCGCGGCCAGGCCGAAAGGCCGTCCGTGAGGAAAGTCCGGGCTCCGCAGGGCAAGGATAACGGGTAACACCCGCCGGGGGCGACCCCAGGAAAAGTGCAACAGAAATAGACCGCCGGCGGGTGTTACCTGCCGGCAAGGGTGGAAAGGCGAGGTAAGAGCTCACCCAATGGCGTGCCAAGCGCCCATTGCTGTAAACTCTATCCGGAGCAACGCCGTGGGAACACATAAGACCGGCCCGGTCGTGTTCAGGGGGCGGCTGGAGCGCGCCGGCGACGGTGCGCCTAGATAGATGGCTGTCTTAAATGACAGAACCCGGCTTACAGGCTCACTTGCACCAGAGGCGGGACTCCGAGAGGGGTCCCGCCCTTTCTTGTCCATCTTACCCTAGCCCGGAGCCCATAGGGCGATGATTTCTTTTCTTTTTGTCCGTTGCGCTCCGTCTTTTTATACTATATAATGAACAAAAGAATTTGATGCAAACCGATCAGGGGGTGGTTTCATTGCAGTTCTTGATTCGAGGCGGGCGAGTCGTAGACCCCGCCCACGGCATTGATGATAAGCTGGACATTCTGACCGACGGCGGGAAAATTGTCCGACTGGGTAAGGGCCTGACGGCGGACGCCGCGCAGGTGCTGGACGCCTCCGGTTTAATCGCCGCTCCGGGCCTGGTGGACATGCACGTCCACCTGCGGGAACCGGGGTTTGAGGCCAAGGAGACGGTGGCCACCGGCTGCGCCGCCGCTGCCCGAGGCGGCGTGACCACGCTGGTGGCTATGCCCAACACTCGGCCCGCCACAGACTGCCCGGATATCGTGAAGCTGGTCTGCGGCAAGGCTGCTCCTACGGGGATAAACGTCCTCCCTGCCGGGGCGGTAACCGTTGGGCAAAAGGGACAGCAGCTCACCGACTTTGCCGCCCTGAAAACGGCAGGTGTCCCCGCTCTCACCGATGACGGCGTTCCCATCCAAAACCTGGCTCTGCTCCGGCGGGCCATGCAGGAGGCGAAGGCGCTGGGCCTCCCCCTGTTGGACCACTGCGAGGACAGGGACATGGTCCAAAATTACGCCGTCAACGAGGGCGAGGTGTCTAAAAGGCTTGATCTCCCCGGCCGCCCCGCCATCGCAGAGGAATTGCAGATCATGCGGGACGTGATGCTGGCGGAGGACACCGGGGCCTATGTCCACGTCTGTCACATCTCCACCGCCAAGGGGGTGGACATTGTGCGGCAGGCAAAGGCCCGGGGCGTACATGTCACCTGCGAGACCTGTCCCCAGTATTTCACGCTCACGGAGGAAGAGGTCCTTCGCCAAGGCGCCATGGCGCGGGTCAACCCGCCCCTGCGCACACAGGCGGACCTGGAGGCCATTCGAGCGGGCTTGGCAGATGGAACCATCGACGCTATCGTCACCGACCACGCCCCCCATACTGCGGAGGAAAAGGCCAAGCTCCTGCCCGACGCTCCCAGCGGCATGGTTGGGTTGGAGACCTCCCTGGCTCTGGCCCTCACCGGGCTATACCACACCGGACTGCTGCCTCTGCGCCGAGTGCTGGCGCTGATGACCGCCTCCCCCGCCGCCCTGCTGGGACTGGACAAGGGAACGCTGGGCGAGGGCCGGGACGCCGACCTTGTCCTCTTCGACCCGGATCGGGAGTGGGTCATCGACAAAGAGCAGTTTGTCTCCAAGGGCCGCAACACCCCCTTCCACGGCAGGACTGTGCGGGGGAAAGTCAAATACACCATTTCCCGGGGAATGATCATCTATCAGGAGGGCTGAACCATGTCATTTGATGTACTTCAGGAGAAAATCAAGGAAAAAAAGAATCCCACCGTGGCCGGGCTGGACGCCCGCGTGGAATACGTCCCCCCCTTTATTTTGAAAAAGCACACCGACCGCTTGGGCGAGACCCTGGAGGCCGCCGCAGAGGCGGTGCTGGAGTTCGACTGCGGACTCATAGACGCCCTGGCGGATGTGGTACCCGCCGTCAAACCCCAGTCCGCCTATTTTGAGATGCTGGGCTGGCGGGGCATGAAAGCGTTGCAGCAGGTCGTGGCCTACGCCAAATCCAAGGAACTGTTTGTCATCGCCGACGTAAAGCGGGGGGATATCGGCACCACTGCCGCAGCCTACAGTGAGGCATGGCTGGGGACTACCCAGGTGGGTAAAACCGCCTTCCCCGTGTTCGACGCCGACTGTGTCACCCTCAACGGCTATATGGGATCCGACGCCATCAAGCCCTTCTTGAAGGACTGTGCAGAGCAGGATAAGTGCGCCTTTGTACTGGCAAAGACCTCCAATCCCTCCTCTGTGGAGCTTCAGGACATCGTGGCCGGGGACCGGCTGGTGTACACCGTCATGGGCGACCTGATCCAGCGCTGGGGCCAAGGCACCGAAGGTAAATACCACTACCAGGCCCTGGGGGCCGTGGTCGGGGCCACCCACCCCTCCGTCCTCAAGGAGCTGCGCTACCGGCTTGACAAGACCTTCTTCCTGGTCCCCGGCTACGGGGCCCAGGGCGGCACCGCCGCCGACGTGCGCTTCGCTTTCGACGAGCTGGGCCGGGGGGCCATCGTCAACGCCTCCCGTTCCATCATGTGCGCCTGGCAGAAGACCGGCAAGGACGGCGCGGACTACCAGGAGGCCGCCCGGACTGCGGCGGAAAAGATGCGGGACGAGATTAAGCAGTACGTCACCATTTTGTGAGGCCCTTCTTTTTCTTTTCTTGAAAGAAAAGAAAAAGAAGCAAAAAGAAAAGAACTTTAAACTATTGGGGGTTAATCATGCCTGTTCAACAAATCTGTACAGTCGTCTCTATGGAGCAGCTTGACGCCAACACCTGGTGGATGGTGCTGGAGGTAGGCAAACTGGTATTTGAGCGCGGGCTTTGCGGCGGACAGTTTCTGCACATTAAGTGCGGCGATGGTCAGTTGCTCCGCCGCCCCATCTCGGTAGCACGTACCCAGTGGGACGAACCGGAAGACACCGCCGCGTTGATTTTCGAGGTCCGGGGTGAAGGCACAAAGTGGCTGTCCCAGCGCAAGGTTGGGGACAAGCTGGATGTGCTGGGTCCCTTAGGCAACGGCTTTAATGTGTCAGATGGCAGCCGCTATCTGCTGGTGGGAGGCGGCATCGGCGTGCCGCCGCTGATCGAGTATGGCGAGAGCCCGAAGTGGTCTAAAGTGGCGGTACTGGGCTTCCGCACCAGAGACAAGGCGTTCCCTGCTGTTACCTCCCGCTTTGAGGAAAACTGCGAACAGACCTACATCTGCACGGATGACGGCACCTTGGGCCGCCATGGTTTTGTAGACGGCCAAGTGCGGGATATTTTTGTAAAGGATAAAAACTTTACGGGAATTCTGGCCTGTGGTCCCAAACCCATGCTGAAAAGCATAGCAAAAATTGCGGCGGAGTTTGGCGTCCCCTGCCAGGTGTCCATGGAGGAGCGAATGGGCTGCGGCGTAGGGGCTTGCTTAGTGTGCGCCATTCCCATGAAGGACGGCACCATGAAGCATGTCTGCAAAGACGGGCCGGTATTCAATGCGGAGGAGGTGGATTGGGATGCCTGACAAGAAAACGCCCCGTCCCGAGACTGAAGGAATCATTGGAGGGGCTACCACTTCTATTGCGCTGTTCCAAGACCGCTATGTCGATATGTCTGTTGATTTAGCGGGAGTCATCCTGAAAAATCCGGTGGTAGTGGCCTCCGGCACTTTCGGCTTTGGCCGGGAATATGGACAGTTTTTCGACCTGTCTGAATTGGGCGCCGTTTGTTGTAAAGGCTTAACACTTTATCCCCGTGAGGGCAACCCGGCTCCCCGCATTGCGGAAACCCCCATGGGCATTCTCAACTCTGTTGGTCTGCAAAACCCCGGTGTAGACGCATTTATTGAGCACGAGCTCCCCTTCCTGCGGCAATACGATGTAAAAATCATTGCCAACATCTCCGGAAACACCCCAGAGGAGTACGGTATCATGTGCGAAAAGCTGTCGGAGGCCGGGGTGGACATGATCGAGGTCAACATTTCCTGCCCCAACGTAAAAGCGGGAGGGCTGGCCTACGGCACCCGGCCCGACCTAGCCGCCGAGGTCACCAGAGAGGCCAAGCGTCACGCCTCCGTACCGGTGATGGTGAAGCTCTCCCCCAATGTCACCGACATTGCGGAGATTGCTCGGGCGGCGGCCGACGGGGGCGCGGACGCCCTGTCCCTCATCAACACCCTGCGAGGTATGCGCATCGATGTCAACACCCGCCGCCCCATCCTCAAAATGAACACCGGCGGGCTGTCCGGCCCCGCCGTACTACCCGTCGCCGTGCGGATGGTATGGGAGGCGGCAACCGCCGTCAAGCTGCCCATCCTGGGTATGGGCGGCGTATCCAAGGGTGAGGACGCCGCCCAGCTCATGTTGGCGGGGGCCTCTGCCGTGGCGGTGGGTACCGCCCTGTTTAACGACCCTTACGCCCCGCTGAAGGTGCGGGACGGCTTGGCGCAGCTTGCGGTAAGGCAGGGGCTGGGCGCTGTCCGAGATCTCACCGGCGGCATCCGGCCTTGGTAAAGAAAGAAGGAACACGCAATATGACCACCATCTATCTCATTCGCCACGGCCAAGCGGAGGGCAATCTCTACCGCCGCTGTCACAGCTGGCACAACGGCCTGCTCACCCTTAAGGGCCGGGAGCAGGTCAAGGCTCTTGAAAAACGGTTTGAGGGCGTCCATTTCGACGTGGTTTATTCCAGCGACCTCTACCGGGCCATGTCCACCGCCGGGGCGATCTATCGTCCCCGCGGACTCACCCTGCGGGTGGACCCTGCCCTGCGGGAGATCGGCGCTGGAGTGTGGGAAGATGTGCCCTGGGGCCAGCTCCTCCACGACCATCGAGACAGCCTCACCGACTTTTTGGCCTGCAGGCCCGGCTGGCAGGTGGAGGGCAGCGAGACCTTCCCCGCCGTCCGACGGCGGATGGATCAGGCCATCCACCGCATTGCCGCCGCCCACCCAAATCAGACGGTGGCGGTGACCTCCCATGGATGCGCCATCAAGTGCGGGCTGTCCGTCTGGCTGGGGCTGAGTCTGGAGGAGATGGGCCGGCTCCCCCTGTCCAACAATACCGGCGTCGCCAAGCTGGAGGTGGAACACGGACAGGTTAAGGTGGTCTATTACAACGATGACAGCCACCTGGAAAGCAACTCTCCTTTGCCCAAGGCCAGCAGTGCCTACGGTATCTCAGGCATGGAGAAAAACGCTCTGCGCTTCCGCCCGCTTCTTCTTCCTCAGGAGAAGGCACGGTATTTAGCCGCACGGCAGGAGGGCTGGCAGGCCAGTCACGGCACCATGGAAGGCTTTGACGGAGAAAAATTTCTGTCTATTGCCCAGGAAAACAGCGCCTACCATAAAAACTGTGTTTTGCTGGCCCTGTTGGGCGACACCCCCGTAGGTGTGCTCCAGATGGACTGGGCACAGGATGCGGAACAGCAGGCAGGGCGGGTCCCCTTCTTTTACATGGCGCCGGAGTATCGTTCCAAAGGGTTGGGCGTCCAGTTGCTGGGTCATGCGGTATGTACATATCGGTCCATGGGGCGGCAGGTGCTGCGCTTGCGCTGCGCACCGGAAAATGAGCGGGCCAAAAAGTTTTACCGCTCCCATGGATTTTACAAGGTGGGCGAAGAACCCGGCGGCATCGGCCATCTGGACACCATGGAGAAGTACATCGGACTGGAGCTTTGACGGGGGTGGGGCTACTGTCATGAAAATTATGCTGATTTTAGCTCTGATTCTCATTCCGCTTTGCTATGCCCTCTACTGTTTCGGTTTTTTTGTTCCCAGAGCAGGTTTTTCCATATTCAGGGCCTCCTGCAGCCTGCCCACTCGCTGGGAGGGAAAATTTTGGGACACATCCGGCTGCATGCACCGAAATTTTGTGGTTTTTAGAAAATACTCCAAGCTCGTCATTGCGTTCGAGGCTGCTTCCGGCACGATAGAGTATGAGGTCAAAGGACCGGACGGCTCCAGCCTCTCCCCCGCCTCCGGCGCTTGGGGCCGGGACGCCTCTGTACTCATCGATGTAAGCCGGTTTAAGCGCTGCTCCGTCTATTTGCGGATGGAGCGCTTCTGCGGGAACTTTCAGATTGCGCTCCAATAAAATAAAAAGGCAGGAGGGCGGCCAGGTATTCCTGGTCGCCCTGTTTTACTCAGCGCATAGCCCTGCCAACATCGTTGGCCGCGTTGCCAATCGCATCTCCCACGTCCCGCGCCACATTGCCCGCACCCCGGGCCAGATCACCTGCGGCATCACCGATGTCATCTACAGCGCCGCTGGCGCCGCCGTCCGGAACACCATTATTGTCCCGGTCATTGGTGCCTCCGGCGCCGCCGCCCTCAAAGGCGTCATTGTTTACGCCGGCGCTGTTTTGTGCGCCGCTGCCAACCCCCGCGCTGTTCTGAGCGCTGCCGCCTATTTCAGCACTGTTTTGTGCGTTGTTGCCAACTCCTGCGCTGTTCTGCGTATTGTGATCAGACAGCGCGCCGGTGCTGGACTCCACAGGATCGGCGCTGTTCTTCACGCGGTTGGCTGAACAGCCTGTTAATACCACAGCCATCACACAGGCCATGGAAAGAGCGAGATATTTCAGCTTCATCATTTTATGCCTCCTGCTTTTTCTTCATGCTCCCGAGACTCATTATGTGCCGGTTGAGTTCATTCAAAGCAGGTATTTTTTGTATTTTTTAAGATAAGCACGCCAAAGCAAAATAAAAGGACCGCCATACAGCGGTCCTTTTATTTTGGTACGGCTGAAGGGATTCGAACCCCCGACCTTTTGGTTCGTAGCCAAACACTCTATCCAGCTGAGCTACAGCCGCATGCTTTCTTAAAGCTTACCTATAATACCACACCACTCTGGAAAATGCAAGCGTTTTTTTCCCTTTTTCCAAAATTTTTTCAGTGGAAACCGTCGGCGCCGGATGATACACATCCGGCGCTCTGTGGTTACTGCCGTTCAGACCAGCTGGCAAAACGGTGGAGCATAGCGGCCACCTCTGCCCGGGTGGCGTCGCCGTTGGGCTGCAGCAGCCCGTCGCTTCCATTGAGGATGCCGGCACCCACGGCCCAGGACATTGCCTGGTTGCCCCAGGAGGCCACTGAACCCACATCCCCAAATCCGGACAGCGCAGCGGTCACACTGGTGTCATAGCCCATCTGTCCGGCATATCGGTAAAGAATTACAGCGATTTCCTGACGGGTCACGTTGGAGAAAGGGTCAAATCGGCCTGCCTCCACCCCGGTCACCACGCCCAATGAACCGGCCCAAATGGTGCCTTCCGTATACCACTGCCCATTCGGGATGTCCCGGAACATGCTGGAATAGCTTACCGCAGGCTTTCCCGCCAGCCGGTGAAGCACCGTGGTCATCATACAGCGCTGCATCTTATTTCCCGGCTCAAACGCAGTGGGGCTTTCCCCGTTGAACAGCCCATTCCGGTACACATAAACTACATCGTCGTGGTACCAGGCATTTTGATCCACATCAGTAAAGGGCAACCGCGTCGGATCACCTGCCGCAGTGCTCCACTTCCCCTCCGCCATCCACTGTGCGGCGCCAGATGCCACCATCAGCGCAACATCTGTCCCCGCCAGATAGCGGTGACCCACACTGAGCGCCCCGCCCACAGCCACTTCACTGCCCACAGTGGCGTCCACCAGTGTCCCGCTACGCACGACGCCATTCCCTGACGTCCAAATCAGTCCGGAACCGACGGATCCAGTGACCATGTCTCCGCTGACCCCGGTCTGGGCGGCAAAAGAGCCGGAGGACCCCCTTACCTGCTCAGCCTGAGCCGCAGCCTCCGTATAGAAAGCGCTCGTATCCCGGTCTACTTCCTGTTTCACCGTGGCTCTTAAATCGCTCCAAAATATCCCGGATAGATAGCTGCGGGAGACCAATGTCTCAGCTTGACTGGCTGAAAATACCACTAACACACATCCCATCAAGGCGGTCAACACCAGCATCCCGGTCACAAGCTTCTTCATAGTCCCTCCTCAGAAATCATATAGCTCAAGGTAAGTAAACTGTCTGCAAAATGAACGTCCTCGATTTGAACACCGGGCATATCCTGTTGGGGAAGCTCCACATTGGTGAAGTTCCAAATACCTGTCACGCCGCATTCAGCGACCCGCCGGGCAGTCTGGACCGCCACCCCCGCAGGAACTGTGAGCACACACACGCTCACCGCGTTATCCTTCAAATACTCCTCCAGCGTATTCACATGATAGACGGGCGTCCCGCTCAGTTCACTGCCCACCAGCTCCGGATCCACATCAAAGGCCGCAACCAGGCGAAACCCGTTTGATTTGAAGGGAAAGTTCTCCATCAGCGCCCGACCCAAGTTTCCCGCGCCCAAAATCGCCACCGTGTGGTTCCGATTCATGCCCAAAATGTCCGCAACCTCCGCCCGAAGCCGTTCCACATTATAGCCGTATCCCTGCTGTCCAAAACCACCAAAGCAGGACAGGTCCTGCCGGATCTGAGAGGCAGTCAGCCCCATAGATTTTGCCAGCGAGCTGGAGGAAATACGCACCGTTCCCGCGCGGAGCAGCTCGTCCAGATGCCGGTAATATCGCGGCAGCCGGCGAATGACCGCAGAGGATATTTTGTTTTTCTTCATGACGCAATCGTTCCTTGCCTAAATTTTTTCTATTTATTTTACTCCATACCAGCTTATTTGTCAATTTGATTGATGGCTAATTCATAATTTTCCATGTCCATGCATAGACTGTCTTATATCAATCAAGGAGGAGTTGTCTATGCCTCAAACCGGTTCCCTTGTTGTGCGCGTCTTTACTTCCAACGCCCAGCTGCCCGTCTCCGGCGCCACCGTTATCATCTCCAGCCCCAGTGTGGATGGCCGCCGCAAAGTATTTTCCATCCAGAACACCGACGAGAGCGGCGGTACTAAGCCCATCAAGCTGGAGGCCCCCGACAAGGGTCTGAGTGAAAGTCCTGGGCAGGCCACTCCCTTTTCCGACTACTCCCTGGTGGTGGAGCATCCGGACTACTACCTGGCCGCCTTTGAAAAGCTCCAGGTGTTCCCCGGGGTGGAGACAGTGCAGAATGTTCCCCTGGTCCCCCTGCCTCAGCCTGCCGGAGACAATACCAACGCCGCCCCGGTAGTGGTCACCCCCCAGCCCCTGTGAGCTGCGGCGTCAAATAAGGAGGTCCCCATGCCTATCACAGTCACGCCCTACATACCCCAAACCATCACTGTCCACACCGGACCTGCCAACCAGTGGGCGGAAAACGTGACGGTCCCCTTCTCTGACTACGTCAAAAACGTGGCCTCCAGTGAGATTTATCCCACCTGGCCGGAAGCTACCCTCCGGGCAAACATTCTGGCCCAGATCTCGTTCGCCCTCAACCGGGTATACACCGAATATTACCCCAGCCGGGGCTATGATTTCGACATCACCGGCTCTACCATGAACGACCAAAAATTTATTAAAGGACGAAGCACCTTTGAAAATGTGGATCATCTGGTGGATGAACTTTTCACCACCTACATTCGCCGCAAGGGTTTTGTGGAACCCCTGGCCGCGAAGTTCTGCAACGGCACCACTGTTACCTGCGACGGCCTGTCTCAGTGGGGAAGCGAGGCACTGGCCCGCCAAGGTATGAGCACCATGGATATCCTGCGCCACTACTACGGGAATGACATTGAACTGGTGTCCAACGCCCCGATCCGTGACATCCAATACTCCTATCCCGGCTATCCTCTGCAAAGAGGCTCCTCCGGCAACTACGTCACGGTGCTCCAAGTCATGCTCAACCGCATCTCCCGCAACTACCCCGCTATCCCCCGGATCAGTTCCATAGACGGCGTATTCGGATCCAAAACCGAGGAGTCAGTAAAGCGGTTCCAGAGCATTTTCAACCTCACACCCGACGGCATCGTGGGTCAGGGCACCTGGTATAAGCTGGTGTCCCTCTACGTGGCGGTGGCCAATTTGGCCGAACTGATTAGCGAGGGCCAGCCTTTCACCCAGGTCCAGGGTCCCGCTCCCGGCGTCACGCTTCGGGAGGGCAGCACCGGGGTGGCCGTATCCGCCCTTCAATATTTCATCTCCATCGTTGGCAAGTTCTCCCCCGCCGTACCCGTGTTGGCCATCGACGGCATCTTCGGTCCTCAGACCGCCCAGGCCGTCAACATCGTTCAGCGCCGCTTGGGTCTGCCCGTCACCGGCGTGGTGGACCAGGCCACCTGGCAGGGAATCTATAACGAGTATTTGGGCATCGCCCGCACAGCCCTGGCCGGGGCAGGACTGCCCACCACCCCCCAGCAGATTGAGCAGAGGGTCATGTCGGGCCAGTTCCCCGGCTACGACCTCAGCTATGGAAACACGGACTCGTGAAAGGAAGGGAAACTGCTATGAACGCCAACGCACCCGCGAATATCACCCCGCTTGAACCCATTGAGGCCCGCCAAAACAGCCAGCCCATCCGTTCCCTCCAATACATGCTCAATCAGCTGGCCATCCACAACGATATCCTCACCCGTCTGGCGGTGGACGGAATCTTCGGTGAGCGCACCCTGGAGGCCGTTATGGTGTTCCAGCGGGAAAACGGCCTGCCTGTCACCGGCGTGGTGGACTTGACCACCTGGGACGCCATCCGAAACGCCTATTCTCATGTGGAACTGATGTACGGCTTCCCTCCCGCCCTCAACGTGCTGCCCTGCGGAACCTACACCGCCGTGGAGGGCCAGGAGTGCGAGGTACTGCGCATTGTCCAGGCCATGTTCGACTCACTCACCAAAGTAATGAGCAACTTCAAGCCCTGCCCAATGAACTGCTGCAACGACGGAGAGACTTATCAGAATATTCGGGAGGTTCAGCGCCTGTCCGGACTGCCCGTCACCGGCACTCTGAACCGGGCCACCTGGGCCTACATGGTTCAGCTCTATCAGGCCCTGGTCACCCGAGGCTGAGCCGTCAAATCTCCCCTTGCCATTTCCCCGCCGATTCGCTATAATATCTCATAGTATCTGACAGGCAGAAGGAGGCCGCGCTCATGGCCGGATTTATCCACGACAAATTGGACACCAAGCTGTTGGTGCTCTATATCCTGGATCGGGCGGCGGCTCCCATCGACTTTGCGACTCTGACCGACCTGTCCATGTGCGACAGCGGCGTGGATTATTTCCAATTCGCCGAAGCTGTGTCCGAGTTGACGGACAGCGGCCATCTGGAACAGCGGGGAGAATTCTATACCATCACCGAAAAGGGGCGCAGGGCCTGCGCTGCCGGAGAGAGCAGCCTCTCCCCTGTGATCCGCCAGCGTTGCGACAGGCGGCTGAACCCGCTGAACCAGGCGCTGAAGCGCAAAGCCCAGGTACGCGCCCAGGTAAAAGAACAGCGCCAGGGCTTTGACGTGTGCCTGTCCATGGACGATGATCAGGGCAGCCTGCTTTCCCTAACGCTGCTGGCCCCCACCCAGGAAGATGCACAGCGCATCGCCGACCGTTTTTTGGACCACCCGGACCATATTTATAATGGTCTGCTGGGGCTCCTGCTCACCAATGACGATGGGAGGGAACGCTGTTGAGCTTTATGGGCTTTCCAATCTCTAAGCTCTTTCTCTATTTCATCCTATATTCCTTTTTGGGCTGGGTAATGGAGACCTGCTACTGCTCCATTATGGAACGGCGGCTGGTGCCGAGAGGATTTCTTTACGGCCCAATCTGCCCCATATACGGCGGAGGAGTGACGCTGATGATTCTATTCTTTACTCCGCTGAAAAAAAACCTGGTTCTTTTTTATGTTGTGGCCGTGGTGGTCATGACCTCCTGGGAGTATTTTGTGGGATGGGTGCTGGAGGTTACCACCCACGTAAAATACTGGGATTACTCCCAATATCGTTTCAACCTAAAGGGCCGGGTGTGCCTGTGGGTGGCCCTGACCTGGGGCGTGCTGTCCTATATCGTGATCTTTTTCATCCACCCGCCCATCCAGTCTCTGATGGAAGATATCCCTGTGTGGCTGGAATTTATGCTGTGCGGCGCGTTCTTGGCGCTGCTGGCCGTGGACGCGACCCTCACCATCCGGAACCTCGTGCTGGTCGCCATGCATGTGGAAAGTGTCGCTCAATTGGGACAGGAGCTCCAGCTTCAAGTGGCCTTGGGCAAGGCGGAGCTGGGCGACAAGCTGGAGGACAGTGCCGCAGCCCTGCGTGAGCGGTACAGCGATCAAATCGCTCAGTTGGAAAAGTATACCCGCCGTTTCCGCAACGCCTATAGCACCATGAGGGCCGGATATCGCTACTCAGTCAGCCATGAGGATATCCTGGCCGCCGCCGCCTTGGCAAAGGAGGAGCTGCTCCGCCGCAAGGACGCCCTGAAGTCTTTCCGCGCCAAGCGCTGAACCTTGCCTTCGCCTTATATAAAACGGCCTGCCGGATGGCTCCGGCAGGCCGTTTTATATAGTGGAAAAGGCTTGCGTAGAATTGGCTCTCTCAGCGCTGTCCTTTGTCGTAGGGCACACCCTCCGCCTTTGGGGCCCGGGACTTTTGGGAGGTAAAAGCCAGCACCACCAGCGTAATCACATAGGGCAGCATCCGATATACATGAGAGCTGATGGGCATAGTGGCCAGCATACACACCCCGTCGCCATTGATGTCAATGCTGGTGTAGGAGGCGGCGATACATTTGAACAGACCGAACAGCAGAGCAGCCCCAGCGATATTCAGCGGCTTCCAGTTGCCGAAGATCATGACGGCCAGGGCTAGAAAGCCGAAGCCGGCCACATCGCCAGTGGAAGTGCAGTTGGCGGTGGTCAAGGCGTAGACAAAGCCACCCATACCCGCAAGGGCGCCGGAGATGGTGGTGCCCGCATACCGCATTTTATATACGTTGATGCCCAGAGAGTCGGCGGCTTGGGGATTTTCACCGCAAGAGCGCAGCCGCAGGCCAAACTTGGTCTTATAGAGCAGGACCGACAGAATCACATACAGGATGATGCATACATAGGTGGCCAGGTACACTTTGTTGATAAAAGTCTCTCCGAGAAAGCCCAAATCGGTTTTGCGGTCGATGCCAAAGGTGCTCTTTTTGAGCATAAACCAACTGGCGGCGTCGCTACCGTCCGCCATTCCCAGTGAGTTCTGGTTGGCGATGATACGGATAAAGAACAGGACCAGGGCCGGAGCCATCAGGTTCAGCGCCGTGCCGCCGATGGTCTGGTCCGCCTTCAGATTCACCGAGGCGAAGGACAGCAACAGGGAGAACACAGCCCCCATCACCGCCGTCACCAGCATGGCCAGCAGCTCCAACCCCTGGAGGGCCAGCCAGTTCTTAGCGGCATAGGCGTCGCTGAAGAAGGAGACGCCCTGCATGACGTTTACGAAAAGGACTCCCACGAAGGCGCCGAAGATCATGATGCCCTCCAGCGCCAGATTGATGATGCCGCTGCGCTCGGCAAACACGCCAGCCAGCGCCACGATCATCAGGGGAACGGCGTAAAGCAGGGTCTGTTGGATCAGGAACGTCATGCCTGCTCCCCTCCTTTCTCAGCGGAAGCCTGTTCCGCCGGCTCATCCTCCCTGGGACTGTCCGGCGCGGTCGCCGCCGGTTTGTCCTTTTTGCGGGCGCTCAATAACATCTTGATCAGCAGGGAGAAGGCGCTGAGGTAGACGATGACGGAGATGATTACATCGGTGATGTATTCGTTGTACGCGGTCAGGTTGGTGAGCTGAAGGCCCACGATGCTCAGCATGGACATAAAGCAGCCAGTGAAAATCACGCCGATGGGGTGGTTGGCCGCCAGCAGGGCCACAGGAATGCCGTTGAAGCCGGCGGCGGGCAGGGACTGATAGGTCTGCCAGGCGAACTCCGTATTGCCCGCCAGCCAGTACAGCGCCGCGCCCGCCCCGGACAGCGCCCCGGCGATGGCCATGGACAGCACAATGTTCCGCTTGTCGTTGATCCCGGCGTAATGGGCGGCGTGGCGGTTGGCGCCGCAGGCCTTGAGCTGATAGCCCAGGGTGGTCTTGGTCATCAGGATGTAAACACCGATACCGATGACAACCGCGACCAGGATACCCGCGTTGACCTGGGAACCCGGAAAAATCTTATCCAGCCCCAGCTTGGCCGTCTGAACGCCGTTTCCCTCCACATAGGTCCAAGCCCCATCCACCATGGTCCGGCCATAGATGGTCTTGTAGATATTGTCGCTCTTCGTGTTCTCCACCGTGTTTTGGAACACTTTGGTGGCGTCGAAAAACCAGGTCACAAGATTGGCGGCGATCCAGTTGGTCATGATACAGGCCAGCACTTCGTTGATATTGAGAAACGCCTTCACCATACCGGGGATGCAGCCCCACAGGGCTCCCGCCAACGCTCCCCCCAAAAAGGCCAGCAGCCAAATGACGGGGCCGGGCAAGGCGGCGGAGGGAATGCCCAGAGCGATGGCCAGGGTGGCCATGGTGCCCATCAGGTACTGGCCCGGCGCGCCGATGTTGAACAGGCCTGTTTTGAAGGCCACCGCCACGGACAGACCGGTGAGAATCAGCGGGGTAGCCCGGAAGAGCATATTGCCAAAATTCACGGGATTGAATCCCCACACAATTTGGCCATCCACCTTACTGCTGAACAGACCGGCAAAAATCAACCGAATGCCGTCCCAGATGCCGGCCAGACTTATACTCTCGCTGCACAAGCCCACCACCAGGACAAGAATACTGCCCACGGCAAGACCGATTACAATGGAGATCAGAGACGCCAGCACCGCCTTGGTTCCTTCCCTCTGCAGCAGAGTTTTCCCCTGATTTTTCATGCGTCCCCATCCCCCTCTCCGGTGTAGATCTGGAAGAGATTTGGATATTTTATACTCATGCTCCCATCTCCTCCTTTCCGTTCCTATCCATCCGCTTAGCCCCGGCCATGTAAAGGCCCAGCTCCTGTACGGTGGTCTGCTTGGGGTCCAGCTCACCGACGATCTCACCCTCATACATTACCAAGATGCGGTCAGAAAGACTCATCACCTCGTCCAGCTCCAAGCTTACCAGCAGCACGGCGCGGCCCTTGTCCCGCTCTGCCACCAGCTGGCTATGGATATACTCGATGGCGCCCACATCCAGGCCCCGGGTAGGCTGGACGGCCACGATCAGAGGCTTCTCCCGGTCCACTTCCCGGGCTATGATGGCCTTCTGCTGGTTGCCGCCGGACATGGACCGGGCGGTGGTCACCGGGCCCTGACCGGAGCGCACGTCGTACTGCTCAATGAGCTGCTGGGCGTACCCCCGCACCGCTCCCCGGTTAATAAACCCGTGGGTCTGGAACTGCTTCTCATTAAAGCGCTGGAGCACTAGATTCTGTTCCAGGGTGAAATCCAGCACCAGCCCGTGCTTGTGCCGGTCCTCGGGGATGTGGCTCATATTCCTCCCCCGGTGCTTAATGGATACGTGGGAAATATCCTCCCCGCACAGGGTGACGGTGCCGCCGGAGCTCTTTTCCAGCCCCGTTAAGCCGTAGACCAACTCGGTCTGGCCGTTTCCGTCGATGCCGGCGATGCACAAGATCTCCCCCGCCCTGGCTTGGAACGAGACGTGGTTCACCGCGTTTTTCTTGTGTCCCCTGGAGGGGACGCACAGGTCCCGCACCTCCAGTACCGGCGCGCCCGGCTGGGCGGGGGCTTTGCTCACCTCCAGCTGCACCGGGCGGCCCACCATCATGTTGGACAGGGATTGCTTGTCCGTGTCCTTGGTATCCACGGTGCCGATATATTTGCCCTTGCGCAGCACCGTCACCCGGTCGGACACCGCCATGATCTCGTTGAGCTTATGGGAGATGAACAGGATGGACTTACCCTCCTTGGCAAACTCCTTCATGGTGGCCATCAGCTCGTCGATCTCCTGAGGCGTCAACACGGCGGTGGGTTCGTCAAAGATGAGGATCTCGTTGTCCCGGTAGAGCATTTTCAGAATCTCCACCCGCTGCTGCATCCCCACGGTGATATCCTCCACCTTGGCGTCCAAATCCACCTTCAGGCCGTAGCGCTGGGACAGGGCCTCCACCTTGGCCCGGGCCTCCTTCTTTTGAAGAAAGCCCATTTTGGTGGTCTCCGCCCCCAGAATGATGTTGTCCAGCACCGTGAACACCTCAATGAGCTTAAAATGCTGATGGACCATGCCGATGCCCAGGGCGGTGGCGTCATTGGGGTCGTTAATTTTGACC